>NZ_RKQZ01000001.1:3600000-3974397 GCF_003814695.1 Myceligenerans xiligouense
TCGGGCTGTTCCAGCAGCGGCCGTCGCAGGGGTGGGGCAGCGAGGACGAGATCCTCGACCCGGTGTACTCCACGAACGCCTTCTACGACGGCCTGGTCCAGATCGACGGCTACGAGGACATGGAGATCACGGACGCGGCGCAGGCGGTGCAGCGGTCGGCCTACCCCGAGGCGTACGCCCGGCACGAGGTCCGCTCCCGGGCGTGGGCGTCGAGCCTGACCGGTCACTCGCCCGCGTCGCTGACCTGTGAGATCGCGCCGGTCGAGGAGGACGCCCGGCTGGCGGTCGCTCCCGCGCTGGACGTGGTGGTCGGGAGGCTCGGCCGCGATCTGGGGCTCGGCCCCTCGGGGACCACGCCGTCCGGCACGGCGGCCGTCGAGGTCGACGCCACACCGCTGGCCCCGGGGGAGGCCGCGCGCGGTGGCTGGGCCGCGGCCCACTGGGCCGTCGCCACCGCCGCCGAGACGAACGTGGTCGAGGTGCGGGTGGCGGACCGGGTCTGGACCCGCGAGAGCGCGGAGTGGAGCGAGGCCGCGGAGTCGCTCCCGGCGGGCCAGGTGCGGATCTTCCCCGCGGTGGCGGAGTAGCTCCGGCCCGACAACCTGCCGGGGGCGGTGCGTCCGGGGTGGACGCACCGCCCCCGGCAGGGGGTTCCTACAGGTGGAGCTCCGCGGATTCCTCGCCCAGGGAGGTCAGGAGAGCGTGGCGCGCCTCGCGCCGTCGGCGCTGCTCCCCCGGCTCCGGCACCGGCGCGGCGGCCAGCAGCCGCTTCGTGTAGTCCTCGCGAGGGTTCCGCAGCACGTCCTCCCGCGCGCCCTGCTCCACGATCTCGCCGTTCTGCATGACGACGACACGGTGCGCCAGCAGGTCGATGACGGCCAGGTCGTGGCTCACGAAGAGGCACGCGAACCGGTACCGCTCCTGCAGCGAGGTGAACATCTTCAGCACGCTGGCCTGTACGGACACGTCGAGGGCCGACGTCGGCTCGTCGGCCACGAGCAGTTCGGGCCGCAGGGTCAGCGCGCGGGCGATACTGACCCGCTGACGCTGCCCGCCGGACAGCTCGTGCGGATAGCGGTTGAAGACCGCGGGCGGCAGCTCGACGGCGTCGAGCAGCTCCATGACCTTCTCCCGGCGCGAGCGGGCGTCGCCCACCTGGTGCACCACGAGCGGCTCGGCGATGAGGTCGCCGATGGGGAACCGCGGGTTGAGCGAGGCGGCCGGGTCCTGGAAGACCACGCCGATCCGCTTGCGCAGCTCCTTGAGCCTCCGGCCACGAGTGGCCCGGAAGTCCTGACCCAGGATCGACACCGAGCCGGAGCGCGACGGGATCAGACCGAGCGCGCACTTGGCGATCGTCGACTTGCCGGAGCCGGACTCGCCCACCAGCCCGACGATCTCGCCCGGGGCGACATGGAAGGTCACGTCGTCGACGGCGCGGAAGGCCGGCCTGCCGATCCGGTGGTACTCGATGACCAGGTTCCTCAGGTCGAGCGCGGCGGCCTCACCCGGCACCGGCTCCGCCGGCCGCGCGACCTCGCCGAACTGGCCCGGCCCCTCGCCGAGGTGCGGCACGGCGGCGAGCAGCCGCTTGGTGTACTCGTGCCGTGGGTGGTTGAGCACCTGGTCCACGGTGCCGGTCTCCACGAGGTCGCCCTTGAGCATGACGGCGACGCGGTCGGCCATGTCCGCCACGACGCCCATGTTGTGGGTGATGAGCAGGATCGCCGTGTCCAGCTTCTCCGTGAGCGAGCGCAGCAGGTCGAGGATCTCGGCCTGGACGGTGACGTCGAGGGCCGTGGTGGGCTCGTCGGCGACGATCACCGTGGGGTCGCAGGAGATCGCCATCGCGATGACGACGCGCTGCCGCTGCCCGCCGGACAGCTCGTGGGGGTACTGCTTGAGCCGGCGTTCCGGCTCGGGGATGCCGACCATGCGCAGCAGTTCGGCGGCGCGGGCCTCGGCCTCCTTGCCGTACGCGATGCCGTGCAGCTGCAGGCCCTCGGTGAGCTGGTCACCGATGGTGAGCACCGGGTTCAGCGCCGTCATGGGCTCCTGGAACACCATGGCGACGTCGTTCCCGCGCAGCCGGCGCAGGCCGGCCTTGTCGAGCGACCCGACGACCTGGCCGCCGACGCGCACCGTGCCGCTGACGCGGGCGTTGCCGGGCAGCAGCCCGAGCGCGGTCGTGGAGGTCACCGACTTGCCGGAGCCGGACTCGCCCACGAGGGCGACCACCTCTCCGGGCCGCACGTCGAGGTCGATGCCCTTGACGGCGTCGACGTCGCCGAACTGCGTCCGGAACGTGACGCTCAGGTTCTCGAAGGAGAGGACGGCGTTCCCCGTCGTCTCGGCAGCACCGGAGGTGGAGATATCGAGTGTGGTCACGGTGTCACTCCTTGGTGCTGGTCTGCCGGGGGTCGAACGCGTCGCGCAGACCGTCCCCGATGAAGTTCACGGACAGGGCGATCGCGAGGATCATCATGCCCGGCCACCAGAACAGCCAGGGCCGGGAGAGGAAGGCCCCCTGGTAGTCGGAGATCAGCGAGCCGAGCGAGACGTCCGGTGCCTGCACTCCGAAGCCGAGGAAGCTCAGGCTGGTCTCCAGCAGGATCGCCGTCGCGATGGTCAGGGTGGCCGAGACCGTGATGACGCCCACCGTGTTGGGCAGGATGTGCCGCACGATGATCCTGCCGGGGCTCGTGCCGACGGCACGGGCCGCCATGACGAAGTCCCGCTCGCGCAGCGACAGCACCTCGCCGCGCACGAGGCGCGCCAGGCTGGTCCAGACCAGCACCCCCAGCGCGAAGATCAGCAGGTTGAGGCTGCCGCCCGACATCCGCCCCAGCACCGCCGCGATCGCGAGCAGCGGGATGATGATGACGACGTCGGTCAGCCGCATCAGCAGCGAGTCGACGATGCCCCGGAAGTAGCCGGCGATCGCTCCGACGAAGGTGCCGATCAGCGTGGAGATGATGCCGACGCCGAACGCGATGTACAGGGAGATCTGCGTCCCGCGCATGGTCAGCGCGAAGTAGTCCTTGCCGATGGTGTCCTGGCCGAACGGGTGCTCCCAGGTCGGCGAGCCGGTGCCGATCTTGTCGTAGGCGGTGCTGATGTCCTTGTCCCACCAGCCCGGGACGGAACCGACCCCGATCGACGTGAACGACACGACGACGACGACCGCCATCACCCCCATGGCGACGATGGCGCCCCGGTGTCGTAGGAAGCGCCGCAGCACGATCTGGTTGGCGCTGTAGGACTTGGTCTCGGGGACCAGTTCCTCGTCGGCCGCGAGGAGGGCGGCGTCGCCTGCGGCGCCGTTCTTCGGTGATTCACTCATGAGTTTTCTCCTCCCGATCGGCGGGTCAGCGCCGGATCCGCGGGTCGAGGGATGCGTACGCGAGGTCGGCGAGCAGGTTCATCACGACCACCGCCGTTCCGGTGACGAGGAAGAACGCCATGACCGGAGCTGGGTCGACCTGCCGCAGTCCCGTGATGAACAGCTGCCCCATGCCCTGCCAGCCGAACACCGTCTCCGTGATCACCGCGCCGCCGATCAGGGCGGCGAAGTCGAAGGCGACGATGGTGGTGATCGGGATGAGCGAGTTGCGGAACGCGTGCTTGACGACGACCTCGCGCTCGGAGAGGCCCTTCGCCCGCGCGGTGCGCACGTAGTCCTGGTTGAGCACCTCGAGCATCGACGATCGGGTGAACCGGGAGTGGGTGGCGATGGAGACCAGCGCGAGCAGCGCCGTCGGGAGGATGAGCTGGGTGCCGTAGTCGATGAGGCGCTGCCAGAAGTCTCCGGTGAAGTTCGGCGTCTGCGCGCCGATCGTGGAGATCGGCCGCGACTTCAGCCCCAGGAACGACGCCCAGTACCCCACCAGGATGTCGGCCACGACGATGAGGGAGGTGAGCGCACCCGTCACGCCGGTCACCAGCATGACCTGCTTCTTGTTGTAGCCGCCCCAGAGCCGGCCGATCACCAGCGAGACGGCGATCGCCACCACGAACAGCCCGGACAGTCCCAGCCACGACGGGTCGGCGAGCAGGGGCGTGAACGCGAGGACGGCGTAGGCGACGATGCCGACGACGGCGGTGGTCAGCGCCGCGTACATGGCCTTCCGGTTGCGGAGACCCGACACGATGGCGGTGACCAGCACCGCCGCGCCGCACGCGGCCACGAGCGCGACGAGCGGTCCCGAGACCGGACTCCGGTACCAGTTCAGCAGGTTGAACAGGAACAGCACCACGACGACGAACGCGAACGTCGCCCCGCCCGTGACCAGCTTGCGCCGGGTGGTACCGCCCATCGTGGACGGTATGAGGAACGCCAGGACCAGGGCTATGAGGATGATCGTCAGCGGCCCGAGCTGACCGTTCGCGATCCAGTCGTTGAACCGGATCGCGCCGAACTCCTTGAGCAGCACCGCCGCCCAGAACACCGGCAACGAGAAGAAGAGGAAGGCCGCGAACGTCACACCGTAGTCGAACCCGGAGTACTGCCGGATCGCGGTGAGGATGCCCAGGGCCACGCCCACGACGATCGCGATCAGCGTCGCCGCGGTCACCAGGCGCAGGGTGGACTGTGCGGCGAGGCCCGTCAGGAAGAGCACGTCCTGACCACTGCGGTTGACCCCGAAGTCGCACGATCCCGTGAAGCAGCCGACCACGCCGTCGAGCCACATCCAGTACCGCTCGTACCACGGCAGGTCGAGATTCATCGTCGCGACACGGGAGTCCATGAGCTGCTGGGCGTTGTCGGCGTTCGAACCACGGAGATCGGCGAGCGGATCTCCGGAGTTCACCGTCAGCCAGAACATCAGCGCTGATGAGAGCAGCAGGACGACGAGGGACGCGAGTGTGCGTCTCAGGATGAAGAGGAACACGGGTTCATGACCCTTCGCAGGCGGCCGCCGATCGGCGGCGGGAGGTGGAGAACGGGAAGACATGCCTGCGGGGAAGGGAGCAGGCGCTCCCTTCCCCGCAGGTGGTGGGATCAGCGGCGGGTCACTCCGCGCGCGCCCACTGGTCGGCGTTCCACGAGACGCCACCCTGCGTGGCCGTCGCGCGGACGTTGTCCACCGACGAGCTGGAGGCGACGACGCCCGGGTGGGCGTACAGCGGGAGACCGAACAGGGTGTCCCACAGCTCCTTCTCGATGATCTTCACCTGCTCGGTGTGCACCGCCGGGTCCGTCGACTCCGTGAGGGTCTTCCACGCCGCGTCGACCGTCTCGTTCGAGTACTCGCCGTAGTTCTGGCCACCCGGCGTCGAGTAGATGTTCTCGCCCGAGGTGATCTGGCCGGAGCCGGCCCAGGCGAACAGGGCCACCTCGTAGTCGCCGTTGCCCAGTTCCTCGTCGAAGAAGGTGGGCGAGCCCGAGTCGACGATCTCGAAGCCGACCTCGTCGCACGACGCCTTGATCGCGGCGACCGTGTCCGTACGGCGGGGGTTGCCGTCCAGGTACCCGACCCGGATCTCGGTGCCCTCCTCCAGGCCCGACTCGGCGAACTTGCCCTGCGCGGCCTCGATGTCGGCCTCGTCGTAGCGGCCGTCGTAGGACTCCGCGGTGACCTCCTCGTAGGTGTCCTGGAACGGGAACACCTCGCGGCCGTTCATCACCACGGCGGTGGAGTCGATCGGCTTGATCAGGTCGTCCACGATCTTCTGACGCGGCACGCACAGCGCGAACGCCTCACGGGCGGCCAGGCCTCCCGCGTCCTCGGCGAACACGCTGCCCTCACGGAAGTTGAAGTCGAGGTGCTCCCAGATGAGGGTCTGGCCCGTCTCCAGGTTGACCGAGTCGCCCAGGGCCTCGAGCTGCGTGATCGTGTCGACGACCGGGCCGTTCGGCTGGATCACGTCGAGGTCGCCGTTCTGCAGCGCCTGGATCTGACCGTCGGAGGCGATCTGCCGGAAGGTCAGGGTCTCGGTCGCCGGTGCCGGGCCCCAGTAGTCCGGGTTGGCGGTGAGCGTCACGGACTGGCCCGCGGACCAGCCGCCCTCGGCGAACATGTACGGACCGCTCGACGGGGTGAGCGCCGGGTCGGGCAGCTCGCCCGGCTTGTCGAGGAGCCAGCCCTCGTTCCAGAACTCGGCGGCGTCCTTGAGCACGTCCGCGTCGAGGTCCTTGATGGCCTCCACGAGCTCCTCCGTCGAGACGCCGATCTCCTCGGCGACGACGTGGGCCGGGAGCGCGCTCTGGACCAGGATCTCCCAGTCCGCGTTCACCCGCTCGTAGTTGTAGGTGAACTGCTTGGCGTCGGCCGCGTCGGCCTCCGGGCCGGCGGGGACGTAGTCACCCAGGGTCAGCCCGGACACGTGGTTGAACAGCGGCTCCTCGGTGGCGTCGTCACTGACGGCGACGTCCTTGGTGAGCGCCTGGGTGGCCCAGTCGAGCAGGTAGTCCGCGTAGGTGATCGGCGTCCCGTCGGACCACGTCGCCTCGTCGCTGAGCGTGTACTGGATCTCCGTCGGGCTGAGCGCCTCGTACGCGCCCCAGGCGTCGTCGTGGCAGATGGTGCCGTCGGTGCCGAAGTAGTAGAACCCGCCCTGCATCCGGTCGAGGATGGCGGCGTTGTAGACCGAGTACGTGTCGGTGGTCAGCCCGTTGTAGGCGAAAAGCTCCTGCTCGTTCGCAACCTTGATATCGCCGTCGGCCGTGGTGACGTCGCCGAGGTCGGCCTTGCAGGGGCCATCGGCCTCCACCGAGCCGCTTTCCGTCTCACCCGTGGTCTCCTCGCCACCCAGCGGGCTCGAGCACGCCGAGAAGAGCAGCGCACCGCTGGCCACAGCCGCGATCGCGGCGCTCAGTCGCCTGATCTTCAATGTTCCTCCTCAGGAAAATGGCGTGGGCCGTGGGCCGTCCGGCCCACCCGCACGAGGCACCTCACGCGCCTTCGCATGAAGTGGCCCACGTCATGGTTTCCGCTCACGTTACTCAGCCGGGAACCGGGCGTCGCCCACCTGGTTCCTTGCACCAACCGATCGTTACCGACTCGATATTGCCTGGTAGCAACACCGTCGACAAGTACCCCGCGAGGAAACATTGCGGAAACACGCCAAGCCCCTGGTGAACGGGCCTGGCGGGATACCGCCAGCTTTGACGGCATCCCGCCACGAGCGTCAGGCGGCTGCGAAACCCCGATCAGGCCGGGTCGTCGCTCACCCATCCGTGCGCCGCGGCCAGCGCCACGACCGCCTGCCGGGTGAGCACCACCTGCTCCGCGGTCAGGGTCGGCACTCCGGCGAGCAACATCTCGGTCAGCTCGGCGGTGAGCTGGCGGCCCGTGACGGAGTCGCCGTCGTCGGCCCCGGTGTCGGGCAGCACGATCGTCGGCGCCGGGGCCGGAACGCCGCCCAGCACCGCCGTCGTCCCGTTCCCCGGCGCGGCGGCGACCGCCTGCGGCTGAGCCACCGGGGTCGACACCAGCGTCACCTGCGACGCCTTCGGCCCCCTGTCCCCCTCCTCGGTGTCGAACTCCACCACCGCCCCCACCACGAGCTTCCGCTTGTCGAACTCGAGATCGTTCACGTGCAGGAACACGTCGTCCCCGCCCTCGTCCGGCGCGACGAATCCGTATCCGCGCACCTCGTCGTATCGGATCACCCGACCCTGAACCACTCTCATCACCTTCAGCCTCTGGACAACGCTTCGACTGCGAGTCTATGACCAGGACAGGTGTCACACACCGGGCGGCACCCGTGTCGTGGTGGGCAAGAGCGAGAAGAAGGAGACGACCATGACCACCACCCGCGTTCCCCCGGCCGAGATCACCGGCCTCAACGGCGCCGTCATCAAGCGGTTCGCCCGGAAGACCCTGGGGACGGTGCCCACCGCCCTCGGCGTGCTCTGGCACAACCAGCGCGTCCTGAGGTCGACCGCCGGCCTCGGCGGCAAGATCAAGAAGTGGGACACCTGCGACGAGAGTCTCAAGACGTTCGCCCACATGGCGGTCGCGTCGCTCGTCGGCTGCTCCTGGTGCCTCGACTTCAACTACTTCGAGGCGCACCACAAGAAGCTCGACATGGACAAGGCGCGCGAGATCCCGAGATGGCGTGAGTCCGACGCGTTCACCCCGCTCGAGCGCGACGTGCTCGCCTACGCGGAGGCCATGACGCAGACCGAGCCGACGGTCACCGACGAGATGGTCGACGCCCTCCTGCGGCGACTCGGGCCGGCCGCGCTCGTCGAGCTGACGGCGATCATCGCCTTCGCGAACCTGAGCACGCGGACGAACGTCGCCCTCGGCATCGAGTCCGACGGGTTCGCGGCATCGTGCGGCCTGAAGCCGCTGCCCGAACGCGACCGGGGCATGCGGGCCGCGTGACCCCGGCGCCCCGGCCGGCACTGCGACCGACCGGGCCACCGGCCGCCGTCGGGCACAATCGTCTCGATGAGTTCGCACGAGGTCTGGTATGTCAGCTATGGATCGAACCTCTCCCGGGAGCGGCTGAACTGCTACCTGGCGGGCGGCCGCCCGCCAGGCGCCCTGCGCGCCCAGCCGGGGGCCCGCGACCCCCGGCCCCCCGCCGAGGACCGACCCGTCGAGCTCTCGGGACGGCTGTACTTCTGGGGTGCGTCGACGACGTGGGAGGGCGCGACGGCGTTCTACGACCACCACTCCCCCGGCCCGACGGCGGCCCGCGCGTACCGGGTCACCGTCGCGCAGCTGACCGACATCGCGGAGCAGGAGATGCACCGCGAGCCCCGCGCCGGAACCGCGCTCGAAGCGGTGCTCACCCGGGGGTTCGACGGCGCCTACCGCGCCGGCCCGGGCCGCTACGAGACGATGGTCAACGCCGGGACGCTCGACGGGCTGCCGATGTACACGTTCACCTCGCCGCACCGGGCGGACACCAGCCCGCACGCCGCGCCGTCGGAGCCGTACCTGGCGATGATCCGAGCCGGTCTGGCGGAGTCGCACGGCTGGGACCGCGAGACGATCGAGACGTATCTGGGGACGTGGCTGCCGGCGGAGGCGGCGCTGCGCCGGTGACGCCGTCGGGCCGGTGCCGCCGTCGGCCACCGACCAGGTGCGGTGGCCGGCGAGGCCCACCCGGGCCTACCGCGACAGCCTCCGGTAGGCCCGGGCGGTGAGCGGCGTGAACACCGCGACGAGCACCGCCGGCCACAACACCGCCGGCAGCACGGCGTGGTCCGCGAGAAGTCCGCCCGTGGCGCCGGTCGGATTCCCGAAGAGCTCGCGGCACGCGGCCGCCGTGGCCGACAACGGGCTCCACTCCGCCAGGACGCCGAGCCACGCCGGCATCGACTCGGGCGCCACGAACGCGTTGGACAGGAACGCGGCCGGCCACACCAGCACCTGGACGGCCGTGACGCCGCCCTCGCCGCGGATCGTCAGCCCGAGGAACACCCCCACCACCAGCATCGCGAACCGGAACCACAGCAGGAGCCCGACCGCCAGCAGGGCTCCTCCGGCGCCGCCCGTGGCGCGCCACCCGATCAGCAGGCCGCCCGCGAGAAGCACCGCGAGCTCGACGGCGGAGTTGAGCAGGTCCGCGCCCGCCCGCCCGAGCGGCACCGCTGCCCCGCTGATCGGCAGGGACCGGAAGCGATCGGTGACGCCCTTCTTCGAGTCGTTCGCGACGGCGGTCATCGTCGCCTCGATGCCGAACATCATCGACAGCGCGAAGATGCCGGGCAGCAGGTAGGACAGGTAGTCGTCGCCCGCGCCGGGGACCTCGATCGCGCCGCCCAGCAGGTACCCGAACATCAGCACGAGCATCACGGAGAACAGGACGGAGAAGACCGGCGTCCACGGCTCGCGCTGCCAGTGCTTGAGGTCGCGCAGGGTGATGACCCAGCTCTGGCGCAGGGTCGCGGTGACGGCGGTCATCGCCGGCCTCCTTCGGTCGTCGGGGCGGCAGCCGCCGCGGCGGGGGCGTCGGTGAATCGCAGGAACACCTCGTCGAGGGTCGGGCGCCGCAGCAGGATGTCGTCGACGACGACACCCTCGGCGTCGAGCGCGTGCACGACGGCGGTGATCGCCGCGGCCCCGCCCTCCGGCCCGGCCTCGACCGCCACCTGCCGCAGGTCGGCGTCGGCGACACCGCCGAGCGCCGCCGCGAGCGCCTCCAGGTCGACGCCCAACGGTGCGGTGACGAGCACCCGGTCGCCGCCCATGCGGCGTTTGAGCTCGGCCGGTGACCCCTCGGCGGCGACCCGGCCGTGGTTCATCACCGTGACCCGGTCGGCGAGCTGGTCGGCCTCGTCGAGGTATTGCGTGGTCAGCAGCACCGTCGTCCCGGCGGCGGCGATCTGCCGCACCGTCTGCCAGACCTCGTTCCGGGCGCGCGGGTCGAGTCCCGTGGTCGGCTCGTCGAGGAACAGCAGTGCCGGACGGCGGATCAGGCCGGCGGCGATGTCGAGCCGGCGGCGCATGCCGCCGGAGTAGGTGGACACCTTCCGGTCCGCCGCGTCGGCCAGGCCGAACGTTCGCAGCAGCTCGTCGGCGCGCTCGCGGGCCGCAGGCGTCGACAGCCCGTGGAGGCGCCCGAACATCACGAGGTTCTCGCGCCCGAACAGCATCTCGTCGAGTGCCGTTCCCTGGCCGACCAGCCCGATGGTGGCGCGCACGGCCGCGGCGTCGCGTCGCACGTCGTGGCCGGCGACGCGCACCTCGCCCTCGTCACAGCGCGTGAGGGTGGCGAAGGTGCTCACGGCGGTACTCTTGCCCGCCCCGTTCGGGCCGAGCAGGGCGTGGACCGCACCGGGCGCGACGTCGAGGTCGAAGCCGTCGAGGGCGGTCGTGTCGCCGTACCTCTTGCGCAGTCCGCGGGCGATCAGGGGTGGTGCGGGCATGTCGGCTCCTTTTTTCGTACGTCGTACGCCTTTCAACGCGCCCACGGTAGCACCTATTCCGTACGGTGTACGTGAACGTTATCGTGGTGGGATGGCACACCAGCCCGACCCGGTCCTGCGCCTGCTGTGGCGGCACGGTCTCGACGATCCGCCCGCGCCGCGGCGCGGCCGCAGGCAGAGCCTGAGCGTGGACGACGTCGTCGACGCCGCCATCAGGATCGCCGACCGCGACGGCCTGGACGCCCTGACCATGCGGCTGCTGGCCACCGAGCTCGGGATCGGTGCGATGAGCCTGTACACCTACGTCCCCGGCCGCAAGGAACTCCTGGCGCTCATGGCCGACCAGGTGTTCCGGCGCCGCTCCCTGCCGCCGATGCCCGGCGATCCGCGCGAGCGCCTCGCGCTCATCGCGCGCACCCACTATGAGGCGTGCCGCGAGCACCCCTGGATGCCCGACGTGATGGTGCTGCAGAACGGCGTGGGGCCGGGCATGTCGGACCTGTACGAGTGGCAACTCTCCGGAATCGACGGCATCGGCCTGGACGACCTGGAGATGGATCAGACGGTCGCCGTGCTCATGGGCTTCGCCGAGAACATCGCCCGGTCGCAGGAGCGGATGCGGCAGGCAGAGCGCACGTCGGGCCTGTCGGAGGCCGAGTGGTGGGAGGCGAACGCGGCGGAGCTCGGGACGCTGATGGCGGGCCGCGACTACCCGGTGTCCGGCCGGGTGGGCACCGCGGCCGGGACGGCGTACCAGGCGTCGGCGGACCCGGCGGCGGAGATGGAGTTCGGGCTGGCCCGGATCATCGACGGCATCGTGGCGTACGTCGGACTCTCAGGCAGCGGGAGTGGCCGGCCAGAGGTCGACGACATAGTGTCCTGACATGGTGGGGCTCGCGATCATGATCCGGGACTTCGTCGGCGCGGTCCGCACCGCCTGGCGGGACGGGACCATTCGCGGTGCGTTGAGCGGGCTGCTGATCCTCCTGGCGACCGCGACGATCTACTACACGCTCGCCGAGGGCTGGGCGGTCCTCGACGCGGTGTACTTCTCGGTCGTCACCGGACTGACGATCGGCTACGGCGATCTCGTGCCGACCCGGCCGATGTCGAAGGTCTTCACCGTCCTGTACGCGCTGATGTCGGTCGGGCTGTACGTGGCGGTCGCGACCTCGCTGGCCGGCGCCCTCGCCAAGAACAACATGGAGCGGCGCGCCCGCCGGAAGCGCCGCCGCTCGGAGGACTGACGGGCACGACCGGCAGCTGAACAGCCCCGGGCCCACCGGCACGCACGCCGGCCCGGCCTCCTCAGGGCGTCAGGAGCAGCGCCAGGTGAGCCCGCAGCATGGTGGCAGGGTCCGGCTCGGGCGGCAGCAGAGGTGCCGCGACATACGTCGCCAGCAGGACCCGACTGCGCGCCTCGACCTGGTCGGGGTCAGCGGTGATGCCACCGAACAGTTCGCGGGCGTAGTCCAGCCGGCGCTCGTCGACACGGTGCACCCGGGCGCCGACATCCGGATCCTCCCGGGCCCACAGCCGGATCGCGAGCTCCAGCGGCTGCAGTCCGCCACGCTGCGACACGACGTCGAACAGCTCGGTGAGCCGCTGCCCGGCATCGCCCCCGTGCTGCTCCACCAAACCGATCACCTCGTCGGTGACCGCCTTCTCCCAGGCATCGAGCAGCGTCTCCAGAAAGGCCCGACGATCACCGAACTGCCAGTAGAAGCCGCCCTTGGTGACACCGAGGGCGGCGGCGAGCGGCTCCACCCGCACCGCCTCCGGACCACCGGAGGCGAGCAGGCGCCACCCTTCGTCGATCCATCGCTGCCGCGGCGTCCGTACCTTCGCCACGCTCCCGCCTCCCCTTCCGTTGACTACCGACGCCGGACAAGTCTACGCTCACTTCCATACGCAACCGTATGGATTGGAGACCGCGATGCGCGTACCCGCGAGCGCACATACCGAGCGCGACTGGCTCATCCACGAGATCGCCCGGGACTTCGAGGTGGAGGACGTATGGGAGATCCCGGCGGGCCTCACGCCGGAGACGTTCCCTCGCGCCGTCGAGGAGCTGGCCTCCGGGGACCCGAGCGACTCCCCGTCGGCGATCTCGCGGTTCCTCTTCGCCGTGCGGTGGCAGCTCGGCAAACTCCTCAGGTGGGACGACGACGGTCGCGGCACCGGCGGGCGTGTCCGGAGCCTGGCCGAACGCGTTCCGACGGAGCTCCGGGGGACACCACCGGAGGCCGGTCCGGCGTCACCCTTCACCCCGCTCTACCTCACCCACGACGAGTACGCCGCGGAGCTCGCCAACGCCACGGTGCACGGAGTCCTGCACCTGAGCATCACGCCCGAGGGAGGCGGCCACGTCACACGCATGGCCGTGCTCGTGCGGCCGAACGGTCGGTTCGGCCGTTTCTACATGGCCCTGATCAAGCCGTTCCGGTACCTGTTCGTGTACCCGGCGCTCATGCGGGAGCTCGGCACGCAGTGGAGCCGCTACGGCGCGACGCGGTAGCGCGGAGCGCGATCTGCCGGAACGTCTTCGACGACTGACCGGTCCCCGAGGATCAGGCCCGCAGCCAGGCCGTCGTCGCGCCGGGGAGACGGCCGTCGTCGTCCAGGGGTGCGCTGGTGAGCAGGACCTCGCCGGCGGGCAGGTCCACGGGAACGTCGCCGAAGTTCGTGACGCTCACCCAGCCGTTGGGGCGGCTGAAGGCGAGCGCGTCGTCGCTCCCGGCGTCGAGCCAGGCCAGGCTCTCCCCCGTCTGCAGCTCGCGCCGCAGGGCCAGCGCCCGGCGGTACAGGGTGAGCGTCGAGTCGGGGTCGCCGTCCTGGACCTCCACCGCGTGGTCCGCGAACCAGTCGGGCTGCGGCAGGTCGGCCGGCGCGTCGCCGAAGCCGAACGACACCCCCTCGCGCGTCCAGGGCAGCGGCACGCGGCATCCGTCCCGCCCGACGTCGACGCCCGGGCTCCGGAAGAACGTCGGGTCCTGGCGGGCGCTGTCGGGGAGGTCGGGCACCTCGTGCAGCCCGAGCTCCTCCCCCTGGTAGAGGTAGGACGACCCGGGCAGCGCCAGTTCGAGGAGGGTCGCGGCGCGTGCCCGGCGCAGCCCCAGCTCACGTTCGAGCACCGGCTCGGCACCGCGCGCGAGCAGCCACTCCCTGCCCTGCTTCTCCGCCGTGTGGTCGCCGCCGCCCGCGCCGGCACCGCGCGGCGGCAGGCCGTAGCGGGTGGCGTGGCGGACGACGTCGTGGTTGGAGAACACCCACG
Organism: Myceligenerans xiligouense; assembly: GCF_003814695.1. Lineage (GTDB taxonomy): Bacteria > Actinomycetota > Actinomycetes > Actinomycetales > Cellulomonadaceae > Myceligenerans > Myceligenerans xiligouense. The sequence goes on from NZ_RKQZ01000001.1 coordinate 3,614,106, forward strand.
TGGTGGACGATCCCGACTCCTCGGCGAGCCCGAGGTTGAACGTGATGATCTCGCGGAACTGCCCGGCGTCGAAGTCGGCCTCGAGAAGGTCGAAGTTGAAGGCCTGCCCCAGCCCGTGCGCGCTGGCATACCGCGCGCGTCGGTGGGCCGCCACCCACGCCTCGGCGACGGCCGTCCGGGGCGGGTCGTAGGAGTCGAAGACCTTGCGCCAGTCGGCGTAGATCTCGTGCACGTCGTCCCGGTCCCACAACGGGTGGTCGCCGTCCTTGGGGATGGCGTCGAGCTCGGCCTGGCTGGGCAGTTCGTCGCCGAGGTCCTTGGCGAGCCCGTGCGCCACGTCCACCCGGAAGCCGTCGACACCGCGGTCGGACCAGAAGCGCAGCGTGTGCAGGAAGTCCGCCCGCACCTCCCGGTTGTTCCAGTTCAGGTCCGGCTGCTGGACGGCGAAGTGGTGCATGTACCACTGCCCGTCCCCCACCGGCTCCCAGGCGGGGCCGCCGAACACGGACGTCCAGTCCGCGGGCGGCTCCGCCCCGTCCGGACCCGTGCCGTCGCGGAAGATGTAGCGGTCGCGGGCTGCCGAGCCCCGGGGCGAGGCCAGCGCCTCCTGGAACCAGACGTGGCGGTCCGAGGTGTGGTTGGGCACGAGGTCGACGATCAGCTTGATGCCGGCATCGTGCAGTGCCACCACCAGAGCGTCGAAGTCGTCGAGCGTGCCGAGACGCGGGTCCACGTCCCGGTAGTCGTCCACGTCGTAGCCGCCGTCGGCCAGCGCCGACGGGTAGAACGGGCTGAGCCAGACGGCGTCCACGCCGAGGTCGCGCAGGTACGGCACGCGGCTCGTGATGCCCGGCAGGTCGCCCAAGCCATCCGCGTTCGAGTCGGCGAAGGCTCGCGGATAGATCTGGTAGACGGCGGCCTGACGCCACCAGTTGGCGTCGTCGTCGGCGGTGTCGGGGGTCAGGTCGGTCTCGACGACTTCGGTCATGAGGCGGTTCGTCTCCTTGCCTTCGACGGTGCGGCCGGCGGACGGCGGCACCTCAATCTAACGTCTGGACCGACGAGCCTCTCCCCGGCCGCTGTCGGCCGCGTGTCGGCCGCGTGCGGGCCGCGCATCAGCCGCGCAGGCGTACCGAGAGGCAGGTGACACAGCCCTCGAGCTTCTCGAACTCCGTGAGGTCGACGGCGACCACCCGCAGACCGCGCGCCTCGAAGAGCTCCTTGGTGCGGGGTGCGCTGGTCGACATCAGCACCGTCGTCCCGTCGAGGACCACGACGTGCGACCCCGCCTCCTCCGGGACCGGCAGGAAGCCGGGCCACACGGACGGGTCGTCGACGAGCGGCTCGTAGCCGACGACGGTCCCGTCGGGCAGGGCCGTCACCGCGGACTTGAGGTGGAGCACCTTCGTGAGCGGCACCCCGATCACCGTGGCGCCGAGCGGTTCCAGATGGGCGGCGAGCTGGTCGACACCCGCCTGGTTGGTCCGGCCGCCGAGCCCGACCCAGACCGTGCCGTCGTGCTTGAGCACGTCACCGCCGTCCAGCGTGCCCGGCGACTCGATGCGCGCGACGCGGTAGCCGAGTCCACGGAGCGTGCGCTCGGTGCCGGCGGTCTCCGGCTTGCGCTCGTCGGCGCCCGGCCTGGAGATCACGGCGAGGCCGCCGTACACGAGCACGGTGTCCTCGACGAACACGGAGTCGGGGCAGTCGTCGGCCGGGGGCACCTCGACCGTCTCCCAGCCCTCGTCGCGCAGCGCCGCGACGTACGCCTGCCACTGCCGGCCTGCCAGGTCCACGTCGACCGGTTGCCGGTCGATGTGGGTGACGAGGCCCTCCGCGAGGCGAGGGCCGGGACGACGGACGAGAGCTTTGCGGGTCATGGGGAGATCCTCGCAGAGGACCCGGGTCGGACCCGGCGACGGCGTACCGGTTGCCGGCGGGGCTCAGTTGCCGGTGGGGCTCAGGAGGCGATCCGCTCGCTCACGTCGCGCCCCTCGCCGGCCGGCGGGGCGTCTCCGTCGGCCCCGCTGATCTCCGCCCAGACCGCGTCGAGGGAGAGTCCCAGGACATCGGCGATCGCCGCGATGGTCGGGAAGGCGGGGGTCGCCACGCGGCCCGACTCGATCTTCCGGAGGGTCTCCGGCGAGACGCCGGCGTCGAGCGCGGTCCGGAGCATCGAGCGCTCCCCCCGGGCGCGACGGAGGACGGCGCCCAGGCGCCGTCCACGTTCGACGTCGGCGGGGCTGAGCGGCAATCTGACCATGGGCACGATTCTAATACCGGTACAGTATTCCCGGTATAGTTATTGGTCACGCGACAAGGTGCCCCCACATGATCGAGATCCTCACCCCGGCCGAGCTGGCCCGAGCCCGGGACACCGGCGCGCTGGTCGCCGACATCCTGGAGACCCTTCGCGGCCGCAGCACGGCCGGGACGAACCTCCTGGACATCGACCGCTGGGCCCAGGAGATGATCCTCGGGGCCGGCGCGCGGTCCTGCTACGTCGACTACGCGCCGTCCTTCGGGCGCGGGCCCTTCGGCCACTACGTCTGCACGGCCGTGAACGACGCCGTGCTCCACGGGATGCCCCACGACTACGCACTGGCCGACGGCGACCTGCTGACACTCGACCTCGCCGTCTCCCTCGGCGGGGTCGCCGCCGACTCCGCCGTCAGCTTCGTCGTCGGCGGCTCGGAACCCTCGGAGAGCGTCGCGATGAGCGTCGCGATGATCGAGGCCACCGAACGCGCGCTGTCCGCCGGAATCGCCGCGGCCGGCCCGGGAGCTCGCCTCGGCGACGTCTCCCACGCCATCGGTTCGGTCCTCGGCGAGGCGGGGTACTCGATCAACACCGAGTTCGGCGGGCACGGCATCGGATCGACCATGCACCAGGACCCGCACGTCGCCAACACGGGACGGCCCGGCCGCGGGTACCGGCTGCGTCCGGGCCTCCTGCTCGCACTGGAGCCCTGGGTCATGGCCGACACCGCCCGGCTCGTGACCGACCCCGACGGGTGGACGCTCCGCAGCGCGACGGGCTGCCGGACGGCCCACAGCGAGCACACGATCGCCGTCACGGACGACGGCGCCGAGATCCTCACCCTGCCGACGGTCACCAGGACCAGCCGCGCGAGCTGAGCTCCAGCTCCTCCCGTAGCCGCTCGTCCGCGGGCGACAGATCGTCCGCCCGCAGGGGCGCCGACTCCGTCGGCACGCCCGCGAGACGGCATGCCTCGCGCAGCAGCGCGTCGTACGCCCCCTGCACGGCACGCCAGTGGTGGGCGCGGGCATACAGGCCAGGATCTTCCTCGACATGGCGCAGCTCGGACGCGAGATCACCCAGCCGGGTCTGCAGCCGCAGGGTGACCAGCGGATCCGGAGCCCGTGCCGAGCGCGCCGAGAAGCTCCAGGCCATGGCTTCCACCGCCACATCGTCGGGGAACGAGAGACAGGACCAGCCTAGGTCGGGCCGGCCGTGGGGGCCACGGTTCGCGGCCTGAGAGAGGCGGCACGCCCGGTGGCACCAGGACCGGCGGGAGCCCGGCCGGTTGCGAACGGGTAGGCCCCGGCACAGGCTGTTGGTAAGGATCACCAAGCAGAATGGAGAAGCGTCATGACGCAATCCATGCACTCGACGCGCACGCGGGCACCGTTCCAGTGGCTCGCCCTCGTGATCGGCGCGGTCTACCTCCTGGTGGGTGTCGCGGGATTCTTCGTCACGGGTTTCGCGGGCTTCGCCGAGCACGACGACGGCCGGACCCTGGTCGTCTTCGCGATCAACCCCCTGCACAACATCGTGCACCTCGTGATCGGTCTCCTGGGCGTCACGCTGTGGGTGACACCCGGTGGGGCACGGACCTACGGCTGGCTGCTCGCCGTGGGCTACGGTGCCGCATTCGTCTACGGCCTGGTCGCGGTGAACAACCCGGACATCAACCTTCTCAACATCAACGTCGCGGACAACTGGCTGCACATCATCAGCGCCGTGGCCGGTCTCGTGATCGCGCTGTGGCCCCGCCGGCGTCCCGGAACCAGCACGATGCCGGGGCAGGTGTAGCGCGGAACCCAGATCACCTCGTGGGGAGCAACCCACGCCGGTACGCCTCGCCGACCGCCGCCGCCCGGTCCCGCACGCCGAGCTTGTCGTAGACGTGCAGCAGGTGAGTCTTGATGCTCGCCTCACTGATGAACAGGCGCCGGGCCGCCTCCCGGTTGGAGGCGCCGTCGGCCACGAGGGCGAGCACCTCCAGCTCCCGCGCGGAGAGCACGGCGCCCGCCGGGCGGCGCACCTGCCCCATGAGCCGCCCGGCAGCCGAGGGCGCGAGCACCGCCTCACCGCGGTGGGCCGCGCGCACCGCGCGTGCCAGGTCCTCCGTCGAGGCGTCCTTGAGCAGGTAGCCGGTAGCACCCGCGGCGACCGCCGGGAGAACGTCCGACTCGCCGTCGAACGTGGTCAGCACCAGCACGTGGACGTCGGGCGCACGCTCTCGGAGTGCGGTGATCGCCTCGACGCCGCCCATCACGGGCATGCGCAGGTCCATGAGAACCACGTGCACGTCCCCCTGGCAGGCACGGGTCACGGCCTGCCGGCCGTCGGCCGCCTCACCCACCACGGTGATGCGCGGATCGTCGGCGAACGCCCCGCGCAGTCCGTTGCGGACGACGGGGTGGTCGTCGGCGATCAGGACGCGGATCGGCGCGCCCTCCGTCCCGCCGTCAGCCCTCATGCGAACCCACCGGGAGCCCGTTCGAACCCACCGGGACAGCGGCGCTGATCGCGGTTCCCTCGCCGGGCGCGCTCTCCACCGTCAGCTCGCCGCCCGCACCGGAGAGCCGGCGTCGCATGCCGGCGAGCCCGAAGCCGGTTCCGGCCTCGTCCGGTGCCGCGTCGTGGGAGAACCCCGACCCGTCGTCGCGCACGTCGAGCAGGACCGTGTCGCCCGTGTAGCTGAGGGTGACGCCGACGCGGCCCGCGCGGGCGTGCCGGGCGACGTTCGTCAAGGACTCCTGGGCCGTGCGGAACAGCGCGATCTCGGCGGCGGGCGGCAGCATCACCGGGGTCCCGGTGACATCGCACTCGGCCGGGATGTCGTTGTCGGCCGACCAGCGGCGGGTCAGCGCGGCCAGCGCCTCCGGCAAGCGGCTTTCCACCAGCTCGGCCGGGTGCAGGGCCTGGACGGATCGGCGGGCCTCGCCGAGCGACTCCCGGGCGAGGCCCAGGGCCCGGTCCACGTGGGGCCGGGCCCGCCGCGGGTCGTCCCAGACCCGCTGTGCGGCCTGCACCTGGGTGATGATGCCGGTCAGCCCCTGGGCCAAGGTGTCGTGGATCTCCCCGGCGAGGCGCCGGCGCTCGTCCGCGCCACCCGCGTGCCGCGCCTGCTCGATCAGCAGGACGTGGAGGCGCTCGTTCTCGGCAAGTGCCTCGGCGAGCCGTCGCACCGTGTCGACCTGACGGGCGTGGCGCTCGAGTTCCTTCACGGAGAAGACATATCCCCCGGTGATCGCCGCGGACTGGACCGCGACGACGGCGACGAACATGCCGACGGACCGCAGCGTCGGCTCCAGCGGGGAGAAGGCCAGGCTGTTGACGACGAGTGAGGTGGCGAGGACCGCGGACGCGGTGAACGGCCAGGGCCGCAGATGATAGCTGTGGAAGAACCCGGCGATGGCGAAGATCACGTAGAGGTCGTCGTACCGGATGAGCACGGCCGACAACGCCAGCAGGCCCGCGAGATGGACGGCGGCACCGACCACGGTCCGCCGGAGCGGGTCGACGCGGGTGTGCCCCAGGTAGACCCAGGCCACGACCACCGGCAACACGGCGAGGAGCCCGGCGGGGTGGCGCTCACCCGGGCCTCCGAGGGTCTGGCCGAGGACGAGGGGGACCGTGAGCAGGACCCACGGGAGAGCGACCAGAGCGGCCTCGAAACGCAAGGTCCAGTCGGGGCCCGTGAGGTCGGCGCGCCATTGGCGCGGCGACCAGCGCCGGGGCCGCGGCGGGTCCGTGGGCCGGGCCGGCACGGCGGCGACGGCCGGGGTCCCGGGTGCCGTCGTGTCGCTCACCGTCCCATCCTGCCCCGCGACCGCCCTGGTCCGCGCATGATCTCGGATCATCCGATCGGTTGATCCGGCCGCGCGCGAGGGCACTTGGGGCGGCCTCAGTGAACCCGCACGGCACCCGGCTGAACGGTGATGCCGACCCGGGTCGTCTCGCCGAGATCCTCGCCGTCGATCTCGAACACGCGCGGCTCCGTGAGCTCGACCTCCACGGCCCGGAAGCGGTAGTGGGCCGTGCTGTCGCTGCTCTCGGCCGCCTCGCCACCCGTGGCGAGACGCTTGATGCCGTTGTCCCAGACCACGTTCCGCAACGTGTCGACCCATCCGGCCACGTCGGCAGCGCTCAGGACGAGCAGATCGAGTTCACCATCGGCGGGGTCCGCGTCGGGCAGCAGGTCGATGCCGCCCTGGAGGGTCCCGCAGTTGCCGACCAGCAGCGTGTGCACGTGCTCACGGCTCGGTCGCGAGCCGTCGGCGGTGATCCGGACGTCGAGCGTGTCGCTGGCGGACACCGCACGGCCCATCGACTCGACGTAGGCCAGCCAGCCGACCCGGTCCTTGAGGTCGTCGTCGGTCTCGGTGATCATGTGCGCGTCGAGACCGAAGCCGGCCATGACGGCGAACGCGTGGCGTTCGGTCCTCCCGGCGAGGTCGATCTCGAGCCACCCCAGGTCGACGGCGCGCGGCTCGGAGGTCAGCACCCGGGCGAAAGCGGCCGGGAGATTCCCCAGGGGGACTCCGAGATTCCGGGCCAGGAGATTTCCCGTGCCGAGCGGCACGATCCCCAGCGCGGGCCGGGTCTCCGCTTCCGCGAGGTGCTCGGCGACCGCCCGGACCGTGCCGTCGCCGCCGGCGGCGACGATCACGTCGGCGCCCTCCTCGATCGCGCGCGCCGTGGCGCCCTGGCCGGGATCGTCCTCGGACGTCTCGCACCACAGGACCTGCGGGACCGACGACGCCGAGGAGCCGGCGTTCTCGAGGGCACGCTCGAGATCCTCCCGGGTCGTCTTGGCGGGGTTCCAGATGACGCCGACACGAGGTGCGGTCATGAGCGGTCTGCTTCCGTGGTCGGTGGGATGTGCCGCGCTGCGACGGTGCCCCTACTGCGGCGTCTCGTCCTTCTTCTTGCCGCTCGTCAGGCTGAGCGATCCGGCGTGGGCCTGCTCGTAGGCGAGGCCGCGCGTCTTGAGGAGGCTCGCCACGGTCACGACGACGAGCACGCCGAGCACGACGCCGAGGCTGAGCGATGTCGGGATCTCCGGGACCGACTCGTCGATGTCGACGTGGAGCCAGTGCAGGATCAGCTTGACGCCGATGAACGCGAGGATGATCGCGAGGCCGGCCGAGAGGTAGACGAGCCGGTCGAGCAGGCCCCTGACGAGGAAGAACAGCGCCCGCAGTCCCAGCAGGGCGAAGGCGTTGGCGGTGAAGACGATGTAGGCCTCCTCCGTCACGCCGAAGACGGCGGGGATCGAGTCGAGCGCGAAGAGCAGGTCGACGCTGCCGATCGCGATGAGCACGATGAACAGCGGGGTGACGACCCGGCGCCCGTTCTCCCTGGCGAGGAGCTTGCCCCCGATGTAGCCGTCACTGACGGGCAGGAACCGCCGCGCGCCGCGCACCATCAGGTTGCTCTCGATGTCCGGGTCCTCGTTGCGATGGCGGAACAGCTGCACGGCCGTGTAGATCAGCAGCAGGCCGAACAGGAGGAACGTGAACGAGAACAGGCTGATGAGGGACGCACCGAGGGCGATGAACACCGCCCGCATGAGGAGCGCGAGCACGATCCCGAAGATGAGGACCTTGTGCTGGTGCTTGTCCGGAACCGCGAACGTGCTCATGATGATCACGAACACGAACAGGTTGTCGACGGACAGGCTCTTCTCGATGATGTAGCCGGCGAAGTACTCGGTGCCCGCCGCGCTGCCGTACTGCAGTCCGAACCAGACGCCGAACCCGATCGCCACGGCGATGTAGAACACCGACCAGGCCGTGGCCTCCTTGAACCCGACGTGGTGAGGGCGAGCTGCCGCCAGGACCAGGTCCACGGCCAACAACAGGACGATGAGGCCGATGGTTCCGGCCCACGCCAAGGGGCTGATGTCGAGCACGCTTTCCTCCGTCGTCTTGCCCGGCACGAGAACTGCAGGACGAGGCTACCGAACCTTGGTGAGATCCCGTCGTTCAGCCCGGCGGTCCACGGCGCGCCTGGCCCAGGAGTCCGGGCTACTCTGCTGAGACGGACACCCCTCTGGAGAGCAGATGAGGCACGCACCCGACGGAGACCCGCTACGAGAGTTCCCGCCCGTGCTCCGCCAGACGGCCGAAGCCCTCATGTCGGTCTGCTCCGCGAGACCGTTCAGGGGCGGTGGCCGGCGATGACCTCCGAGGCCGCGGGCCGAACCGCCGGCGCATCGGCGATCGTCCTTCCCACGCTCGCCGCGGGGCAGTTCCTGATGACCCTCGACAGCTCGGTCATGAACGTCTCGATCGCCCAGGTCGCCGAGGACGTCGGCACCACCGTCACCGGCGTGCAGACGGCGATCACGCTCTACACGCTGGTGATGGCGACGATGATGATCACCGGCGGGAAGATCGGCACGATGATGGGCCGGCGCCGGGCGTTCGCCCTCGGGTGCGTGATCTACGGAGCAGGGTCGCTGACCACGGCGTTCGCACCCAACCTCGGCATCCTCATCCTGGGCTGGTCGGTGCTGGAAGGGCTCGGCGCGGCGCTCATCATGCCCGCGATCGTGGCTCTCGTCGCCGCGAACTTCGCTCCGGCCGAGCGTCCGCGTGCCTACGGGCTGGTGGCCTCGGCGGGGGCGATCGCCGTGGCGGCCGGCCCGTTGATCGGCGGCGCCGCCACCACCTACTGGACCTGGCGCGTGGTGTTCGCGGGCGAGGTGGTCGTCGTCCTCGCGATCCTCGTCCTGGCCCGCAAGATGCAGGACACCGCTCCCGCCAGACGCGCGCCGCTCGACGTCACCGGGGTCGTGCTCTCGTCCGCCGGTCTCGGGCTCGCCGTGTTCGGCGTGCTCCGATCCAGCGAGTGGGGCTGGATCCAGGCCAAGCCCGGCGCACCCACGATCGGGGGCGTCTCGGCGACGCTGTGGTTGATCGTCGTGGGCCTCCTGGTGCTCCGGGTGTTCTTCTGGTGGCAGAACCGCCGGGCAGAGCGCGGCAAGGAACCGCTCGTCGACGTCACGCTGCTGCGGAACAGCCGGCTCACGGGCGGGCTGGTGATGTTCCTGTTCCAGTTCCTCCTGCAGGCCGGCCTGTTCTTCACCATCCCCCTCTATCTGTCGGTGGCACTCGGGTTGAGCGCGTTCGAGACGGGTGTCCGACTGCTGCCGCTGTCGGTCGCGCTGCTGGTCGCGGCGGTGGCCATCCCGAAGCTCCGACCGAACGCCTCACCCCGGCGCGTGGTCGCCCTCGGCCTGGGCGCCCTCCTGGGCGGGATCGTCGCGCTGATCCTGGCACTCGACCTCGGGGCCGGTCCCGAGATCGTCACCGCTCCCCTGCTGCTCGCCGGACTCGGTGTCGGCGCGCTGTCCTCCCAGCTCGGAGCAGTCACGGTCTCGTCCGTCCCGGACCGGCTCAGCGGCGATGTCGGAGGGCTGCAGAACACTGCGACCAACCTCGGGGCGTCTCTCGGCACAGCCCTCGCGGGCTCGGCCCTGATCGGCGCTCTGACCACGAGCTTTCTGCTGGGCATCGAGGACAACCCCGCCGTGCCGGACGACATGGTGTCCACGGCGACGGTCCAGCTCGCCGGAGGTGTCCCATTCCTCTCCGACGTCCAGGTGCGTACCGGGTTGACGGAAGCAGGTCTGCCTGCCGCCCAGGTGGACGCCATCGTGGAGAGCAACGCAGCGGCGCGCGTCGACGGCCTCCGGACGAGCCTGGCCGTGCTGGCCGTCCTGGCGTCGGTCGCCATCTTCCTCACCCGGCTGCTGCCGACCCGACCCGCGGGCGACCGCGGGTGACCTGGTGATGCCAGGCACCGAGTGCACCGGCGGGGTGCCATAGAGCGCGCGGGGGCGACACGCCGTCGGGCATCGTGAAGAAGGGTGGCGCATCCCGGGCAATTGTTAAGAAAACGTGGAGTTAGCGGGTATTTCGCATTCCGCACAACCTTCTGGCCTGCAATCTCGTCGGGAGTGACGACAGCGTCACCACTCGACCCCGGAGGTTGTCTTGAAGAAGCGATTGTCATCCAGGAGCCGGCTGACCGCCGTCGGCCTGGCCGGTGTGATGACCCTCGGGTTGTCCGCGGCCCAGCTCACCGCCGGCACCGCGTCCGCCGAGGACGCCCCGGCCGAGGCCACCACGACGGTGACCGACCACGGCCTGCGGATCACCGGCCCCAAGACCGTGGACGCGTACGCCTACCCGGGTGAGAGCTTCGCGTTCCTCGACTCGGCGCGCTATCTCGCCGCCGCCGAGGTCGGCTACGAGTTCGCCACCACGCGCGACTCGTACGGCGCCACGCCCGTGATGACCATGACCACCATCGACGGGAAGAAGAGAGGGGAGACCGTCACCGTCCCCGCCGAACTGGTCGACGGGATGAACGGGCTCAAGGACGGCCTGCGGGTCAGGGTCGTCAACTCCCAGGGCAAGGTGATCTTCGACGAGAAGCGGACCCTGTGCCCCGCGGGCTACGACCCGCAGCGCATTGCGCCGAACGGCCCGTCCGAGGCGAGCTACCCCACCTTCTGCGGCGGCAACTGGTTCACGCGGTCCGTGGTGTTCGGGGTCGACCAGGGCTGGGCCTCGAACCTCGAGGCGTACGCCGACATCGAGGGCGTGAAGATCGGCCACAAGCTCACGATGACGACGGCGATCACCAGGCCCCTGGCCGCATTCCTCGGGATCTCCGAGGAGGAGCGGAAACTCAAGCAGAAGGTCACCGTGCGTAACGTGTGCAAGGAGTGGGGCTGCGACGACGCCGCGTTCCGGGGCGAGCCCATGGAGGGCTTCAGCGCCGAGGGCGCCGACGTCGGCCAGTTGATGCAGGACGTGTCGCCGGGGACGTCCGCGGCCGGCGGGATCGAGGACTCGGGCGTCGTGGAGCGCACGCCGAACCTGTACCTGGCCGACGAGATCAAGCGGGCCGACAACGCCACGGCGAGCACCGAGCCGGGCACGAAGGGGGCCGCACCCAAGGTCGCGGACCCGGTGAACGACACCCTCCCGGACCTCGTCGCCGAGCCCGCCTGGTCGATCGGCACCGAGCGCCAGGGCGGCAAGGACCGGCTGACCTTCAACGCGCACGAGTGGAACGCCGGCCCGGCCCCGCTGGTCGTGGAGGGTTTCCGCCGCCCGAAGGGCCGCGTCATGGACGCCTACCAGTTCTTCTACGAGGAGGGTGAGCAGGTCGGGTACGCCAAGACCGGCACGATGAAATACCACGCCGCGCCGGGCCACTGGCACTGGCACTTCCTCGACTTCGCGCAGTACGAGCTGGTCACGACCAAGGGCGAGCTCGTCACCACCAGCGGCAAGCAGTCCTGGTGCCTCGTGCCGACCGACCCCGTGGACATGCTCGCGAAGAACGCCGCGTGGCGTCCCGAGCTGATCGGCCTGGACAGCGCCTGCGGCGGGAAGAACGCCAAGTGGCTGCGCGAGTCGCTGCCCGTGGGCTGGGGCGACACCTACTCGCAGTACCAGACCGAGGCGTTCGACCTCACCGGTGTCCCCAACGGCACCTACAAGATCCGCATCACGGTGAACCCGGACGGCAACCTGCACGAGGTGACGGCCGAGAACAACGTGAGCCTGCGGAAGGTCGTCCTCGGCGGCAAGCCGGGCGCGCGCACGGTGAAGGTCCCGAAGATCGACGGCGTGGACACCGAGTCCGGTGACTACATGTTCGCGACGGAGACGGCCCTCACGGCCTTCGGGACCGCCTCGACGTCGGCGCACACCCACCACTGACGGCCGACGGACGACGACGGCGCCGGGTCGACCCCCGCGCCGCCGTCGTCCGTCTGCCGTGTGGCCCGCCCGCCTTACCGGTTCAGGCCCGGCGGAGTGCGCGGGGACCTGCGGGTGGCGTCGGTGAGGCTTTCGAGCGCGCGTCGTCGAAGCCCCAGACCGTGTAGCTCGTGCAGGACGCGACGTTCAGGCCGAGGTCCGCGAACCGCTCGAAGTTCGCCTGCATCGACTCGTTGAAGCCGTACTGCAGGCTCAGGTGACACCGCCTCCGGGTCCGTGTCGTGCGCCCACCGGAAGACATCGCCCAGGAGGGCGACCGGGTCCTCGGCGCACGCCTTGAGGAACGGGTTGGCCTCGGTGCGCAGGCGCACGCCACCCTCGTCCCAGTCGTCCTGGAAGATCTCGTTCGCCACGTCCCACTCGTAGATCTCGCCGGCATAGCGGCCGACGACCGCCGGGCGGATTCAACCGGAGCCCGAGGAGTCCGCCGGGTGCGGTCGCTCAGCGATCCGCGTTCTCATCGTGTCCTCCCCCTCAGTTCTCACCCGTGAACAGCCGCGGCAGGAGGTCGATCAGCGCCTTCTGCCACACGTCCCAGCCGTGCGGGCCGGGGATGATCGGAGCGAACTCGTGCTCGACCCCGCGAGCCTCCATCGCCGCGACGAGGTCGAGCGTCGCGCCGTAGGTGAAGTCCTGCTGATCGCCGGAGTAGACCCGGATGAGCTCGGTGCCGGCGTTGACGGCGTCGACATCGGTACCCTCCGGCGGGGCGCCGAAGGCCGACATCGCCCCGATGTAGCCGAACTCGCCGGGATACGTCCACAGGGTGCTGAGCGTGTGTCCCGACCCCATGGACAGGCCCGCCAGGGCACGCTTCCGGGGCTCGGAGCCGACGTTGTACCGCTCCTCGGCGGCCGGGGCGATGCGGGTGACCATCTCCTGCGGGAAGTCCACGCCGTTGCCGTTGGCCATCACGACCACCATCGGCTCGATGGCGCCGTTCCGGTAGTGGTTGTCGAGGATCCGGTCGACGTGTCCCACCTCGACCCAGTCCGTCCAGGTCTGCCCGCCGCCGTGCTGCAGGTAGAACACCGGGTACTCGTCGGCGCGATCGGCGTCGTAGTCCGGCGGCGTCCACACGTAGGCGGAGCGTTCTTCCTGTCCGGCCGTGCTGGTGTAGTTCATGACGCTCACCTCGCCGCGCTCGCCGGCGGGCACCGCGGCGGTGTACCGGCCGCGGAGCGTGTCGCCCTCGACGGTGAACGTGCTCCACGCCGGCTCGGAGGTCACCGAGGTCGGGTTGTTCGGGTCCTTCTGGTCGACGCCCTCGACCTCGAACTTGTAGTAGTACGAGCCGCCCTCGACCGGCATCGACAGACGCCATGAGCCGTCGTGCTGCCGCTGCATCGGGGTGCGCGGCCAGCTTCCGGCGGGGCCGAAGTTGCCCCAGACGGTGACGCGGGAGGCCTCGGCGAACTCCGGGCCTGCCTCGAAGGTGACGATGCCGTTCTCGTCGACCCACGGGGTGGGGGACGTTCCCGGCGCGGGGAGCTCGCGAGGGGTGAAGGGACGGTGCCCCTCGCCGGGGCCGTCGTCCTCGACCGACCGGAACAGCCGCCCCGCGAAGTCGTGCAGGCTCTTGCGCCAGGTGTCCCAGGTGCCACCCGTGGCCGGGTCCGAGCCGTCCGACTGGAACTCGACGCCCGCGCGGGTGAGCGAGGCCTCCAGGGCGACGACGTCGTCGTACGCCGGATCGGTGGCGTTGCCGCCGTACACGCGGATCAGGTCCGTCCGGTCGTTGATCCGGCGCGCCGTGCCGTGACTGATCCGCCGGTCGAGCCCGCCCGAGAAGGCGCCGACGGAGGCGAACGTTCCGACGTCGGTCACGAGCGTTTCCAGGGCCTGCCGCGCTCCTCGGCCGATGCCCGCGACGGCGCGGTCGCCCGCGTCGGACGAGACATGGAACGCCGACTCCGTGGCGGGGAGGAGCTTCTTGGTGAGGTGCTTGCGCGCTGCCGGCCCGTCGCCGTCGGCCATGACGACGACCATCGGCTCGGCGTCGCCGTCGAGCACGAGGTTGTCGAGGATCTGCCGGAGGCGGCCGAGCTCGGCCCACTCGCGGTAGCTCTGACCCTCGTCCTGCAGCAGGTAGAGGGTGGGGTAGGGCTCGGTGCGCTCGGCGTCGTAGCCGGGCGGGGTCCACACCAGGGCCTCGGAACGGTGCTTGCCGCGCCCGTACCCGAGCGTGGCGAGCGCACCGCCGCCGTCGACGTCCGCCAGCCATTCCGCACCCGGGCCGGGCACGAACAGGGTCCGCAGGTGCGGCCGCGCCGTCACCTCCTGGTCCGTGCCGGGGTTGCTGAACGGGACGGCGTCCGCGTCCGGAGCCGGCCGGACCGCGTACCGGTAGGCGTAGACGCCGGGGTCCAGGGGGCCGAACGTGGCGACGCGGTCCACGCCGCCCGGCGCGGCGTCGGCGTTGAACTCCGTCCACGTCCCGCCCGGGCCGAAGGTGCCCTGCACCGTGACCTGACCGTCCTCGACACCGGTCTCCTCGGTCATGACCTCGGGCGGCACGGTGAAGCGGTAGACGTTCCCGGCCGGGTTGTCCGTCAGTTCCGCCACCCAGGGGTCGCTGTCCTCCGCAGCCGCGGCGGGCGGGGCCGCGAGGAACGCGCCCGCTCCCACGGCGGCCGCGGCCACGGCGGCGAGCACCGGTCGTTCGGGACGGTCCGGTGGGAACGTTCGTCGTGCGTGAGTCTCGGTCATCGTCGACTTCCTCTCGTGCGATGTCATGGGTGGGCCGCGGTACGACGTCGAACCGGATCGGGCCCCTCCCCTGGCGGACGGAGCTGCCGCGTCTCTCGGCGTTCCGTCGGTGCGCATCTAGAGTGATGTATCGTTAAATCACAGTCAAGGGTTGGATACGGCGACCCCGCCGGCGACGAGCACGAGCGTCGTCGCGGCGGGCGACAACCCGAACGCTTCCACCGACATGGCCCGATTGCGCTCTCCCGAGGGCTCGCGGACACCCTGCGCGACCTCGGCCGACGAGACCGCAAGGGTCTCCGTCTTTCCCTCACACAGGCTCGTCAGGCGCTCGTATGCGCCTCGAGCTGTGCGAACGCAGGGGCGAAGGCGTCGAGGCCATGCGTGATGCCGTTCGCTGCAGCCACTCCACGCCACGAGCCCACGGCAGCCCGCACCTCGTCCCACGCCGCGCTTGCGTCGCTTGCTTCCAGGTCGAAGTATGGAGCCGTCTCGAACAGGGCGTCGACCTTCCCCGACGGTTCGACGATTCCGCCGATCCCTGTGACCCGGGACGATGCCGCTTCCGGGTCGGGGTTCACGCGGGGCTCGAGTCCCGAAAGGTACCGGGCAGCCCGTCCACGCGATGAGCGCCCTGCACGAGCGGAAGGTGCGGGTCCACCGGCACCGCGTCGGGCCTGGCGAGATACACGTCGTCGTACCTGAACGCCGTCGTCAGGTTCCGCCGACGCATGGTGAAGTACGCCGTCCCGACGTACACCGGGACATCCCAATCGATCCACACCTGAACCGAGGGCGTGGCGTCACCTACGCACCCGCTTGGGAAGTACCTCGTCGGCACGAGCCCGGCCGAGGTCCGACTCATACGGGTCCAGTGCCTCCACAACGCGGTCCAGCACGCCCAAGGACCGCGCAACCCCCAGGAAGGTCCCCAACCGCACCCCTCCCTTGCCCGACTCCAGCGCCGTGAGGGTCCCACGGCTGATCTGCGCACGCTCCGCGACCTGAGCGGCAGTGAGTCCATGAAGCTTGCGCCACGTGACCAGATACTCGCCGATCCGCTTCGCGGCGAGTTCCGTCCGGGCCGACGGCCGACGAGGTGCCACAGGATCTCCAATGCTTGAAATACTGATCACTACAGCCGTTAAGGCTCAAGCTATCGAGCGTTAGCGACTGGGACGCTGCCTCCGGCCTCGGCGATGGCGCGTGGCTCACACGGCCGTCGAGAGATCAGTTGTTGCATCAGACGTTGAAGCGGAACGTTGTTCTGGGGAAACGGTGGGTGCGGGTTGGAGGCGGGAACGGCTGGGATCGTTGGAATTGCAGCGGTCCCGGCCGTTGGCGTGTGTGGGGTCCGACGGCGGGGTGCGGACTTCTTGCGGACTGGGTGCGGACTGCGGCGGCCTATGCGCCTGCCGCTCCGAGCGGTCGGCAGGAGAGCGTGGGCGCGGGCTATGACGAGGAAGCTGATGATCACCGGAGCCAGAACGTCCGCATTGACGTGAGCTACCGCCGATAGGCTGCCGGACGTGGTGACAGAGGTCGATCCGCTGGCGGGTCTGGATGACGTCGAGTGGGAGTGGCTGGTCCATGCGTACGGCGCCGCCAAGGACGTACCGGCCGGCCTGCGGGCGCTGCGCAGCCCGGATGAGCAGGTTCGGCACGACGCGCTGGTCAACCTCGGCAGTTCCGTGACGCATCAGGGCAGCAGGTACTCGGCGTCCGCTCCCGTAGCCCGGTTCATCGTGGAAGTCGTTCTGGCCCCGGATGCGCTCGACCGCGAGAGGCTGCTGGAGTTCCTGTGCGCACTTGCGGTCGGGATTGACGACGACCGGTTGCCGGCTGGGGTGCCGATCGCCGAGTGGCGGGATGAGGCCGCGCAGGTGGAAGCGGAGCGCGAGGTGCTGGTTGCTCACGCGGCCCAGTGGGCAGACAGCGAGATGAAGCGTGGCCGGGAGCGTGAGCTGTGGCTCCGCAATCCGTTCAGCGGCCTGGCCGCGAGTCCGGACACAGTCGCTGCCTACGACGCGGTGCGAGACGCGCTGCCCCGCCTTGTTCGGCTCCTCGGATCGAACCGGAGCGTCGAACGCGCATGTGTCGCCTATCTGATCGGCATGTTCCCCGAGTCCGCGGCACGGACCGTGCCACTCCTCGCGGACCGTTTCGACGTCGAAGCCGATGAGCACGCACTGACGGCCACGCTCATCGCACACGGATTGATCGCCAGCCCGGCCGCGACACATGAGCGTGTGGCACGGTTTCTCGACGACGAACGGCCGCTGGTGCGCTGGGGCGCGGCAACGGCGCTGGCCCGAGCATCAGCAACCGCCTCCAGGCCACCAGGCCGCCGAGTCATCAGGATCCTCATCGACTCGACCGTGCACCAGGATGTACCCGATCTTCGGATCCACGACGGCTGGATCGGGTCCTATGCGGCCAAGAGCCTCGCATCGATCAGGCACTGGCTCACCGCGGCAGACGTCGAGGATCTTGCCAACCTGCTTCCACTCTCCGCCTCCAGCTTCAACCGCGACCAGTTGCTCGACACCATCCTGTCCGCCGCGTTTCCCGGCGCGGGCCGCGCGGCTAACGTCAGGCTGGACGGCCTCACCCCGGTGCAACAGCACGCCCTGCGAGCGGTCCTTCCGGTCTGGGAATCGGACGACTCGTGGATGAGCACCATCCCAGATGCCTTGGCCCGCCACGGGCTCATCTGCAGCCGTACCGAGATCGAGGCGGCCCTCACTACCGGCGGAACGGCATGACAGCCGATCAGAGCGCTCCTGCACGGGCTATCGCGACCGGCTGGACGAAGGGCGCTCTGGCGGCGCTGGGCCTCGCGCTCATGCTCGTCGGGGCTTCCCAGGACCTCGCCTGGACGACCTACAAGCTCGGCATCCTCCCGCCTGGGCTCTGGCATGTTCTGGAGCACGGGGGATACAACGGCCCGTCCAGCGAGAACTTCGAAGCGGCGTTCGGGCGGGGTCTCACATGGGCCGTCGGCTTCATCATCGTCTCTGTGGCCGCGCTCGCCACCGTGAGACGCCGAGCGGTCCACCGGCTCCCCGCAGCGGTCGTCGTACTCGGCACGGTCCTCATGGCGTCGTGGGCACTGCTGGGAAGCGCCGGCCTGTCTCATGGCGACGGGCGACAGGACTTCCACACGCTACGACCCGCACTCGACGGCGTCGTCGAGCACGCTCTCCATGGCGACCTCGACGGACCGTACGCCGAGCTACCCCGAACCCTGGAGTTCGTCTCCGTGAACAGCTCCGTCGACGTGTACCACGATGCCGAAGACCCCGACGCGGTCACCGTCTTCGTTCCGCAGTGGGCACGGCTGGTCGACGACGCGGGCGGCTACATCTACTCGCCCCACCGCACACCCGACGTGTACATGCGCGGCATGGCCTGCACCGACCCGGCACGCCTGGACGGGGGCTGGTGGTCCTGCGGGATGCCAACTCGATCTGATTGAGGCCAACCACGGGCAGGATGTGCGACGTGGATGAAGCAGGGAACGGCGGCGTCGGTGTGCGCTGGTTCACCGTGGGTGACGGGGCGGCTCGGGGAATCGTCGAGGTGGCGATCAGGAGCGCCCTGGTGGCTCAACGGACCCGCTTGGCGAGAGTCGACGTCGACATCGTGTCGGACCGCGACTGGCCGACGAGTGTTCACGCGGCCGTCCGGTTGGCCGAGGAGCGCCTGACGCGGAACCGGCAGCGCGACATCTCCCTCACCCTCGACCCGCGCCTTGACGAAGACTTCGACATCCTGCATGCGCTCGCTCCGTTCAGCATCGGGAGCACGGGAACCAGCTCCCGTGGCGAGCACATCTGGGACGCGAACGACACCGGCACCAGCGTGGCCTTCGCGCTCACTCCCACCGAGGAACACGCCGTGAGGTCTGCCATCACCGCAGCCGGCGGCGTCGCGAGTGACCTGACGCTCCTGGCGGAGTATCACCTGAGCCAACGGGACCTCAGCTACAGCGTCGTGGGCGGCACGGCGCCAGGCGCAGAGCGGTGGCAGCCACCCGACGGATGGCGCGCGTACGAACGCACCGTCCGGCTCGGCTCCGGAACCGATCTGTGGAATGCGGCTTCAACGGCGGCCCTCTCCTGGGGCATCAAGACGCGGAGCGGATTCACCGTCGACCCAACCCTGGAGGAAGGCCGCGTCGCGCGCCAAGGGGAGCGCTACTGGCTTCTCGCACGCATCGGGCCCATCCATGTGCGGGAGCCCGTGGAGGTCGTCGCGACGCTAGCCACCCGCCGCCGCGCAGGCCTCGCTTACGGCACCCTGGCAGGCCATCCGGTCTCCGGGGAGGAAGCGTTCATCGTCAGCCGGGACGACGACGAGAACGTGAACCTGACGCTGCGGTCCCTCACGCGCGCCGGTCGAGGCTCGTGGCGTGCGCTCTTTCCGGTGATCTTGATCACCCAGCGCATCTACCGACGCCGCTACCTCCGCGCACTCCGGCACGACAGTCAATGAGCGTTCGACGGATCTCCTCCCCCCCATAACAGGTCGCAGGACGGATTGGCCCGTACGCCGGGTTCTCCTGGAAGGTGGGGCGGTATGTCTCGCGGTGTCCAGCGGGTTCGTAGGGCACCGCGAGGACGTTCGAATTCTGAATGCCTTGACCTCCTGGCGCAGGGTCTCCAGGCCTTCGGTCGGCTGGTCACCGACCTGGCCGCCGTCGTAGGCGAACCGCTCGTCGGCGATGACGTCGGCCGGGCGGGACGCGGTCTGGTCGCATCGCTTGGAGACGGTCTCCGTACGTCGCACGAGGTTGAGGATGTTCTTGGACGTGTTGCGCGCATAGGTTGTCTCGGTGCACCGTTCGTCCCCGGAGGTGGCGGTGTCGCCGCGCTCGGTGACCTTGATCGGCATGCCGTGCCAGGCAGCGTCGCCCACGTAGTCGTAGGTCGTGAGCTTGTCTCGCGAGCCGGAGATGCGGGCGTCCTCGACGATGCCCGTCACCACGTACTTGTGGAAGTACTCGAGGATCGGCTCGTCGTACGATCCGGCGGGGGTCCAGTACACCGGCATGCAGCGGCGCGTGTTCGTCCACGGGCTGACCGGCCTGTCACTCGCTGTGCAGTCGGGCGTCGAGTAGGAGATGTTCGTGGCCCCGCCGGACTCGGATCAGCCTGCGAGCGATGCGTACCGGTCAGCGACAGCCGAGAAGGCCTTCTTCCGCGTCCAACGCTCTCCCGGCTCACAGGATGCTCGCACCACGGCGAACCCAGCCATATCGAGATCACTCTGCGGGTCGGGGTCGTACGGAAAATCTGGCATCGCGAAGGTGAACACGAAGCACCCGTGCGCGCCTGCTCCGGCGTAGAGGTCGATGAGCTCGCTGAGATATGCAGCCTGCACCGACTCGTCGCGCACATGCCCAGGTCGAACTCGAGGCGGGTCGCGGAACCAGTTCACGATGAGGAATGAACCCGGGCCGCGGCGATCAGCTCCGGTGTGCGCGCCGCACCCGAACTCCGTGATCACCACGGGCTTGCCCGCGTCGTGAACCAACGACCGTAGGTGCTGCTGGTAGGCGCGCCGGTCGTCGCCCATCCGATAGAGGTTGACACCCACGACGTCCATGCCGGACCAGTCGATCTCCTCCCAGTAGGCAGCCGCGTAGGTGATCGGCCCGTCGAACTCCACGCGGGCTGTCCGGATCAGCTCGGCGAGCAGCGCGTTGACACGACGAGTGATGTGCCTCTTCAACAGGCGGCCGAGCCGCAGGATGACCAGGAGCCGCAGAAACTCCGAACCGAGCGGGATCGCGGCTCGCGAGGTGAGCGAAAGCTCCGTACCAAGGACCAGCGTCACCCCGCCCGGGTGCTGTTGCCGCACTCGCTCAGCAGCGGAAGCGACGTCCTGGAGGTGCACCACGAGCTGTCGTGCCCGGGCCGACGGCAACTGGGGCCGGATATACACGTGCAGCTCGAGCCCTGCCGCAACGTTCGCTGCTTCCAGGAGCGCCGAGGTCTCTGCCCCGATCAGCGTGACCGCGGTGCAGTGCAGCTCCTCACGGATCGTCCGAAGGTCGTCTCGGACCAGTTCGGGGCTCATCCCGTCGACGGTGTAGCAGATTCCCCTGTCCACCAGCGCCATCACCGCAGCCTACGGGACCGACAGCAGACCGATGTGTCTCTCCTGACAGTCAGCGGGCTCTGTTGAGTCCCGCAGAGCGGTGCCTGCCAACCGACGGATGGCGCGCGTACGAACGCACGGTCCGGCTCGGCTCAGGAACCGATCTGTGGAATACAGCTTGAACGCCAGTTCTCTCCTGGGGCATCAAGACGCGGAGCGGGTTCACCGTCGACCCGCCCCTGGAGGACGGCCGCGTCGCGCGCCAAGGGGAGCGTTACTGGCTCCTCGCACCCGATCGCCTCGGCCAAAGTTTCAGCAGGCAAGCGACCAAAGTTCCACGCGGGTAGCGACCAACGTTCCACGCACGAGATGCAGTTCGCCACGCCTCCCCCACCCGAGCATCGGACGAGTACTTCCGCGCCACGCTGATGCGCTCGTCACCGACGCCTTGTCGGACACCAGGATCGTCCTGGTCAACGGGGCCCGGCCGAGTGGGAAGAGCACCTTGGTCGCTCAGGTGGGACGTGGGGTCGGCGCCGAGTGGTACAGCCTGGACGATCGCGAGACCCGCGACGCCGTCGAGCGCGACCCGTCCGGATTCGTGCGCCAGGCGCCCCGAATGATCATCGACGAGGTCCAGCGACTCCCCGAGCTGCTCTTGCCATCAAGTCCCTTGTCGATGCCGAGCCGACACCGCTTGAATGCCGACCACCTGCGCACCAGCCTGGTGACCCCGTAGCCGACCAGCAACTACTTGCAAATATGGCAAGTAGTTGCTATTTTCGAGCGCGTGACCGACCGACCTTCGTCCGCGCCGTCCGACAACCCATCCGTGACACCCGAGCAGGCTCGGCAGTTGCTCGCGTCCGTTCCACGGAAACCCCGACGGCGGCTCGCGGCAGTCGATCACGTGTGCGCCGTCGCGACAATCATCCTCGCCTTCCTCGCAGGCATGCTCGCGCTCGGCGGCCACCCCTGGTGGGCGGCTCTGCCGGCGATAGGAGCCATGGCCATCTCGCACTCTTGGCTGAGTGCACGCCAGGGCCGAGCCAACGAGCCGCGACTCAGGGCGACCCTGGCCGTGAGCATCGCCTTCACGACGTGGCTTCTGATCCCCATCTGGCGGGGCATCACTCGCGGCGAGACGATTCCCTTCCCGGAAGCGTTTCTCTTCGCGGGCCTCGCGCCAATCGCCTGGCTCGTGTTCTATCTCGTCCTGCTGATCCGCCGCTGAGACGACGATGACGTTCAGAGATATCGACGCACACCTCATCGCACCGAAGCGCTTCGTCACCCTGGCCCATCTGCACCAGGTAGAGCAGGCAGATTATCCAGCGCTACAGGAGGCGACTGAACTCTCGACGCCGGACCTGTCGAAAATCATCCGCGATCTCGAGGAGCGCGGACTCGTCCACGTCACCAAAGAGCGACGAACGCGATATGGCGCGACCGTGGTGCGTCTGACACCAGAGGGGCAGGAAGCGTTCAAGAAGCTCCTGACCTCGCTGAACCGCATTGCAGGGCAATGAGCACGAGACAATCAGGAACTTAGACGTTGAACCGGAACTCCACCACGTCGCCGTCCGCCATCACGTAGTCCTTGCCCTCGATGCGGGCCTTGCCCGCCGCCTTGGCCGCCTGGACGGACCCGGTCTCGACGAGGTCCTCGTAGGAGATCACCTCGGCCTTGATGAACCCGCGCTCGAAGTCCGTGTGGATGACGCCCGCCGCCTGAGGCGCGGTCCAGCCCTTGCGGATGGTCCAGGCGCGCGCCTCCTTGGGGCCCGCCGTGAGGTAGGTCTGCAGGCCGAGGGTGTGGAACCCGACGTGCGCCAGCTTGTCCAGGCCGGACTCGGTCTGGCCCGTCTCGGCGAGCATCTCGGCGGCCTCTTCCGGTTCCAGTTCCGCGAGCTCCGCCTCAAACTTCCCGTCGAGGAAGATCGCGTCAGCGGGAGCGACCAGCTTGCGCAGCGCTTCCTGTGAGGCGGTGTCCGCGAGGCCGGCGTCGTCGGTGTTGAAGACGTAGATGAACGGCTTGGCCGTGAGGAGCTGGAGCGAGGCGATCTCAGCCAGGTCGAGGCCGGCCGCGGCCGCGCCCTGGTAGAGCGTCGTGCCCTCCTCGAGGATCCCCTGCGCCTTCTTCGCGGCAGCGAAGAGGACGGGGTCGCCCTTCTTGATCTTGACCTCCTTCTCCATCCTCGGGAGCGCCTTCTCGAGGGTCTGGAGGTCGGCCAGGATCAGCTCGGTGGAGATGGTCTCGATGTCGCCGGGAGCATCGGCCGAACCGTCGACGCGGACGACGTCCGGGTCGTCGAAAACACGCGTGACCTGGCAGATCGCGTCGGCCTCGCGGATGTTCGCGAGGAACTTGTTGCCCAGGCCCTCGCCCTCGGACGCGCCCTTCACGATGCCGGCGATGTCGACGAACGACACGGTGGCCGGCAGCTCGCGCTCGCTCCCGAAGATCTCGGCGAGCTTGCCGAGCCTCTCGTCCGGCAGCGGGACCACGCCGATGTTGGGTTCGATCGTGGCGAAGGGGTAGTTCGCCGCGAGAACCTGGTTGCGGGTCAGCGCGTTGAAGATGGTGGACTTGCCGACGTTCGGCAGGCCGACGATTCCGATAGTGAGAGCCACGTCGGGTGATTCTACGTGCCGGGCTCGACGACGGGGCACCGGCCGGCGGAGCCCCATGGACCGCCGCCGACCGACGAGAATGTCGGGATCACCTGCCCGTCACGACGTGAACCCTCGGAACAGCTGTTACGGGTGCCCACGCACGCCGAACCAACGACTCACGGGAACGCCTGCACCTGCTGGAGCAGCTCCGGGGCACGGCGGTCGAACGTGCGCGCGCCCATCCGGATGCCGACCACGAGGAGCACCGCGCCCTCGGCCAGCCCGATCACCAGCGTCACCACGCCGACCACGAGGTTGCCGGAGGCCATCGCCCAGATCCCGATCCCGAGCAGCGGCAGGGCCAGCAGCATCACGACGATCATCGCCAGGAACTGCGCGAGCATCGTCGCCATGGCCGCGCCCTGCGGCGACTTGAGCGGGCTCTCCCCCGGTTTCGGGACCGGGTAGACGAGTCGCGCGGAGACGACGCTGGACACGCCGAGCGTGAGCCCGAGGGTTCCCAGGCAGATCCCCAGCAGCGGTGCGGTCAGGTCCCAGCGGCCGGACAACGCGAGGGTGAGAAGCGCGATGAGCACGACCAGCACGGTGCCGAAGACCAGGACGGGCAGCGCCCGACCCCACCGGTCGGCGCGGCCCGTCGTCCCCGTCGCGACGTGCAGGGCGAACGCCGTGTAGTCGTAGCCGACATCGTTCGACACGCTGAAGGCGAGCACCCACGCGACGACAGGCCCCGCCAGGAGCAACAGCTCCAGGTTGTCCGACGAGCGTGCCGGCAGCCACAGGATCACCGGCATCAGGAAGATCACGCTGATGCCCGCCGCGTAGCGCGGATCCCGGATCCAGTAGGTGGTGCACCGGGCCGCGACGGCGCCGACCGGCGTGGCCGGGAACCGGCCGAACCAGCCCAGTCCCTTGCTCCGAACGCCCTTGCCGCCCCCGACGGACGGAGTGACCAGGGCCTTCGCGAGCGAGCGCGTCCAGATCAGCCAGAGGACCGCGATCGTACCGACGGTGATGGCAAGCCGCGCCGCCACCACACCCCATGCGCCCTCGTGCACGGCGACGGGCAGCGACCACGGTGCGCCGAACGGCGTCCACGCCGCGAGTTCGCCGAACCTGGCTAGCACGGCCGTGAACAGCGACCCGTCCGCGGTCACGGTGACGGCACCGCCGCTCGCCTCCTTCGAGACAGCCCCGATCTCCTCGCTCGCCCAGCCGATCGCCGGCCCGATCAGTACCAGCGGCACGATCGCGACGACGGCGACGACCTCGCGATAGCGGCGCGACTCCAGCAGGGGCGCGAGCGCCGTGGTGACGGCCCGCGAGCCCACCACGCAGGCCACCACCCCGAGTGCCGCCCCGAGCAGGGCGACGGGGATGAGCCAGGGTGCGCGCCACCAGGCGAGCGCCGACCCGCTCGCCGCGAGTGCTGTGGCCACGCCCGGTACGGAGACGAGGCCCGCGACGGCGAGTCCGGAGATGAGGGCGCGGTGCGGGATCGCGAACGTGGTGAACCGTTGCGGGTCGAGGGTCTGGTCGACGCCGAACACGAAGACGGGCACGATCCACCAGCACAGGACGGTGATCGCGCCGGCGAGCGTGATCACGTGCCCGGTGAGGAGGGGGTCCATGCCTCCGCCGATGATCGCGGCGATGACGAGGCCTCCCACCGCGAAGAGGGCGTAGAGCAGCGCGAAGCAGAGGCCGATGGTCTGCCAGATGCTGCGCCGGAGCGTGTTGCCGAGCAGCGTGAGCTTGAGCCTCAGGAAGTGCGCAACCATTCGAGCCCCTCAGCTCGGGTGCGGCCTCCGACGAGGTCGACGAACCGGTCTTCGAGCGTCTGCTCGCCGCGGACCTCGTCGATGGTGCCGGCGGCGAGCACCTGTCCGGCGCCGACGATCGCGACGTGGTCGCACATGCGCTGCACGAGGTCCATCACGTGGCTGGAGACGATGACGGTGCCGCCTCCGGCGACGTAGTCGGCGAGGATGTCGCGGATGTTCGCGGCGCTGACGGGGTCGACGGCCTCGAACGGCTCGTCGAGCACGAGAGTTCGGGGGGCGTGGATCATGGCGCTGGCCAGGGCGATCTTCTTGGTCATCCCGGCGCTGTAGTCGACGACGTACGTATGGGCGTCGGCGGCGAGGTCCATGGCGACGAGCAGGCTCTGGGCACGTTCGGCCACGGTGTCACGGTCCATGCCGCGCAGGAGACCTGCATACGTGACGAGCTGGAGTCCGGTGAGGCGGTCGAACAGGCGCACGCCGTCGGGCAGGATGCCGAGGGTGGCCTTGGCCTGGTCGGGGTGGGCCCACAGATCGGTGCCACGCACGTGCACGGTTCCGCCGTCGGGCCGGAGCAGGCCGGTGGCCATGGAGAGGGTGGTGGTCTTCCCGGCCCCGTTGGGACCGACGAGCCCGTAGAAGGATCCGACGGGCACGTCGAGGTCCAGCGCGCGCACGGCGATCTTCTGGCCGAACCGCTTCCACAGGCCGCGCAGGCTCAGTGCGGCGTCGGGATCGGGGGGCGAGGTCGGGGGCGGCGCGGGTGTCACGGTGTCCGACGGCGCGGCCGGCGCGCGATCGGGCGTGGGGCCGCCACCGGGACCGGTCTGGTGGGTCATGGCGACAACGTAGACCGAGAGTCGGACACCGGGCATCCCCCACCGGGATGACCTCGTTCCGACGTGAGATCGAACCTGGCGGGCGGGTCGGCGCGGTCGTGTCGGTCACTCGTGGCAGCCTTGGCGGCATGGACATCGGCTGGATCCTTCTTGCGCTTGCCGTCGGCGTGGTCGTCGGCTGGCTGTCTCGTGCCGTGCGCTCGTCGAAGGCCGTGCGCGACGCCGAGCTGGAGTCCGCCCGGCTGAACGCGTTGGCGGAGGCCGCCGAGCGCGAGGCGGTCATGATCCGTGAGCGTGCCGAGGCGGATGTCCAGGCGGCCCGCGACCGTGCCGTCGAGCAGGTCGCCGCGGCGCGCACCGAGCAGGAGCGGGCCGCCGAGCAGTTCAGGCTGCTCGCGGGCGAGGCCCTGGAGGCGAACACCAAGCAGTTCCTCACGCTGGCGGAGCAGCGGCTGAGCACCGCGACGGTGCGGAACGAGGAGCAGCTCGCCCAGCGCGAGCAGGCGGTCAAGAACCTGGTCGATCCGCTGTCCAAGGTGATGGACAAGGTGCGCGCCCAGGTCGAGGAGGCCGAGAAGGCCCGGGCCCAGGGGCACGGCCAGCTCACCGAGCAGTTGCGTCAGGTCGCCGAGGAGTCGGCGAAGCTGCGCAGCGGGACGAGCGACCTGGTGGCGGCGCTGCGCACGTCGGAGGTGCGCGGCGCGTGGGGTGAGCTGCAGCTCCGCCGCACGGTGGAGGCCGCGGGCATGCTGAACCGGGTCGACTTCACGGAGCAGGACGAGTTCACCTCCGACACCGGTGTGCAGCGCCCCGACATGGTCATCCATCTGGCCGGGGCCAAGAACGTCGTCGTCGACTCGAAGGTGGCGTTCATCCGCTATCTCGAGGCGCAGCAGACCGACGACGTGCACCGCCGGGAGCAGCTCCTCGACGCGCACGTGAAGCACATGCGCAAGCACGTCGACGAACTGGCCGGCAAGAGGTACTGGGCGCAGTTCGACGCGGCACCGGAGTTCGTGGTCATGTTCGTCCCTGCCGAGGCGTTCCTCTCGGCGGCGGTCGAGCAGCAGCCCGACCTGCTGGAGTACGCCGCGCGGAAGAACGTCATCCTCGCCACGCCCATGACGCTGATCGCGCTGCTGCGCACCGTCGCCTTCGCGTGGCGGCAGGAAGCCCTCGCCGAGAACGCGGCGAAGGTGCACCAGGTGGGCAAGGAGTTGCACTCGCGGCTGGTCACGATGACGGACCACGTCACGAGGATGGGCCGGTCCCTGGAGAGCTCGACCAAGAACTACAACAAGCTCATCGGGTCGCTGGAGCGCAACGTGCTCAGCTCCGCCCGCAAGATGGTGGAGCTCGAGGTCGTCGACCCCCGGGATGCGATCGAGGTGCCGCGCGAGATCGAGGAGATCCCGCGCCCCATCACCAGGTCCGAACTGCTCGCAGCCGACGAGGGCGGCGTCGTCGCGATCGAGAGCGCGCGCGACACCCAGGACGGACGCAAGCCGGACATCAGCGGTGACCAGGGCGGGACGGCGTCCGGGCACTCCCCCGACGCCGAGGAGCTCGACGCGGTCGTGGTCCAGCAGGTCGAGGTGACGGAACTCGCCACGAGCGACCAGCGTGCCCTGGCCAAGGTGGAGAGGACGAACCCGTCGCAGGCAGCCCGTAGATGAGCGTGGAGTCCACGCCCGCACCTCAGGCAGGTCCGCCCGTAACCCTCGACAGGGATCGCTCGAAGCCACTCCGCATCCTCGGTCTGCTCGCCCTCTGCGGCATCGGGGCCGAACTGCTCGCCGCCTACGGCGACAGCACCGGCGATCCCGGAGGCATCGCGTTCTCGCTGCTCTTCTTCGGCGCCCTCTACGGGGCTCCCGCGCTCCTGGCGCGGGATCTGGCCCGCCGCATCGGTGGTGGCTGGCCCGCCATGCTGCTCCTGTTCGCCGCCCTGGGCGTCGCCGAGGCCTGCCTGATCGACCAGGCGCTCTTCTCCGCCGACTACCAGGGCTACGAGGGGTGGGAGGAGACGCGGGAAGCGACTCTCGTACCCGTCCTCGGGCTGAGCGCTTTCAACGCCTACAACTTCGTCGTCGGGCACATCGTGTTCAGCTTCGGCGCTCCCGTCGCTCTCGCCGAGGCGTGGCGCCCCGACAAGGCGGCAGAACCCTGGCTGGGTCCGTTCGGCACCGTCGTCGCGCTCCTGGCGTACGGGGGAGCCGCATCGCTGATCATCAGCGACCCGGAGTCGCACTCGGCCGGCACGACGCAGCTCGCGGTCTCGGCCGTCGTGGTGGCCGCGCTGGTCATCGCGGGGATCGTGGTCGCGCGCCGGGCGGGCCACGGGACCCGCCCGGAGACCGGGCGACGCCTCCCGATCTGGGTGACGTTCACCGCTGCCCTCGCCCTCGCCGTGGCCGCGGGGCTCGCCGAGGAGACGTGGGGCGGGCTCGCCGTCGGTACGGCCGCCGTCGCGCTGACCGGGTTCGCCGTGCTCCGGGCAGCCCGGCTCCACGACTGGACGGTCCACCACGCCGCGGCGGTGGCACTGGCCTTCCTGGTGGTCCGAGGCGTCCTCGCGTTCACCTACTTCCCCCTGCTCGGGGACGTGGCGCCCGGCCCGAAATACCTCCACAACGCCGTCATGCTGGCGATCGTGCTCCTGGCCGGGTGGGCGGCACTACGGCCTCGCCCGACCTGAGCGGGCACGCCGGATGAGCGGTATCGCCCGCCCGTGGCCCCGGCCGGCCCGTCGTCAGGTGCGTCAGGCGAGCGGAAGCTGCTTGCGCGTCTCCTTGCGCGGACGGTCGTCGCCCTCGCCCGCTGCCTTGAGACCGGCCCGCAGCTCGCGGGGCAGGGAGAACATGAGGTCCTCGGTAGCGGTCCGCACCTCCTGCACGTCGTCGAACCCGCGCCCCTCCAGGAGCGTCAGGACGTCACGCACGAGGATCTCCGGGACCGAGGCTCCGGAGGTCACGCCCACGGTCGTCGCGCCCTCCAGCCACGCCTCGTCGATCTCCGAGGAACGGTCCACGCGGTACGCGGTACGCGCACCCGCCTGGAGCGCCACCTCGACGAGCCGCACCGAGTTCGACGAGTTCGCCGAACCCACGACGATCACGACGTCGCACTCCGGGGCGAGCTTCTTCACCGCGACCTGACGGTTCTGCGTGGCGTAGCAGATGTCGTCACTGGGCGGGTCCTGCAGGGACGGGAACTTCTCCCGCAACCGGCGAACCGTCTCCATGGTCTCGTCCACCGACAGCGTGGTCTGGGAGATCCACACCACCTTGGCCGGGTCGCGCACGACGACCTGGTCGACCTCGTCGGGCGAGTTCACCACCTGCACGTGGTCGGGCGCCTCGCCCGCGGTCCCCTCGACCTCCTCGTGACCGGTGTGGCCGATCAGGAGGATGTCGTAGTCGTCCTTCGCGAACCGGACGGCCTCCTTGTGCACCTTCGTGACCAGGGGGCAGGTCGCGTCGATGGTGTCGAGGCTGCGGGCCACCGCGGACTCGCGCACAGCCGGCGAGACGCCGTGCGCGGAGAACACCAGGCGGGCGCCCTCGGGCACCTCGTCGGTCTCGTTGACGAAGATCGCCCCGCGTTCGCTGAGGGTCTCCACGACGTACTTGTTGTGCACGATCTCCTTGCGCACGTACACCGGCGCCCCGTAGGTCTCCAGGGCCTTCTCGACGGCGACGACGGCGCGGTCGACGCCCGCGCAGTACCCACGGGGGGCGGCGAGGAGGACGCGCTTGGTCAGGGTGGACGTTCCGGAAGTCACACCGCCAGTCTATGGGCCGTCCAGCGGCGTCGAGGCCGGGCACCCGTGTGGCGTCGGCGACCCTTCTCACGATGGGCACGGCCGCCCCACGTCGCCACCATCACTCGCCCGCCCGGTGCCTGTGGACAACCGGCGCGCGGACACGCCGCATGTCGGTCACTCCGTGCAGGATGGTCCCGTGACCGATCAGACCGCCGCACCGCTACCGCTTCCCGAGAAGGCTCTCGACACGAGCGCGAGCCGCCCGTGGCCGGTGCGCGTGTTGTCGGACAAGATCAAGGGCTACATCGACCGCATGCCGCCGGTGTGGGTCGAGGGACAGGTCGTCCAGTTCAACCCGCGCCCCGGCTCGGGCGTGCAGTTCCTCACGCTGCGCGACGCCGACCGGGACGTCTCCCTGCCCGTCACGATCTTTTCCAGTGCGATGGCACGCCTGGCGAAGGCCCCGGCCGAGGGCGATCACGTCGTCGTACACGCGAAGCCCACGTTCTGGACCAAGCGCGGCACCCTGCAGATGCAGGCCAACGACATCCGGGCGGTGGGCGTCGGCGAACTCCTCGCGCGGATCGAGGAGCTCAAGCGGGTGCTGGGCGCCGAGGGCCTGTTCGATCTCGACCGGAAGCTGCCCCTACCGTTCCTCCCGGCCGTCGTCGGCCTGGTCTGCGGCCGCGAGTCCAAGGCCGAGCACGACGTCGTGGTCAACGCCCGTGCCCGCTGGCCGCAGGTGCGGTTCGAGATCCGCGAGGTCGCGGTGCAGGGCGTCAACGCGGTCCCCGAGGTGGGCCGGGCGATCCAGGAGCTCGACGAGCGGGACGACGTCGAGGTCATCGTCGTGGCCCGCGGCGGAGGCTCGGTCGAGGACCTGCTCCCCTTCTCCAACGAAGCGCTCGTCCGGGCCGCGGCGGCCTGCCGCACCCCCCTGGTGAGCGCCATCGGCCACGAGACGGACTCCCCGCTGTTCGACCTCGTCGCTGACCTCCGCGCCTCCACTCCCACCGACGCGGCCAAGTGCATCGTCCCCGACGTCTCCGAGGAGCGGCAGCGCCTGGCCCAGGCACGGCAGCGCATCCGCGGCGCGATGACGGCGCTTCTCGGCCGCGAACAGCACGGGCTCGACGGCGTCCGGTCGCGTCCGGTGCTCGCCGCGCCGCACAGCATGCTGGAGTCCCGGGAGCGGGAGGTCTCCCAGGCGATCGGGCACGCGCGGCACACCCTGAACGCGCTGCTGCTCCGGGCGTCGGGCGAGATCGGCCGGCTCGAGGCACAAGTGCGTGCCCTTTCGCCGGCGTCGACCCTGGAGCGCGGCTACGCCGTCGTCCAGCGGGCGGACGGTCACGTGGTCCGCGCACCCGGCGACGTCGCGGTCGGTGACGACGTCCGCGTCCGCCTGGCCGACGGCACCCTGGGCGCGGAGATCACCTCGGTCGGGCAATGAGGCGGCCTGCGGCCGCGGACGGCGCACCCGCCGCGCAGCGGAAACCTTGGCCGTCGGCACGCCCCCGGCCGATCCGCCAACAATGACCGCCCTCGGTCCCACCATCGCGCCGCTGGAACTCGCCGGACGCAAGCTACTCGCGCTTTTCGGGCGGGCCGAGGCTCGCGACTTCGCAGCCCAACATCAGGGACCGACGACGGGGAGAAACACAATTGCTGGCAGAATTACGAACAAGGTCACGGTCACTGCGACGAGGAACGTCGCGATGAATGCAGTAAGTGTGAGCAGGCCATGGCGATTCTGCGGCTTCGCGCCCATCGCTCCTCTCCCCCACATGTGATGTGGCGGAGCGTAGTAGACCGGCTTGACCTCGGAAGGCCCGATATCGACGGCCATCTCGGCCCTGCCGTAGCGGCGCAACCACCAGGCGGACATTTGAAGGCGATGCTCACCGGGAGGAATGGCAACGTCCTGTGTCCCTGCGCCATGCACCGGAACCTTGCGCCCATCGACAAGAAGTTGAGTCCCAAGAACTCCGAAATCCGATTGCACCGTGAGCCTCAAACGCGCACCTGACTCTTCCATAGACCATCGCCTTCCTACAGAGCGCACGAGGCAGAATAATAGAATGGCTCCGCGATCCAAACAAGAGCCTCCCGACCACAGGTTCACCCACGGGGACGGCGCCGAGAAGCCATCGTCTGCCGTCCCTCGCCGAGCTTCTTCGCGCACTGACCCGAAGCACGAGGCATATCAGTGTCGGCGTGCTGCCTGTGCCACTCATGCCCGGTGGCCGGGTGTGAACGCGCTGCCCGCCGCTCGGCGGAACCTGTCGGCGAGCCGGCCGAACGCCGCCGCGAGCCCGTCCCCCTCGATCACCTCGATGTCCACACCGAGCTGCGTCAGCCACGGCGCGAGCTGATCCGGGTCGTCGGACCCCAGCTCGACCCGGCACGAGGCGTACAAGGTCTGGTACGGCCACCCGTACCTCCCGGCCCGGCACGCGGCAGCCCTCAGTAGCGAGCTGGCCCTTCACAAGGACCTGTACATCGACAACTGGCTCGACGACTTCCGGACCGGAGCCGAGCCCCTCAAGGACGTTCCGCCCTTCTCCTATTTCGACCCACGGGTGATGTTCCGCATTGGGGAAAACGCCGCTTGGGCCGAGATGGCAGCCGAACGCAGTATGCACGTCTCCGATCTCTTGGAACACGGACGCCTCCCACACCAGGCGCACCTCTCATGCCTCTACGACCAACTGGTCATCGTCGCGTCGATCTCAGCGGCAGCGGATTCCCTTCACGACATGCCCGACCTCTACGCCGGCCTCGAAGAGCCCGAGCCCCGCAAAGTTGAGGACGACGACGAACCCAGCGGCTTCGAACTCGACGACCGAGACATCTGGGAAAACCTGGAGGAGTGGCTCCTCGCATCGAGCCGCTACCCGATCGGAGACTTCCTCGACCCCCCGGCAGCCTTCCTGCCCGTAGCGATCCAGGAACATCACCCGTTCACCTGGTTCGACTCATCGGCCCTGGTTACCAATCCTGGTGCAGATGCCGATGCGGCAGCATAGACGCGAGGTATCCGATCGGATACAGTCATGTCCATGACTCGTGGAAACCTGCTTCAGGAGGCCCGCGTGGCGGCAGGCCTGTCCCAGGCCGCCCTGGCGGCGCGGGCAGGAACGTCTCGGACGACCTTGTCGGCATACGAACACGGCCGGAAAACACCGGCGCTGTCCACGGCGGAGCGGATCGTCGCCGAAGCGGGGTTCGACCTGGCCCTGCAACCGCGTGTCGAGTTCGTCGAGCATCCCGGCGGGCGGGGGCGCCCGATCCTGGTACCGACGGTCCTGCCGCGACTGAGTGCCGATGTGGCCTTGGCGACCGTACGACTACCGCTGCACCTGAACTGGTCCGATCGTGGCCGAGCGTTCGACCTGCGCAACCGGCGCCAACGCGCTCGTGTCTACGAGATCGTGCTACGCGAGGGCCGTCCGGAAGACATGCTCACCTACATCGACGGGGTACTGCTTGCCGACCTGTGGGACGAGCTTGTCCTGCCCCGGCCAGTACGTGCGGCGTGGGAACCGCTAGTAGTGGGCGCGACGGCCGAGAAGGCGGCGTGATGGACGGCGCACTGACGCCGTTCCAGATCGAGGTGGCGCGGCTGTTCTTCAGGCTGCCCGCCTCCGCCGGATACACCGTGGCCGGCGGGGCAGCGCTGATCGCCTCGGAACTCATCGACCGCCCCACCGAGGACCTCGACCTGTTCACCCACGGACGCCAGACAACGATCGCGCCCGCACGAGAAGCGTTCCTCGTTGCGCTCGATGCCCGAGGCTGGGAGGCGACGTCCGTGCAAGACGGCGTTACGTTCTGCCGCCTGATCGTCGGTAACGGCACGGACGACGTCGTCGTCGACCTGGCGGTCGACACACCCCCGGCCACTCCGCCGACGATGACCGTCCTTGGCCCCACGCTGGCGCCGCTGGAACTGGCGGGACGTAAGCTGCTCGCACTCTTCGGCCGCGCCGAGGCACGCGACTTCGCCGACGTCTACGTCCTGGCTCAGCGATTCGGAACCGACGCGCTGCTGGCCCAGGCCGAGGCCGAGGACCCTGGCTTCGACCGTGCGATCCTGGCCCAGATGATCGGCAGCCACCAGCGGTTCACGGACGACGAGATCCCCGCACCACCTGGCGAGGCCGACCAGCTGCGCGACTTCTTCACCGAATGGCAGCGCGCGCTCAGCAACAGTCCCGCACCCTCGACGGAATCAGCGAAGGGCGACTGAACCGGCATCTCCACCGCACAGTTCGGTGCCGCACGCCAGAAGGACAGACTCGCCGGAGCCACCGGGATCGGGCTCAGGAACCGCCGCCCCCAACTGGCCCTCGCCAATCGAGCGTCTCAAGTGCCGTGTGGGAACGGACCTGGTCGATGAGGTTCCGTGAGCCGCTGACGCGGGTGGCCGTCAGGTCGTAGTCCGTCCACACGAACCAGGAACGGTCCACGGGCCACCAGTTCGACGGGCTCAGCTCCCACTGGGGCAGTCCGTCGGAAGTGAGACTAGCTACCTGCGACAGCGCGCCCTTCAAGACCGTCGGACGGTCATAGTTGTTGGCGGGCACCATGCCGAAGTACGCGAAGCACTGGGCGCTTGGTCCTGAGACTGCGGTCAGGATCTCCAGTAGCGCCGCGCGTGACTCACCGTCGAATGTGCCCTCTTCGATACACACGTCGGGCCAACGCTGGTCCTTCAACAGGTGCATAGCATTCGGAGGCCACCGAGCCATGCCCTGGAGCGCCGTCAGGTCCGTTTCAACGACGTCACGCCATCGGCAGCGCGCACGTGGACCCTGCTCCGGATCGCGGGTATCGAGCGGAACGGTCAGGTCATGCAGGATCCACGTGTCGTCCTCCCAACCCGTCGCGTCCATCCCACACAGATCACCGTCCTCACGAACCTCCGCCGGGATCCATGCCAGCGCCGCCTGCGGGTCCTCGACACGTTGGAAGCCGCTCACCGGTACTCCGCCGTGACCTCGATGGGCCCGACGATGTTCGCGTTGAGCTCCTCCAGGTCCTCGGCCGGGATCCAGTACTCGAGAATCGTCCGCCCGCCGACCTGCTGGACCACGTACCGGTCCAGGAACTCCCGCGCGACCTCGAACCTGGTCACGTACCCGGCACCCGAGTGCTTGACGTTCCAGTCCCGGGCGATCCGCGTCGCGTAGTCCTCGTTCAGCACGGGATAGAAGATCGGCTGGTCCGCCGGCCGCGGCGGCCACGCCCGCCAGCCCGATGCCTCGACCAGCGCCAACTCCTTCGGCCCGGTCGGCCGCCACAACGTCACCGTCTGCGCACTCATGAGCCCAATCCTGGCTGCACGGCATGCCGCGAGTCACGGGCAATCGGCTTCAGGCCCGGTGGCCGGGTGTGAACGCGCTGCCCGCCGCTCGGCGGAACCTGTCGGCGAGCCGGCCGAACGCCGCCGCGAGCTCGTCCCCCTCGATCACCTCGATGTCCACACCGAGCTGTGTCAGCCACAGCGCGAGCTGATCCGGGTCGTCGGACCCCAGCTCGACCCGGCACGAGGACTCGTCGACCGCCTCGATCTCGAGCGGGGTGAGGATCCTCGCGGCGACCTGGGCGGCGGGAGCGTGCACGAGCAACCGGGCACGATACCTCCAGGCCGCCTTCGTGACCCGGCCGACGACGTACTCGACGACCTTGTCCTCCGGGATCACGCGCGCCCGGAACCGCGCACCCGTCGGGGCCCGCGGAGCCATGCGGTCGACACGGAAGACCCTCCAGTCCTCCCGGTCGAGGTCCCACGCGAGCAGGTACCACCGCGCCCCCCAGCTCACCAGCCGCTGCGGTTCGGTGTGGCGCACCGACTCACCACCTCCGTGCTTCGTGTACCCGAACCGGAGCCGCTCGTGGGCGCGGATCGCGGCCGCGACCACACCGAGCACGGAAAGATCCAGCGGCGGGGCAGCCCCGGGGACGACACTCGTCACCTCGCGCACCGCCTCGACACGCCGCCGCAGCCGCGAGGGCAGCACCTGCTCCAGCTTCGCCAGCGCCGTCAGCGAGGTCTCCTCGACACCGAGCCCACGGGTCGCGACCGTGCTCAGCCCGACCGCCACAGCGACCGCCTCGTCATCATCCAGCAACAACGGCGGCATCGCCGTCCCGGCAGCCAGCCGATACCCACCCGCGACACCAGGACGCGCATCCACGGGATAACCGAGCGACCGCAGCTTGCCGACGTCGGCCCGCACCGTCCGCGAGCTCACGCCGAGCCGTTCGGCGAGCTCGGAACTCGTCCAGTCGCGCTTGACCTGGAGCAGCGACAGCAGTTCGAGCAGACGGGCAGAGGTCTCCAACATGTTCTCGATCATTCCAGCTATCGCGGAAGGGAATCTGCCGCAATGGCTGGAATGTTGAGGTCATGACCGAGAACAAAGAACTCACCCCGTTCCGCATCGACATCCCGCAGGCCGACCTCGACGACCTGCACCGCCGGCTCGCGGAGACGCGCTGGCCCCACCCCGTCCCCGGCCGGGACGACCCCACCGACTTCAGCCGTGGCATCCCGCAGGCGTACCTCGAGGAACTCGCGGACCGCTGGCGCGACGGGTTCGACTGGCGCGCCCACGAGGCGGCCTTCAACGAGTACGAGCAGTTCACGACCGGGGTCGACGGCCAGACGTTCCACGTCGTGCACGTGCGCTCGGCGAACCCCGAGGCCATCCCGCTCGTGCTGAACCACGGCTGGCCCGGATCCTTCATCGAGTACCAGCGCCTGATTCCGCTGCTCACCGACGACTTCCACGTCGTGATCCCGTCGCCGCCCGGCTTCGGGTTCTCGACTCCGCTGTCGGGAACCGGCTGGGAACTGGCGCGGACGACGGACGCCTACGCCGAGATCATGACGCGGCTCGGGTACGAGCGGTTCGCGGCACACGGCAGCGACATCGGCGCGGGGACCACCGGCCGTCTCGCGGCGATCTACCCGGAGCGGGTCATCGGTACGCACATCGCCTCTGACGGACAGACGCTCGGGCTGGTCGGCGAGAAGTTCCCCTACCCCGACGGCCTGTCCGACGACGAGATCGCCCAGATCGAAGTGGTACGCGCCAGAGGCGCGGCCGATCGCGGGTACTACGAGATGCAGAACCACCGCCCCGACACGATCGGCGCGGCCCTCGTGGACTCGCCTGTCGGTCAGCTCGCGTGGGTCGCCGAGAAGTTCAAGACCTGGACCAACAGCGCGTACCAGACGCCCGACGAGTCGGTCGACCGCGACCAGCTCCTCGCGAACATCAGTCTGTACTGGTTCACCCGCAGCGGCGCGTCGAGCGCCCAGTTCTACTACGAGGCCGAGCACTCAGGACTCAACTGGCTCTCGCCGTCCAGCGTGCCGGCCGGCTGGGCGGTGTTCGACACCCACCCACTGATGCGCCGCACGATGAATCCGGGCGACGTGATCGGCCACTGGAACGAGTTCACCGAGGGCGGCCACTTCCCCGCGATGGAGGAGCCCAAGCTGCTCGCGGACGACATCCGCGCCTTCTTCCGCGGCATCGGCTGACCCCTCACGGGCAGCGTCGCGATCGACACCCGGCAGGCCGCGCTCTCTCTCAGAGCCGGCCTGTCGGGCACCCCGAGAGCGCGCCCGCCCCGGTACGGGCCCCGCGCGCGCCCTGGACTCCCGCATCGTGGCGCGCGGTCACACACGCCCTCACAGCGCGCGAGCGACGAACAGCCAGCCCTTCCCCGGCGCGTACGCCAGATCGCGCACTTCGACACGACCGAATCCGCAGGCGTCCAGGGAAGCCGCGACCTCGTCACGCTCGCGGAACCGCAGGGTGGACACCGCGGTGACCTCGGTACCGTCGGGCAGCCGGGTGGTCGAGGTGAACGTCACCAGTGGCAGAGCCACGTCGTCGAGCCGCATCCATTCCTCCACGGTCCCCAGGCCCGGAGCGTCCGTGCGGGCGAAGGTCCGCTCAGGGGTCCAGGACTCCCAGGCCCGGCGCTCCGGGACCCGGGTCTCGAAGGCGAGCGTCCCGCCGGGACGCAGTGCGCCCCGGACGGCCGCAAGGGTCTCTTCCCAGGCCGTGTCCGTGGTGAAGACCTGGGCGACGTTGGCCGTCATGGTCACGAGGTCGGCGTCGCCGGGTGGGAGCGCCGTGGCGTCGCCGTGCACCCAGCGGACGACGTCGGCCCCGGGCTTGCGCCGCGCCACCGCGAGCATCTCGCCCGCGGGTTCCACGCCGATCACGTCGATCCCGCGTTCCATCGGGCGCAACGCGAGAACGCCGGTTCCGCAGCCGACGTCGATCACCGTGCGGGCCCCGACCTCGCCGGCAACGGCGACGTACATGTCCAGGTCGCTGCGATCGGGGTCGAGGACGTCGTACAGGCTCGCCACCACCGGATGGTCGAACTCGTTGGCCGGTCCGCCCCCGGATCGGGCGGGCCCGCTCGCGCCGTTCACCGCGCCCGCTCCACGCGCCGCTCGTCCCAGACCGGTTCCGGGGTCTCGCGCACGACACCGTCGGAACCGAACACCAGGTAGCGGTCGAAGGAGCGCGCGAACCAGCGGTCGTGGGTCACGGCGAGAACCGTTCCCTCGAACGCCTCCAGGCCTTCCTGCAGCGCCTCGGCCGATTCCAGGTCCAGGTTGTCGGTGGGCTCGTCGAGCAGCAGCGCCGTGCAGCCGGCGAGTTCGAGCAACAGGATCTGGAAGCGCGCCTGCTGTCCGCCGGACAAGCGGTCGAACGGCCGCTCGGCGGCAGTACTCAGTTCGTAGCGGCGGAGGCGCGACATGGCCTTGCCGCGGTCCTGGGCGTGCTCCGTCCACAGGATGTCGAGCAGGGTGCGCCCGAACAGCTCCGGGTGTGCATGGGTCTGCGCGAAGTGCCCCGGCACGACGCGCGCGCCGAGCTTCCAGGTGCCCTCGTGCGCCACCGGCTCACCGGCCAGCAGCCGCAGGAAGTGCGATTTGCCCGACCCGTTGGAACCGAGCACGGCTACGCGCTCACCGAAGAAGACCTCGAGGTCGAACGGCTTCATCAGGCCCGTCAGTTCGAGCCGGGCACACGTCACCGCGCGCAGGCCGGTGCGCCCGCCGTGCAGGCGCATGGTGATGTCCTGCTCGCGCGGCGGCTCGGGTGGCGGGCCGGCCTCCTCGAACTTCCGCAGGCGTGTCTGCGCGGCTCGGTACCGCGACGCCATATCAGGGCTGTTCGCCGCCTGCTGCCGGAGGGTGAGCACCAGCTTCTTGAGCTGCGCGTGCTTCTCGTCCCAGCGCCGGCGCAGCTCCTCGAAGCGCGCGAACCGCTCGCGCCGCGCGTCGTGGAAGGTCTCGAACGACCCGCCGTGCACCCACGCGTCGGCCCCGGCCGGGCCCGGCTCCAGGGAGACGATCCGGTCCGCCGCACGCGCGAGCAGCTCCCGGTCGTGGGAGACGAACAGCACGGTCTTGCGGGTCTCGCGCAGCCGCTCCTCGAGCCAGCGCTTGCCCGGAACGTCGAGATAGTTGTCCGGCTCGTCCAGCAGGAGCACCTCGTCGGTGCCGCGCAGCAGCGCCTCCAGCACGAGCCGCTTCTGCTCCCCGCCCGAGAGCGTACGCACCGCGCGGAACTGCGCGCGCTCGTAGGGCACACCGAGCGCCGCCGTCGTGCACACGTCCCACAGGGTCTCGGCCTCGTAGCCGCCCGCCTCGCCCCAGTCCGCGAGCGCCTGCGCGTAGGCCATCTGCACGTCGGTCGGGTCGACGTCCTGGTCCGCCGCCATCATGGCGTGCTCGGCCTCGTCGACGGCTCGGGCGGCGTCCCGGACGCGTGGCGCGGCGACGGAGGCGAGCAGGTCACGCACGGTGCTCTCGTCCCGGACGGACCCGACGAACTGCCGCATCACGCCGAGGCCACCGGTGACGGTGACGCTGCCGCCGTCCGGGAGGAGTTCGCCGGTGAGGAGCCGTATCAGCGTCGTCTTGCCCGCGCCGTTGGGGCCGACCAGTGCGGTGGCGCTCCCCTCGCCCACCCGGAACGAGACGTCGCCGAGGAGCGCCCTCCCGTCGGGGAGGTAGTACTCGAGGTGTGCGGCTTCGAGGTGGCCCATGGGCTCATGGTCGCGGTTCGTGCCCGCGAGACCAAGCGGATATCCCCTGCCTGTGGACAAGGTCCCTCGGATGTCGGTGACGTGTTGTTGACTGTTCCTCGTGAACACCGACGCCAAGAACATCGACGCACCCGATGTCGCCGGCCTGTCCTACGAGCAGGCGCGTGACGAGCTCGTCCGCGTGGTCCAGCGTCTGGAGGCCGGCGGGGAACCGCTGGAGGACTCGCTCGCGCTGTGGGAACGGGGAGAGGCCCTGGCCACGCGGTGCCAGGAGTGGCTGGACGGCGCCCGCGAACGTCTCGCGGCCGCACAGGCGGCGTCGGGTGATCGCACCGGAACATCGACGACACCGACGAACGACAGCGAGGTCACCGAATGAGCAGCCACGTTCTCGCCGTGGGCGAGGCCCTGGTCGACGAGGTCCATCGCCCGGACGGCTCCGCGGCGGAGCATCCGGGCGGCAGCATCGCCAACGTCGCCCTGACGCTCGGGCGCCTGGGCCGCGACGTGCGGCTCGCGACGTGGCTGGGCCGCGACGGGCGTGGTGACGCGGTGCGCGCCTGGCTCGCGGAGTCGGGTGTCGCGCTCGCCGACGGCAGCGACGGGGCGGAACGTACGAGCGTCGCGGTCGCGACGCTGGACGACGGCGGCTCGGCCACCTACGAGTTCGACCTGACCTGGCAGGTCCCGGAGCGGACGGCGGCCGGTCCGGACACGCTGGCCGTGCACACGGGTTCGATCGCCGCGGTCCTGGAACCGGGGGGCGGCCAGGTGCGGGCGCTGGTCGAGGCGGCGCGCGCGACGTCGACCATCACGTACGACCCGAACGCTCGTCCGGTGATCATGGGCTCGGCAGATGCCGCGCGCGAGCGGATCGAGGGCCTTGTCGCCCTGGCCGACGTGGTGAAGGTCAGCGACGAGGATCTCGGGTGGCTGTACCCGGGCCAGGACCCGATCGAGGCGGCCCGCGCGTGGCAGGGCACCCTGTCCGGCGGGGTGGCCGGGGGCCGAGGCCCCGCTCTCGTCGTGGTGACCCAGGGCGGCGAGGGGGCGGTGGCGCTCACGGCCGGCGGCGGCGACGTCGAGGTGAAGGCTCCGTCCGCGCAGGTGGTGGACACGGTCGGGGCCGGGGACTCGTTCATGGGCGCCTTGATCGACGGCTTGTGGGGCCACGATCTGCTGGGGGCTGAACGCCGGGACGCGCTGCACGCCATCGCGCCGGACGTGGTGACCGCGGTCCTGGAGCGGTGCGTGGCGGTCGCCGCGATCACGGTGTCGCGCGCGGGCGCCAACCCGCCGCGTCGGGCGGAGCTGGACGGATGACCGAGACACGAGCAGGTACGACCGAGGAGCTGCACGCATGACCGACATCGAACGGCTGACACCGCAGGAGGCCTGGAAGCACCTGCGCACGGGCAACGACAGGTTCGTGAGCGACGTGCCCGCCCATCCGTCGCAGAACGCCGCCCGGCGGGCGGAGCTGCAGGCGGCCCAGCATCCGCACACCGTGATCTTCGGCTGCTCGGACTCGCGTGTGGCCGCGGAGATCATCTTCGACCAGGGCCTGGGCGACGTGTTCGTCGTCCGGACCGCGGGGCACGTGCTCGACACGACGGTGATCGGCTCGATCGAGTACGGGGTGGACGTCCTGGGTGCGTCGCTCGTGGTGGTGCTGGGCCACGACTCGTGCGGCGCCGTCGCGGCGGCCGCGCACACGCTGGCCACCGGCGAGCAGCAGGGCGGGTTCGTCCGCGCCGTCGTCGACCGGGTGATCCCGTCGATCGTCAACATCACGTCGGGTGACCCCGGAACCGACATGGCGGCCCTGTCGGACCCGGACGTGCTGCGCCGCGAGCACGTGAAGCACACGGTGGGGATGCTGCACGGGTACTCGGCAGGGCTGGCCGCGGCGGTCGCGGAGGGTCGTTGCGCCGTCGTCGGCGTGGAGTACGACCTGTCCGACGGCGCTGCGCGGTTGATCCACGTGCTCG
Organism: Myceligenerans xiligouense; assembly: GCF_003814695.1. Taxonomy (GTDB): domain Bacteria; phylum Actinomycetota; class Actinomycetes; order Actinomycetales; family Cellulomonadaceae; genus Myceligenerans; species Myceligenerans xiligouense. Next base: position 3,656,092 of record NZ_RKQZ01000001.1, read on the forward strand.
GGGACGTCGGGGAGAACCCCGACTCCTGACGGGCTCACGGGTGACACGAGTCACGAGTTCGGGTGCGTCGCGGGGGCGAGGCTGCGGCACGATAGGGCCATGAGTTCCGACACCGCCGTCCCCGCGCCGTCCGGCGCCGCCGAGGAGACCGAGTACCGCATCGAGCACGACACGATGGGTGAGGTCCGCGTCCCGAAGGACGCCCTGTACCGCGCCCAGACGCAGCGCGCCGTGGAGAACTTCCCGATCTCCGGAACGCCGCTGGAGCGGGCCCACATCGAGGCGCTCGCCCGGGTCAAGAAGGCCGCCGCCCAGGCCAACGCCGAGCTGGGCGTGCTCGACCAGGACATCGCCGACGCGATCGTCGCGGCCGCGGACCGTGTCGCCGCCGGTGAGTTCGACGCGCACTTCCCGGTCGACGTGTACCAGACCGGCTCGGGCACGTCGTCGAACATGAACACGAACGAGGTGCTGGCCACCCTCGCCACGCAGGCGCTGGGCAAGGACGTGCACCCGAACGACCACGTCAACGCGTCCCAGTCGTCGAACGACGTGTTTCCCACGTCGGTGCACGTGGCCGCGACGTCGGGCATCGTGAACGACCTGGTGCCCGCGCTCAAGCACCTCTCGGACGCCCTGGCCGCGAAGTCCGGGGAGTTCGCGGAGGTCGTCAAGTCCGGTCGTACGCACCTCATGGATGCCACGCCCGTGACGCTCGGCCAGGAGTTCGGCGGCTACGCGGCCGCGGTCCGGTACGGCATCGAGCGCGTCGAGGCCGCGCTCCCCCGCGCCGCCGAGGTTCCGCAGGGCGGCACCGCCGTCGGGACCGGCATCAACACGCCGGCCGGGTTCCCGCAGCGGGTCATCGAGCTGCTCGCGCAGGACACCGGCCTGCCGATCACCGAGGCGCGCGACCACTTCGAGGCGCAGTCGGCGCGCGACGGGCTCGTGGAGCTGAGCGGCGCGCTGCGCACCATCGCCGTGTCGCTCACGAAGATCTGCAACGACCTGCGCTGGATGGGCTCGGGCCCCAACACCGGCCTCGGCGAGATCGCGCTGCCGGACCTGCAGCCCGGGTCGTCGATCATGCCGGGCAAGGTCAACCCCGTGATCCCGGAGGCCGTGCTCATGGTGGGCGCCCGCGTGATCGGCAACGACGCGACCGTGGCCTGGGCCGGGGCGTCGGGCACGTTCGAGCTCAACGTGCAGATCCCGGTCATCGCCCAGGGCGTGCTGGAGTCGATCCGCCTGCTGGCGAACGCGTCGCGCGTGCTCGCGGACAAGACGGTCTCGGGGATCACGGCGAACGTCGAGCGCGCCGCCGCGCTGGCCGGGTCGTCGCCCTCGATCGTCACGCCGCTGAACCGCGTGATCGGCTACGAGGCGGCCGCGAAGATCGCGAAGCACTCGGTGGCCCGCAAGCTCACCGTCCGCGAGGCCGTGATCGACCTCGGCTTCGTGGAGCGGGGCGAGATCACCGAGGCGCAGCTCGACGAGGCACTCGACGTCCTGAAGATGACCCGTCCGCCGGAGGCCTGACACTAAGAGGGTTGGTTAGCCTTACCTAAGATGCTAGCCTTCCCGCGCAGGACGCACACAGAAGAGGCGCACTACCGGACTCGCGGGGCTGGGGGGCTTCCGTCCGGGAGTGCGCCTCTTCGCCGCGCCCGTCTCAGCGGGGCGAACTCTCCGCGCTCACACCTCGAGCTTCTCCAGCATGTCGGTCACCAGTGCGGCCACCGGCGACCGCTCGGACCGGGTCAGCGTCACGTGCGCGAACAGCGGGTGCCCCTTGAGCGCCTCGATCACCGCGGCGACGCCGTCGTGCCGGCCGACGCGCAGGTTGTCGCGCTGCGCGACGTCGTGCGTGAGCACCACCCGCGCGTTCTGGCCGATCCGGGACAGCACCGTGAGCAGGACGTTCCGTTCGAGGGACTGCGCCTCGTCGACGATCACGAAGGCATCGTGCAGCGACCGCCCGCGCACGTGCGTGAGGGGCAGCACCTCGAGCATCTCGCGGCCGATCACCTCGTCCACGACGTCCTTGGAGACCAGCGCCTCCAGGGTGTCGTAGACCGCCTGCCCCCACGGGTTCATCTTCTCGGCCTCCGTGCCGGGCAGGAAGCCGAGCTCCTGCCCGCCCACGGCGTAGACCGGCCGGAACACCACGACCTTGCGGTGCCGGCGACGCTCGAGCACCGACTCCAGGCCGGCGCACAGCGCGAGCGCCGACTTCCCGGTCCCCGCCCGCCCACCGAGGGAGACGATCCCGATCTCCTCGTCGAGGAGCAGGTCGATCGCGACGCGCTGCTCGGCGGAGCGCCCGTGCAGCCCGAACACCTCCTGGTCGCCGCGCACGAGCCGCAGGCGCTTGTCCGCGGTGACCCGCCCGAGCGCGGAGCCTCCTGGGGCGTGGACGACCGTGCCGGTGTGCACCACCAGCGGCCCGGCCGCCTCCACCGTCGTGGGGTCGAGGGCGGTCAGGTCGAGGCTCTCGGACTCCCACAGCTCCGACATCTGCTCGTCGCTGACGTCGAGCTCGCGCATCCCGGTCCAGCCGGACTCGACGGCGAGCTGCGCGCGGTACTCCTCCGCGGCGAGCCCGACCGCCGACGCCTTCACCCGCATCGGCAGGTCCTTCGAGACCACGGTCACGTTCGCGCCCTCGGCGGCCAGGTTGGCGGCCACGGACAGGATGCGGGTGTCGTTGTCACCGAGCCGGAAGCCCGCGGGCAGCACGCTCGGGTCGATGTGGTTGAGCTCGACACGGAGCGTGCCGCCCGTGTCACCCACCGGGACGGGCGCGTCGAGGCGGCCGTGCTCGACGCGCAGCCCGTCGAGCATGCGCAGGGCGCTGCGGGCGAAGTAGCCGAGCTCGGCGTGGTGGCGCTTGGACTCGAGCTCGGTGATGACCACGACGGGCAGCACGACGTCGTGCTCGGCGAACCGGAACATGGCCCGTGGGTCACTGAGGAGCACCGAGGTGTCGACGACGAAGGTGCGGCGATCGCCTCCGGCCGAGGCGTCGTCCCCGGCCGTGTCGATCTGGGAGGTGGCGGTGGTTCCGGTCATGGCATCTGCTCCCTCCGGCGCCGAAGCGCCTCGCAGCCGCGTCATCGATCACGAAGCTGGTGGATGAGCGGTCGGCCCGCCCCTGGCGCACGACACCGTGGCGCAGGGTCGGGATCGACCCTCTCCACGGAGCAGTAACTCCATAGGTGGCCTCCCGAAGGACGACTGGGTGCCGTCCTTGTCCGTGAACGTACTCCGCCGTGGAACTTCCGGCCAGCCCCTGACCCGGCCGCGTCGCCAGATGTCACAAACTGTTCACATCTTTGTAACTTCTTGGCCTCAAGGCCAAGAAGTAGTCAAGTCTTGTTCGCCAGAAGAGTCTCGCCTCGACGGTGGCGTCCGTCGGATCGATCCGACAAGATATCCGGATGGCTGCATTCGTCGTCCTGCTCCGGGGGGTGAACCTCGGGCCGAACCGCCGCGTCCCTGCCGCGGACCTGCGCGGCGCCGCGCTCGACGCCGGTTTCGCCACCGTCCGCACCCTGCTCAACAGCGGAAACGTGGTCCTCACCACGGGAACCTCCGGAGCCGAACGACCGGACGACGTCGCCCGCCTCCTCACGAGCCACCTGGCCGAACGGGTGGGCACCGAGATCCCCGCCATCGCGCTGACCGCGGACCGGCTACGCACGATCGCCGCGGCGAACCCGTTCCCCGCCGCCGCCCGTGACGACCCGTCGCACCTGCAGGTGCACGTGCCGTTCGGGACGGTCGACGAAGCGGGCATCGCCCGGCTCGACCTCCACCACCCCGGACGCGAGCACATCGGCGTGGCCGCCGGCGTCGTCTACGTGCACTACGTCGACGGGATCGGACGCTCCAAGCTCACCACCGCCACGCTCGACGGGGCGGCGGGCACCCGGCTGACGGCTCGCAACTGGAACACGATCACACGACTCGGAGAGATGCTCCGGGATCTCTCGTGACGAACGCCACGCCTCCCCCGGAGCGAACCACCGTACGGGGCAAAGGCAGGTTACAGGTAGGGTTGTAGCGCTGGATCGCACCCCGGGAACGAAGGAGCCTGCGTGACCACATCCGCCCCTGTCGAGGCCCCAGGACCCGTCCAGAAGTTCCGCAGATGGATCAGCCGGGAGACGACCGGCGGGGCCCTTCTCATCGGCGCGGCGGTCATCGCGCTGCTGTGGGCCAACTCGCCGTGGCTGGCGTCCTACGAGGCGCTCGCCGGGACCACCGTCGGTCCCGCCGAACTGTTCGGTCTTCCCGTCCACCTCGACCTCACGCTCGCCGACTGGGCCGCCGACGGCCTGCTCGCGGTCTTCTTCTTCGTGGTCGGTGTGGAGCTCAAGCACGAGTTCGTCGCGGGCAGCCTGCGCAGCCCCCGGGAAGCCGGCGTCCCGATGATCGCCGCCGTGGGCGGCATGGTGCTGCCGGCGCTGCTGTTCGTGGGCATGATCTTCGTGTTCGGCGCGGGCGACCTCATCCATGGCTGGGCCATCCCGACCGCGACCGACATCGCGTTCGCCCTGGCGGTGCTCGCCGTCTTCGGCAAGGGCCTGCCCCTGGCGATCCGCACGTTCCTGCTCACGCTCGCCGTCGTGGACGATCTCCTCGCGATCATCGTCATCGCGGTGTTCTACACGGAGGAGATCCACTGGTGGCCGCTCCTCGCCGCCCTCGCCTGCGTGGCCCTGTTCGGCTGGCACGTCCGGAGCAGGAAGCCGCAGTGGTGGGTCCTGGTGCCGCTGGCGTTCGTCGCCTGGGCGACCATGCACATGTCGGGCGTGCACGCCACGGTGGCCGGCGTGCTGTGCGGATTCATGGTCCCGGCCGTCCTGATGCACGGCGAGTCCGACACCCGGACACACGCCTACGAGACGAGGATCCGGCCGTGGTCGTCGGGCCTCGCGCTGCCGATCTTCGCCTTCTTCTCCGCGGGCGTGTCACTCGTCGCCGGTGACGGCCCGGCCGCCATGCTGGGCCAGCCTGTCGTCCCGGCCATCGTGGTCGGCCTCGTCCTCGGCAAGATCATCGGTGTGCTCGGCACCACCTGGCTCGTGACCCGCGTGACACCGCTGCGCCTCGCGGCCGGCATCGGCGTGCGGGACCTGCTGCCGGTGGGGTTCCTGGCCGGAATCGGTTTCACGGTGTCGCTGCTGATCAGCGAGCTGTCGTACGGCGACGCCGAGCATGCCGACGGCGCGAAGATCGCGATCCTCATCGGGTCGATGCTCGCCGCCGTCCTCGGTGCGCTCACGCTCCGCTGGGACGTCCGCCGCGCCAGGACGGCCGACATGAACCTCGACGGTGTGGCCGACGACGTGCACGACTTCATCGGCGACGAGAACTACCAGCGCGAACACGGCTGACGGGCGCGGGCCACGACGCCCGCACCCGGACCGGCGACGCCCGGGGGTACGACGAACAGCCAGGTGGTACGACGGGACGGACCGCGTCGTACCACCTGGCTGCGCTATGTCCCGGTCACACCTCCAGCAGGAGGGCCTCACCCTGCCCGCCGCCCCCGCAGAGCGCGACGGCGGCGCGCCCACCGCCCCGGCGGGCCAGCTCGTGGGCCGCGTGGACGGCGATGCGCGCACCCGACGCGCCCACCGGGTGACCCACCGAGATCCCGCCGCCGTGCAGGTTGACCTTGTCCATCGACAGGCCCAGACGCCGCGCGGAGACCACGGCCACGACGGCGAACGCCTCGTTGATCTCGACCAGGTCGAGATCGTCCACGGACCAGCCCTCGCGGCCGAGCGCCTGCTGGATCGCGTGCGCCGGCTGGGAGTGCAGGGAGTTGTCCGGCCCCGCCACCTGGCCCCAGGACCGCACGGTCGCCAGCACCGGCACCCCGGCCGCCTCGGCTCGCGCCCGTGTGGTCAGGACCAGTGCCGCCGCCCCGTCGGAGATCTGCGAGGAGTTCCCGGCGGTGAGCGTCCCGTCCTTGGTGAAGGCCGGGCGCAGCTTCGCCAGGCCGTCGGCGGTCGTGTCCGGCCGGATCCCCTCGTCCATCGCCACCTCGACGGGCTCGCCCCGTCGCTGCGGCACGGACACGGGCGCGATCTCGGCCTCGAAGAGCCCGTCCTTCCAGGCGGCCGCCGCGCGCTGGTGCGAGGCCGCCGCGACGGCGTCCTGCTCCTGGCGCGACACCGCCGTCTCACCCGTGTTGTGCTCCTCGGTGGACTCCCCCATCGAGACCCGGTCGAACGCGTCGGTCAGCGCGTCGTGCGCCACCGAGTCATGCATCGTCACCGGTCCGTACGCGTATCCGGAGCGAGAGCCCGACAGCAGGTGCGGGGCGTTCGTCATCGACTCCTGACCGCCCGCGAGCACCACGCTCGCCTCCCCGGTACGCAGCATGCGCGCCCCGTCGATGATCGCGGTGAGCCCGGACAGGCACACCTTGTTGATCGTCACGGACTGCATTTCCCACGGCACCCCGGCCGCCACGGCCGTCTGCCGCGCCGGGTTCTGCCCGGAACCGGCCTGCACCACCTGGCCGAAGATCACCCGGTCCACGTCACCCGCCAGGGCTCCGGCGCCCGCGAGCGCCTTGCGCGCGGCGACGGCGCCCAGGTCGACCGCGCTGAGCGACGCGAGGGCGCCCTTCAGGCGTCCCTGCGGCGTCCGTGCCGCCGAGACGATGACCACGTCGTCACTGCTCATGATTTCTCCTTCGTCACTGCGCCGCGCCGCCTCGTGAGCGGCCCGGCGCGCCGGTCGAGGCGCCTCAGGCCGTGGTGGCGGTGACCACGTCGTCGGGCACGAGTACCTCGGGCTCGGTCGCGGCGCGGACGTCGTCCGCGCTCACTCCCGGTGCCAACTCCCTGAGTACCAGGCCGTCGGGCGTCACGTCCAGCACGGCGAGGTCGGTGATGATGCGGTCCACGACGCCCTTGCCGGTCAGCGGCAGCGTGCACGCGTTCACCACCTTCGCGGTGCCGTTCTTGGCGACGTGCTCCATGAGGACGATCACGCGCCGGGCGCCGTGCACGAGGTCCATGCCACCGCCCATGCCCTTGACCATCTTGCCGGGGATCATCCAGTTCGCGATGTCGCCCGACGCGGAGACCTGCATCGCTCCGAGGATCGCGGCGTCGATCTTGCCGCCCCGGATCATCCCGAAGCTGGTGGCCGCGTCGAAGACGGACGCGCCCGGCAGGAGCGTCACGGTCTCCTTCCCGGCGTTGATCAGGTCGGGGTCGACGGCGTCCTCGGTCGGGTAGGGGCCGACACCGAGCAGGCCGTTCTCGGACTGGAGCACCAGTTCCCGGCCTTCCGGTACGTAGTTCGGCACCAGCGTGGGCAGTCCGATGCCCAGGTTGACGTACATGCCGTCCTCGAGCTCACGCGCGGCCCGCGCGGCCATCTCCTGACGTGTCAGTGCCATTCTTCAGCCCTCCTGTCCCGTGGTGCCCGACGACGGCGCCTCGGTGACCGTCCGGCGTTCGACGCGCTTCTCGATGTCGCTGCCCACCTCGACCACGCGGTGCACGTACACCCCGGGCAGGTGGATCTGGTCCGGGTCGAGCTCACCGGGCTCGACGAGTTCCTCCACCTGCGCGATGCACACCCGCCCGGCCATCGCGGCCTGCGGGGAGAAGTTGCGCGCGGACCTGTTGAACACGAGGTTGCCGTGCCGGTCGCCGCGCAGTGCGTGCACGAGCGCGAAGTCGCAGGTGATGGCCTCCTCCAGCACGTACTCGGCCGGCCCGTCGGGACCGGGGAACGTGCGGACCTCCTTGGCGGGGCCGGCTTCGAGGACGCCGCCGGCGCCGTCGTACCGCATCGGGAGGCCGCCCTCGGCGATCTGCGTGCCGACTCCGGTCCGCGTGAAGAAGGCGGCGATCCCGGAGCCGCCGGCCCGCAGCTTCTCCGCGAGCGTGCCCTGCGGGGTGAGCTCCACCTCGAGCTCGCCCGAGAGGAACTGCCGCTCGAACTCCTTGTTCTCCCCCACGTACGAGGAGGTCATCTTCCGGATGCGCTTCGCACCCAGCAGGAGCCCCAGGCCCCAGTCGTCCACGCCGCAGTTGTTCGACACCACCGACAGCTCGCCGGTGCCCTGCGCGAGGAGCGCGGTGATCAGTGCCATCGGGTTGCCGCACAGGCCGAACCCGCCGACCGCGAGCGTGGCTCCGTCGGGGATGTCGGCCACGGCCTCGGCCGCTGTGGCGACCTGCTTGTCCAGTCCGGTCATCGTCAATCTCCTAGTCCTCCCGGCGGGTCTCCCCGGGGTAGTCATCCTGCACCCAGGATCGCCGCCGTGAGAAGGTCCCGCCCGACGACGGCGCCGGCGTCCGGCACTCCCTCGCAGGCCCTCGACCGGCGGTTCATCGGTGCCTCACTTGGCGGACCATCCTCCGTCGATGGTCCAGGACGCGCCCGAGACCATCGCGCCTCCGGGGCCCGTGAGCCAGCCGACGAGCGATGCGACCTCGGCCGGCTCGACGAGCCGCTTGACCGCCTGTTCCTTGAGCAGCACCCGCGCGAGCACCTCGTCCGCGCCGATGCCGTGCGCCGCCGCCTGGTCGGCGATCTGCTTCTCGACCAGGGGGGTGCGCACGTAGCCGGGGTTGACGCAGACGCTGGTCACGCCCTTCGCGCCGCCCTCCAGTGCCGTCACCTTGCTCAGTCCTTCGAGCCCGTGCTTGGCGGATACGTAGGCGCTCTTGTACGGGGAGGCCACCAGGCCGTGGACGGACGACACGTTGATCACCCGGCCCCAGCCGGCGTCGTACATGTGCGGGAGGGCCGCGCGGATCAGCAGGAACGGCGCGACGAGCATGATCGAGTGGATGGTCCGGAACATGTCCGGGGCGAAGTCCTCGATCGGGCGCACGTGCTGGATCCCCGCGTTGTTCACCAGCACGTCGACGTCGAGCGTCAGGTCGTCGAGCGCGGCCGTGTCCGCGAGGTCCACCACCCACGCCTCACCGTCGAGCTCGTCCGCGACGGCCCGGGCGCCGTCCGCGGACACGTCGGCGACGGTGACGTGGGCTCCCCGCGCCGCGAGCTCGCGGGCCACGGCCGCGCCGATACCCGACGCGCCGCCCGTCACGAGGGCCTTGCGGCCCGCGAGGGCCGGGCCCGGGGTGTCCGGCTCGATCACGCGGCGACCCCCGTGCGCTCGGCGGCGTCCGCGGCGTCGAGCGCGTGCAGGGAGGCGCCCTTGGTCTCCCGCAGGGACACCACCGCCACGGCCGTGATCAGGCCCGCCACGAGGAGGTACACCGCCGTCGGCCACCAGTGGCCGGTGGTCTTCAGCCAGGTGGTGGCGAGGATCGGCGCGAGGGAACCCGCGAAGATCGATGTCACCTGGTAGGAGATGGACACGCCGGAGTACCGGGTCCGGGTGGGGAACATCTCGGCCATGATCGCGGGCTGGCCCGCGTACATCATGGCGTGGAAGACGAGGCCCACGATGATCGCGGTGAGAATCAGCCCCGTGTCGCGGGTGTCCAGGAGCGGGAAGGCCCAGAACCCCCAGGTCCCGCCGAGGATCGCGCCCGCCAGGTAGACGGGCTTGCGGCCCACGCCGTCCATGACCCGGCCGACGGCCAGGATCACCACGAAGTGGCTGACGTGCGCGATCGCGACGAGGCTCAGCACCTGCGTGGTGTCCATGCCGAGGCCCTCCTTGAGGTAGACGATCGAGAAGGCCACCACCAGGTAGTACATGATGTTCTCGGCGAAGCGCAGGCCCATGCCCGTGACGACGGCGCGCGGGTACCGGCGCAGCACCTCGACGACGCCGTAGCCCGCGTGCTTCTCCTCGGCCTGCTCGGCACGGGCGGCCTCGAAGATCGGCGCCTCCGAGACGGACCGGCGGATCCAGTAGCCCACGACCACCACCAGTGCGGACAGCCAGAAGGCGACGCGCCAGCCCCAGGAGAGGAACGCCTCCTCGGTCAGGACCGCCGACATCACGGTGAGCACCAGCGTGGCCAGCAGGTTGCCGACCGGAACGGCGGCCTGCGGCCACGCGGTCCAGGTGGCACGGCGGTCGTTCGGCGCGTGCTCACCGACCAGGAGCACGGCGCCGCCCCACTCGCCGCCCAGCGCGAGGCCCTGGACGAACCGCAGGAGCACGAGCAGGACCGGCGCGGCGACACCGATCTGGTTGTAGGTGGGCAGACAGCCCATGAGCACCGTCGCGATACCGATCAGCATGATCGTGAGCTGGAGCGTGTACTTGCGGCCGAGCCTGTCGCCGATGTGGCCGAAGACGATCCCGCCGAGCGGCCGGGCGGCGAAGCCCACGGCGTAGGTGACGAACGCGGCGATGATGCCGTCGTACACGTTGTCCATCTCGGGCAGCAGGACCTTGGCGAACACCAGCGCCGAGGCCGTGGAGTACAGGAAGAAGTCGTACCACTCCACGACGGTGCCGGCCATGGAGGCGGCGACGACTCTGCGGAGCAGTGATCTCTCGGGGGCGGGGTCGGACGCGGGCGCGTCCTGGGTCTGGCTCGTCGCCATGGTTCCTCCGGTTGTCCTCGTCGACATCGCGCCGGCTCCGTCGCCGGCGCGGGGGTGAATCTCTCGCGGCGCGGGCTGTGCCGCGCCATGACGCCGTCGGGAGTCTCGCAGCGGTGAGGATGTGCGCGCAACGCGCATGTCGGCACACGTGGTGAACGGAAATGCACACTGATGGGTAGGCTGCACCCGTGCCGTCGTCGAACATCTCCCCGACCGGGCCGGGCAGCGCCCGGCATCCCTCACCGGAGCATCTGCTCGTGCTGCTGGAGGTCGCTCGTTCCGGGCGGTACACGACCGCGGCGCAGGCACTGGGCCTCACTCACACGACCGTGGCCAGGAACATCGCGGCCCTGAACCGCTCGCTGGGCGGCCGGGTCCTGGTGCGCGGGGCGGACGGGTGGGAGCTGACCGCGCTCGGCGAGCGCGCCGCACGGGCCGCCGAGGGTGTGGCCGAGGCGATGACGACGCTGGCCGACGGCGAGTCCGCCGCGGACCGCGTGACCGGCGTCGTGCGGATGACGACGACGGACGGGTTCGCCGCGTACCTCGCCTCCCCCGCCGTGGCCCGGCTCCGGGACGAGCACCCGGACCTGTCCGTCGAGATCGTGACCGTCACGCGGCGGGCGGCGCAGCACCGGTCGGGCGTCGACGTCGAGGTGGTGGTCGGCACGCCCCAGGTGAACCGGGGGCGGGCGGTCCAACTGGCCGAGTACGAGCTCGGGCTCTACGGGGCGCGCGACTACCTGGCGCGGCACGGCACGCCGTCGTCGGTCGCCGAGGCCTCCGGGCACCACCTCGTCTACTTCGTGGACTCGATGCTCCAGGTCGACGACCTCGACGTGCCGCGCCGGCTGCTGCCCGGCATCCGGGACGCGCTGACCTCGACGAACGTCTTCGTCCACGTGGAAGCCACGCGGGCGGGCGCGGGACTCGGGTTCCTGCCGTGCTTCATGGCGGACCGCCACCCCGACCTGGTGCGGCTCCTCCCCAGCGAGGTGCGCGACCGCCTCCCGTACTACGCGGTGGTCCACCCGGAGTCCTGGCGGCGCCCGGCGGTCGCGGCGGTCCTGGAGGCTCTCCGCGCGGAGGCCGTCCGCCAGCGGGAGGCCCTCCTGGGGCGCGCGCACGCCGGCCCGGCCATAGATCTCCCGGTTTTCTCCAGTGGCGATCCCGGTTGGGCCGGACGCGCCGACGACGAGCTGGGCGAGACCGGATTGGGAGCGCGGTAGCCACCAGCGCGCCCCGCCGGCCGGTCAGACGCTCGGGGCGATGTACTCCTGCCTGAGAGCCCCGCCGAGCGCGTCGCTGATGTACTCGAAGTCGTGGTCGGCAGCCAGGACGGTCGTGTCGTTCACCATTGCGTAGGCAGCGATGAGCGTGTCGGCGATGGTGCCCTGGCGCACGTCGATGCCGCGCCGCCGCATGGCCTCCTGCACGTCGAGGACGTCACTGACCGTGGGGTGCAGCGGTGCGGCGTAGAGCCGGTCCATGCGCCGCCGGTTGCGCTCGTACTCAGCCCTGTTCCGAGCGGAACGACAGTACTCGAGCACCTGCGGTGGACAAGCGCTGATGAGGAACCGTTGCTCCAGGTTCTCGATCCGGGTGGCGATGACGCCGTCGTGCGGGAGCCGCTGCCAGAGGCTGTTGTCGACAATGAACTCCATCAGTGTTCGACGTCGTCACGGAAGCGGATGTGCGGTCCGTCGATCTGGTCCAAGGGCAAAGGGTCCGGGTCGTCGATGATCTCGCGGATCACGTCGTGCTGGTTCGCCAGGCCGATGATCCGGTCCCAGCTGCGTTCGATCGCCGCTCGGATGCTGTTCGCACCCGTGATCGCCTTGACTTGTTCCAGCTTTGCGAGGTCGATCTCGACGGAGGTCTTGGACGTGTGCGCAATGTGAGCCATCAGGAACCCCCTAGATTGATATCATGGAGGATATCACGTCGGACCGCGGCAACGCCTGGAGGCGACATGAGGATCGTGTAGTGGTTGACGTCCGCAACCGTCTCGATCGTCAGGGTCGGCGCCCTCGTCGACCATTCGGCCGCGAAGGGTTCCGGGTACATGCCCCCCGGCTCGTCCATCAGGCCGCGCGGCGCGCGGAGCATCGTGACGTCGCCGAGCTCGCCCGTGACGAGCGCGTCCAGCGCGGCCGGGAACGCGTCGCCGGTGTACATGTCGGCGGAGTCGCCCGCGACGGCCTCCGCGGTGGTCGCGGGGCGGAAGGCCGCGCCGTCCGCCGCGTGGCCGTCGGTCCCGCGCGGCGTCGCGATCTCGTCGAGGTCGTAGTCGACGTACTGCTCGATCGTGGGCGTCCACTCCGCGAACGCCGGATGCGTCCGCCAGAAATCGCGGTACGCCTGCCGTGACTCGAAGACCCGCGACAGCCGCTCCAGCGCCGGGCCGAGCAGCGCGGCCACGATGTCGTCGGCGGTCGCGTCCGCGGGGAGGCCCGGCACGGGCTGCAGCGGCAGGCCGCCGTCGACCAGCAGCAGCCGGCCCACCAGGTCCGGGTGCCGGTGCGCGAGCACGACGCCGACGAACCCGCCCATGCTGTGCCCGACGACGGTGACCGGGCCGCCGGCTCCACGATCCGCCGGGACGGCGCCCGCCTCCGACGCCGAACTCGCCGGCGCCTCCCCGAGCGCCCGCACGACGGCGGCGACGTCGTCCGCATGCCGCGCCATCCCGTACGGCCCGGGAAGGCCGTTCGACCGCCCGCGTCCGCGCAGGTCCGGCGCGACCACCCGCACACCGGGCAGCGCCTCGGCCACGGCCGCCCACGCGCGGTGGGAGGCGGTGATCCCGTGGATCGCGAGCACGGTCGGGACCGCGACGGGATCCTGGCGGATCGGGTCCCAGACGCCGACGCGGAGCATGCCGCCGTCGACGGGCACGTCAGTGGTCTCGTACGTGTGGGTGGACGCCCGGTCCGGGGACGCCGGGTGCGTCGCCGTGTCTTCCTGCGCGGTCATGCGGACTCCCCTGGCTCGTCGGGCGGGTGAGGCGTGGCGCCGGTGGGCGCCAGCGCGCGCTCGATGAACGTCATGGCCTGCTCGAACACCTCGGGCGGGACCTCGGACGGCGGCCCGCCGGGATCGACGTCGGGCCCCCACAGCACCCAGCGCATCCCGACGATCTCACCGATCCCCATGAGCGCCCACGCGGCGACCTCGGGGTCGATGTCCCCGATCTGCCCGTCCGCCCGCGCTTCGGCGAGCCCGGTCTGGTAGCCCTCGACGATCCGCGTGTAGTGGCGTTTCAGCGCGCCCGGCGAGACGAACTCTGCCTGCCGGACGATCCGGTAGAGCGCCGGGTGGTCCGCGGTGAACCGGAAGAACGCCGCGAAACCCGCCCGCTCGGCCTCGATCCGCCCGTCCGCGGCCGAGGACGCCTCGATCATCGCGTGCCGCACCCTGCGGTTGAGATCGTCCACGACCTCGTCGAACACCTGGATCTTCGACGAGAAGTACAGGTAGAACGTGCCCTGCCCGACGCCGGCCGCCTGGGTGATCTTCACGATCGAGGCGTCGTGGTAGCCGATCTCGGCGAACACCTGCTCGGCAGCCTCCAGGATGCGGGCACGCGTGCGCTGCCCCTTGGTGACCTTCTCCTCGTTCATCACGCCTCCCTCGTCGTGTCGCCGGTCCGCGGGCCGACCGCCGTCGTGCCCGTGCACGGCGGTGTCCCGCCGGGCCAGAGCGCCGACCTCATCACCTTGTCCAAACTGGATCGTGGCAGGTCGGGCACCATTTCCACGGATTTCGGCACCTTGAAGCGCGCGAGTCGGCCGCGGCAGAACGCCGTCAGCTCCTCGGCGTCGGTGAGCACGCCGGCGCGGGGCACGACGAACGCCACCCCGACCTCGCCCCACCGCTCGTCCGGCACCCCGACCACCGCGGCGTCCGCCACGCCGGGATGCTGCCGGAGCACGGTCTCCACCTCGGCGGGCGTCACGTTCTCCCCGCCGGTGATGAACACGTCCTTGAGCCGGTCCAGCACGCGGTAGCACCCCTCGTCGTCGCGTTCCACCAGGTCGCCCGTGCGGAGCCAGCCGCCCGCGAACACCTGCGCCGTCGCGCCGGGGTCTCGGAAGTATCCGGCGAACACGCCCGGCCCGCGCACCAGCAGTTCGCCCGTCGCGGCGCCGGAAAGGTGCTCCCCGGTGGCCGGGTCGGCCAGCGCCACCTCGACGTGCGGGTACGGCATCCCGGCCCAGCCGACCCGCTCCCGCGCGATGTCGTCGGGCAGGCAGAGCACGTTGGGCCCGGCCTCGGTGAGGCCGTAGCCCTGGGTGAGGGCGACTCCGCGACGGTGCCAGGCGCGCAGCAGGGCGTCCGGCATGGGCGCCCCGCCGACGACGGCGTGCTCCAGCGACGACAGGTCCGCGTCCGCGAATCCGGGATGCTCGGCGAGCATGAGGTAGTTCGTGGGCACGCCCATCATCGTGGTCACGCGCCGCCCGGCGACGAGCTGGAGCACCCGCCCCGGTTCGAAGGTGCGCTCCAGCACGACGGTCGCCCCGGTCCACCACGCCAGGAGCGGCTGGATGTTCCATCCGCCCACGTGGAACTGCGGCAGCACGGACAGCACCACGTCACGGCTGGTCAGCTCCACCGTGCGGGAGAGCGACAGGTTGTTCCAGAAGCAGTTGGCGTGCGTCAGCAGGGCACCCTTCGGCGCTCCCCCGGTCCCGGAGGTGAAGACGAGCAGCAGGGGGTCGTCGTCGCGCACGGCCCGGCCGGCCGCGGGCGCGTCGTCGTGCGGGGTCCGGGGCGGCGGCACGTGGCGCTCCACCCCGGCGACGCCCGGATCGGTGCGGCCCGGCGGGAGCGGGAGCCGCTCCAGGGCCGCGTCGGCGAGGACGGAGAACTCCTGCTCGACGACCACCAGGGCCGGCTCCGTCAGGGCGAGCTGGTCGGCCAGCTCGCGAGGCGCCAGCCGCCACGACAACGGCGCGAGCACCAGTCCCGCGTGCGCACAGGCGAAGAACAGCACCACGTGGTCGGCGCTGTTGCCGGTGATCGTGGCGATCCGCGTGCCGGGGCCGTACCCGGCGGCACGAAGCCGCCCGGCGAGTGCTGTGGAACGTTCGTGCAGATCACGATAGGTGAGAGTGACGCCGCGGTCGTCGACGGCGACGCGGTCCGGTGTGGCGCGGGCACGGTCGCCGGTCCAGCGGCCGAGCGTGTGCAGGCCGTCGTCGTCCACCGCCGCGTGGAGTCCTCCCGGCGGGGCGGGGCTCACGAGAGCACCGCCTCGGGCCGGCCGCCCGGTGCCGCGGAGCCCGTGCGCTCCCGCGGGCCGCCGGTGCGCCGCCGTCGGACGTGCTCGGCGGCGCGAGAGGCCGCGCCCGCGATGCCGCCGGGGAGGAACATGACCACCAGGATGAAGCACGTGCCCAGCAGGAACATCGGTTCGGACAGCGGGACGCGGAGCACCGCGGGCAGGCCGGCCACGGCCTCGGAGCCGGCGAGCTCGCTCAGGCGCTGGTCCAGCACGGTGTAGAGCACGGCTCCCACGATCGCGCCCCAGCGCGAGCCCACGCCACCGAGCACGACCATGACCAGGATGGTCAGCGTGAAGTCGGCGGTGGACACGGCCGGTGACGCCCCGGACTGGAACAGCAGGTACGCCATCCCGACCGCCGTGGCGAGCGTGGCCGCCAGGATGAACACCACGAGTTTCACCACGTACGGCCGCCCGCCGATGATCCGCACCCGGACCTCGTTCTCCCGTACCGCCGCGGCCATGTGCCCGGCGCGGGACCGCTCGATCCACAGCGTCACCAGGTACGTGACGACCAGCACCGCGAGGGCGACCCAGTACAGGTTGCGGGTGTTGACGACGCCGATCAGCCCGTCGGGCACGCCGGCGGTGGCGAGCGCGAGCCCCTCCTCGCCGCCGGTCAGGTCGGCGGGGTCGCGCCGCACCAGCACGTTCCCGGCCTGCGCGAACGCGAGGGTGACCATGGCGAAGGAGATCCCGGTGACGCGCAGCGAGATCGCCCCGATCGTCCCGGCCAGCAGTACGCCGCCGGCGAGGACGACGGCGGCCGCCGGGAGCAGCGGGATGTCGGTGTACTCCAGCACGACCGCGAGGCCGTACACCCCGGCCGCGAAGTAGAGGGCGTGGCCGAAGCTGAGCAGCCCGACCACACCGAGCAGCAGATGGTAGGTCAGGGCGAGCGCGGCGGTCAGCCAGCACAGGCCGAGCAGCTGCAGCGTGCCGGGCTCGTAGGTGTAGCCGGGCAACACCCCGGGCACGGTGAGGGCGAGCAGCGGCAGGCAGGCCAGCAGGGCGACGGCGGCCACCGGGCCCGCCATGCGAGAGAGTGTGGGGCGCAGCGGGGACACCGGGGCACCGGGAGTGGGGTGCGGGGCGTTCATGCGGCTCTCCTTCCCATGAGGCCGGACGGTCGCACGAGCAGGACGAGCGCCAGCAGCAGCACGACGATGAAGTCGCCCGTGTTGGCGAGGAAGTAGTTCGCGAGCTGCTGCAGCACGGCGACGACGACGGACGCCACCGCCGCCCCCGGCAGCGAGCCCATGCCGCCGATCACGGTCACGATGAACGCGAAGATCAGCAGGCTCGCCCCCATGTGCGGGGAGACGTAGTTCAGGGACTGCGTGGCGAGGACGCCGCCCAGCCCGGCAGCCGCCCCGCCCACGGCGAAGACCAGGGTGAAAGCCTTGCGGACGTCGATGCCGAGTGCGGTCACCATGGCCCGGTTCTCCACGCCCGCGCGGATGATGAGGCCGTAGCGCGTGTACTTGAGGAACGCGACGATCGCGCCCAGCACCACGGCCGCGGCGAGGATGTTGAGGAACGCGGTGTTCGGGATGCGCGCGCCGAGGAACTCGGTGGTCCGCGTGAGCCATTCGGTGCGGCGCACGGTGCGCGGGTTCGGTCCCCAGATGCCCTCGAACAGGGCAACCGTGGCGAGCGCGAGCCCCACCGTCACGAGGACCTGCTCGATGTGGCGCTCGTACAGCGGCCGGATCAGGCCGAGCTCGGTGACGGCCGCCGCGGCGGCCCCGGTGAGCGCGCCGACGAGCAGGCCGAACGCCAGCCCGCCCCACGTGTCCTGCCCGACGGCGCCCGCGGCGGCCAGCCCGGCGAACGCGCCGAGCGTGAGGAACGAGCCGTGCGCGAAGTTGAGGATGCCCATCAGCCCGTAGATCAGCGACAGGCCGGACGCCACGAGGAAGTACAGCCCGCCCAGGCCGACGCCCGTGACGAGCAGGAGGACCAGAGTGCTCATCGTGCCCCCTCCTTCTCGTGTCCGACGGCGGTCGTGGCCGCGTCGGTCCCGGACGTGCCGGTCCCGGACGTGCCGACGCCGTCGGCGTGCACCCCGAGCAGGCGCTGGATCATGTCGGGGTCGTCCAGCAGTTCGCGAGCGGGACCGGTGTGCACCACGCGGCCGGCGTCGATCACGACGACGCGCTCGGCGAGCCTCTCGATGACCTCGAGGTTCTGCTCCACGAGCAGGATCGGGACGGTGCGCGCGGCGGCGGCGAGCGCCGCGGCGACGTCGTCGACGATCCGCGGCGCGAGCCCCTTGGTGGGCTCGTCCACGAGGAGGAGCCGGTTGTCGTTGAGCAGGGTCCGGGCGAGCGACACCATCTGCTGCTGCCCGCCGGACAGGGTTCCGGCGCGCTGCTGGGCCCGCGGGACCAGGTCGGGGAAGAGGTCCTCGACGAGGTGCCGGCGCTCCGGCGTCGTCCCGTGCGGCCCGGTGCGCTCCGCGAGTCGCAGGTTCTCGGCGACGGTGAGCCCGGCGAAGACGTCGCGGTCCTCCGGGACGTAGCCGACGCCGCGCTGCACGATCCGCTCGGTGCGCTCGCCGTCCACGCGGTGCCCGTCGAGCAGCACCTCGCCGGTGCGCTCGATCAGCCCGAGGATCGCGCGGAGCGTGGAGGTCTTGCCCACGCCGTTGCGGCCGAGCACGGCCGTGACACCGGTGGCCGGTACCTCGAGGCCGACGTCGTGCACCACCTCCTGCCCGGCGATCCGCGCGGCCAGGCCGCGCACCTCCAGGACGTTCGTGCTCATGCCAGGTCTCCCAGGTATGCGGTCCGGACGGTCTCGTCCGCCATGACCCTCTCGGGCGTGTCACAGATCAGCAGTTCGCCGTGGTGCATGACGGCGACGCGGTCGGCCAGGCCGAGCACCACGTCCATGTGGTGCTCGACCATCAGCACGGTGCGGCCGGTGGCCTTGAGGTCGCGGATCACCCGCACCAGGCCGGGCACGTCCGCCGTGCCGAGGCCCGCCATCGGCTCGTCGAGCAGCACGACCGAGGACCCCATCGCCAGCAGGACCGCGATCTCGAGCTTGCGTTTGTCGCCGTGGGACAGGTCGCCCGCGGCGACGCCGGACCGTTGCGCCAGACCGACGGTGACGAGGTGCTCGACCGCCTCCGCCGAGGCGGCGTCGTCCCGCCGGGGGAAGGAGAGGACCGAGAGCGAGCCGCCGCGGCGGCGCTGGGTGGCGAGCCGGACGTTCTCCATCACGCTCAGGCGCGGGAACAGGCTCGACGTCTGGAACGTGCGGCCCAGTCCGGCGCGCGACCGGGCGGCGACGGTGGCCCCGGTGACGTCCGCGCCGTCCAGCAGCACCTGTCCGGCGGTGGGCCGGTGGATGCCGCTGATCAGGTTGAACAGCGTGGTCTTGCCGGCGCCGTTGGGGCCGATGACCCCCAGCAGTTCCCCGGGCGTGACCCGCAGGTCGACCCCGGTGAGGATGCGGGCGCCGCCGATCGTCAGGCTCAGCCCGCGGACCTCGAGGGCGGGGGCGCCGGAGCCACCCGGGCCGTCGTCGGGCATCGTGCGCGTTCGGGCGGCTCCGGCCGTCGCGTCGTCCCGCGACCGCCGGAGCGTGGTGCCCGGCTCGCCTCCCACGGCCTCAGCCCGCCTCGGCCGGAGCGACGGCCTCGGCGTCCACGGTCTCGACCAGCTCCGGTACCCATTCGTCGCCGTCGGCGGCGAGGCTCGCCTGGTACATCGGCTGGATCAGGGCGTGGTCCGACGCGCGCACGGTGGTGGTGCCCTTCGGGCCCTCGAACTCGTAGCCCTCGAGCGCGGCGACCATCCCGTCGACGTCGCCGCCACCCTCGGCGACGGCGTGCACGATCATCTGGGCCGCGGCGAAGCCGTCCGGGGTGAACAGGTCGGGCGTGCCGCCGTCCGCCTCGACGGCGTCGATCATCGCCTGCTCCGTCTCGGTCCCCGCGGCGCCGGCGAAGTAGTGGCCGAGGAACGAGACCTTCTCCGCGGCGTCGCCGTACGCGCCGTAGGTGGACACGTCGCCGAGACCGGTGACCACCGTCGTCGTGTCGAGCACGCCCTGCTGGTCGAGACCTTCCCACATCGCGCCGGACGTCCCGCCCGCCCAGGCCACGAACACCATGTCGGCCTCCGTGTCGAGCACCTTCTTCGAGAACGGGGTGAACTCGGTGGCGTCCTCCGGCACGAGGACGGAGGAGACCTCGGCGCCCTGTGCGCCGAGCACGGCCTCGACGGCGGCGAGGTTGCCCTGGCCGAAGGCGTTGTCCTGGGCATACACCACGACCTCGGCCCCCTTCGGGTCGACGAAGGTGCCGGCGGTCGCGACGTCCTGCAGGGACTGCCGGCCGCTGCGGAACGTGTAGTCGTTGATGCCGGTCAGCGTGTCGACGGCCGCCGGGCCCGAGACGTACAGCACCTCGTTCTGCTCCGCCTGCTCGGCGATGGCCAGCGCGACGCCAGACACGACGGTGCCGCCCAGGATCTGGTAGCCCTTGCCGATCAGGTCCTTCGCGGCCGACACGCCCTTCTCGGGATCGCCCGCGTCGTCGACGTACGTGACGTTGAGCTCGCGGCCGTCGACCTCACCGGTGCCGCCCGTCGCGTGGTCCAGCCCGGCCTCGAAGCCCTGCTTGTAGGCCGCGCCGTAGGCGGCCAGGGCGCCGGACTCGGAGTAGATGATGCCGATGTCGATCGGCGCGGCGTCCTCGCCGGAACCGGCGGAACCGTCTGCCGTGCTCGGCGCGCAGGCCGCGAGCGCCAGGCCGCACGCCGCGACCACCGCGAGCGTGGGGAGGGACTTCTTCGTCCGCATGACTCTGCCCTTCTTCGGGTTTGCTCGCCGCCCGGTGTCCGGGGCC
The DNA here is from genome assembly GCF_003814695.1 of Myceligenerans xiligouense. Taxonomy (GTDB): domain Bacteria; phylum Actinomycetota; class Actinomycetes; order Actinomycetales; family Cellulomonadaceae; genus Myceligenerans; species Myceligenerans xiligouense. The sequence goes on from NZ_RKQZ01000001.1 coordinate 3,676,761, forward strand.
GTCGGGCCGGCCGGAAACCTGAGAGGCGATTCAGGTTTCCGAATCATGGGGCCGCCGACAGGTCCGTGTCAACCCCGCCGGAGGCGACCCGCCGGCGCATTATTGACAGGTGATTCAGGTCACAGCTATGGTCCGTTCCCGTCCGGCCGGAGCTGCCCGACGACGCGCGGCCCGGCGTACCTCGACGTGGAGGTAACACATGAAAAGCCTGATCAGCGCCACCGCGGCGCTCGGCCTGGCCCTCACGGGGGGTGTGGCGGCGATCGCCGCCGCACCCCCCGCGACGGCCGGCATCGTCTGCCCACCGCCCTTCGACATCCTGCCCGGCTGCACATCGGCCGACGACGACGGCGTGCCGGGCGACGGCGGCACGCCGGACGGCGGGAGCACCGCCGCCGGGGACTGGACCAGCCGCAGCGCCGGCGGGATGACGACCCAGCTGTACGTGCCGACGTCGGCACCGGCGATTCCCGCCGGACGCGCCTTGACGATCACCCTGCACGGCTGCGTGCAGACGTCGTCCGACCTGCGCGGGGGCGGCAACTGGGAAGCCACCGCGGACGACTACGGGATGGTCGTGGCCGTTCCCGCCGCGCCCGACGGCGGTGTCCTCCTGGGCTGCTGGGACTACTACGGCTCGAACCACTCGCGCACGTCGCCCGCCCGGCACGACGACAACCTGCTGGACCTGGTGGACGACCTGCTGGCGGACGCGTCGCTCGGGATCGACCCGGACCAGGTGTACGTGACGGGGCTGTCGTCGGGCGGCGGCGAGACGCTCGTGATGGGCTGCCTCGCACCCGACGTCTTCGCCGGGATCGGGAGCAACGCCGGGCCGGCCGTGGGTACGTCGTCGGCCCAGATCTCCTACGTCGCGACGACGCAGGCCCAGGCGACGTCGACCTGCCGGAACTTCGCGGGTACGGCGTCCGGAGCGTTCGGCACCCAGCTGGCGTCGGTGGTGTACGGCTCCGACGACAGCACCGTCGCTCCCGGGTACAACACGCTGAACGCGCAGGTCATGGCGGGAATCTACGGCGCGGCGGACCAGTCGCCGTTCGCGCTGGACGCACTGGAGGGCAACAACACGACCGGGTCGGGAACGTTGTGGTCCGACGCCGACGGCCCGCGGGTGTCCCTGATCCAGAACTCCGGCCTGGGACACAACTGGCCGGCGGGCGGCGGCCCGGGCGGCTCCTACATCTCGACGAACTCGATCGACTACCCCGCCTATGTGACCGGGTTCTTCTTCGAGAACAACCGCCGGGTGAACCGATCGGGCGAGCCGTCGCCCTCCCCCGATCCGACCGACCCCTCGCCCGAACCCACGGATCCGTCTCCGGAGCCCACCGATCCCGGCCCGACGGATCCCGGCGCGTACTGCGGTTCCGCCACGAACACGGCCCACGAGGCCGCGGGCCGCGCGACGTCGTACGGCGTGAACCCCTACAACCCGTACTACGCGAACGGCTCCCTGGACTACATGGGCCAGGGCGACACCACGACCACGACCCTGTCGGAGACCTCGCCGGGCCACTACGACGTCGTCCCCTCCTGCTGACTTCCCCTGCCGAATCGCGGTCCGGCCCGGCAAGTCTGCTCGCGACCACGTCATCGTGTCGCGACCACGTCATCCTGGGGCGTGGTCGCGTTCCCATGACCCAAAATGGCGTGGTCGCGACACGATGGCGTGGTCGCGGGGACGAGGCCATCCGGGGGGCGTCTCAGGTCAGGCCGGGGCGTGGCGGTCCAGGAAGGAGTAGACCTCACGAGTCTCCACGCCCGGGAACGCGCCCGCCGGCATCGCGGCGAGCATCGAGGCGTGGGGGCGCGCGGAGGGCCAGGCGTGCTCCTGCCACTTCTCGGCCAGGTCCGCCGGCGGCCTGCGGCAGCAGGACTCGTCGGGGCAGCGGGACTCGTCACGGTGCGTGGTCTCGCGCCCGGCGAACCACTTGACGTGCGCGAACGGCACGCCCACCGAGACCGAGAACGCGCCGTCCTGCGTGTTCTCCACGCGCGACGTGCACCAGTAGGTGCCCGACGGCGTGTCCGTGTACTGCGCGTACGGGTTGAACTTGTCCTCGACCCCGAAGACCACGCGCGCGGTCCACTTGCGGCACACGTGCTGACCCTCGACCGCACCGAGCGGGTCGGCGGGGAAGCTCACGCCGTCGTTCTCGTACGCCTTGTGCAGGATCCCCGACTCGTGGACCTTCATGAAGTGCACCGGGATGCCGAGGTGCTTGGTCGCGAGGTTCGTGAAGCGGTGGGCGGCGGTCTCGAAGGAGACGGCGAACGCGTCCCGCAGGTCCTCGATCGCGATGGTCTTGGTGTCCTTCGCGTCGCGCAGGAACTTCACGCCCGACTTCTCGGGCACCAGCAGCGCGGCGGCCAGGTAGTTCGCCTCGACGCGCTGCCGCAGGAAGTCGCCGTAGTTCTGCGGTTCGGTGTGCCCGAGGATGTGCGAGGCCAGTGCCTGCAGCATCGCCGACCGGGTGTTGGAGCGACCGCGCGGGCCGCTCGCCGGCAGGTACAGGCGGTGGTTGCGGTTGTCGATCACCGACCGGGTCGAGTGCGGCAGGTCCGGCACGTAGTGCAGCGTGAACCCGAGGTTCTCGGCGATCTCGGCGGCGATCCGCTGGGGCAGCGGCCCACCGGTGTGACCGACGTCGTCCAGCAGGTCGCGGGCGACCTCCTCCAGTTCGGGGATGTAGTTGTCGGACGCGCGCATCTCGGCCCGCAGCTCCGCGTTGGCCCGGCGCGCCTCCTCCGGCGTGAGCGCGCGTTCGGCGTGCAGGCGTTCGAGCTCGCGGTTCAGCCCGAGGATGGTGCGCAGGGCGTCGTCAGCCAGTGACTTGCCGATCCGGACACCGCCGAGACCGAGGGCCGCGAAGAGAGGCCCGCGCTGCACGCGGTCCAGCTCGATCTCGAGAGCGTCGCGCTCCGACGGCGGCGTGGGGTCGAGCAGGTCGTCGACGCTCGCGCCCAGCGCCCGCGCGAGGGCCTGCAACTGCGAGAACTTCGGCTCGCGCTTCCCGTTCTCCAACGCGCTGACCTGCGACGGCGCACGTCCGATCGCGGCGGCGAGATCTTCCAGCTTCATTCCCTGGCGGGTGCGCAGGAAGCGCACCTGGCGACCGATCGTCAGCGCGTCGGGCTCGGCCTCCGGAGGGCTGACGAGAGCATTTCGCTCGGTTCCGCGTTTCGGCGTCGTCGTGGGCATACCTGAGCGTGACACACCGGAATCGTTCCGTCCAGCAGAAGTTCGCAGTTTTTTCTCCTGAGTTCCAGTAGATCTGGAGCGGTTCAATGACAGAAGGTCGAATCAGTCCCCAACGGAGAACGCAAACCAGGAGGTACCCGCCATGACCGCTCCGACCATCGTCACCCGCCGCAATCTTCCGGGAGCAGCGAGCCCGCAGGCCGCCGACGCCACCCCCGCCGCGCCGTCGGCCACCACGCGCCCGGGCGACCAGGTGACCACCGCGGCCGCCCTGGCCGAGAGCTGGGCGAACGACCCGCGCTGGGCCGGCATCGACCGGACCTTCACCGCCGAGGACGTCGTCGCGCTGCGCGGGTCGGTCGGCGAGGAGCACACGCTGGCCCGCCGGGGCGCCGAGCGTCTGTGGAAGCAGCTCCACGAGGAGGACTTCGTCAACGCGCTCGGCGCGCTGACCGGTAACCAGGCCGTCCAGCAGGTCAAGGCGGGACTCCAGGCGATCTACCTCTCGGGCTGGCAGGTCGCCGGAGACGCGAACCTCGCGGGCCAGACCTACCCCGACCAGTCGCTCTACCCGGCCAACTCCGTGCCGGCCGTGGTGCGCCGCATCAACAACGCGCTGCTGCGCGCCGACCAGATCGACGTGGCCGAGAACGGCTCGGCGACCCGCGACTGGCTCGCCCCGATCGTCGCCGACGCCGAGGCCGGGTTCGGCGGCCCGCTCAACGCGTACGAGCTGATGAAGTCCATGATCACCTCCGGCGCGGCCGGCGTGCACTGGGAGGACCAGCTCGCGTCCGAGAAGAAGTGCGGCCACCTGGGCGGCAAGGTGCTCATCCCCACCCAGCAGCACATCCGCACCCTGAACGCCGCCCGCCTCGCGGCCGACGTCGCGGACGTGCCGTCCGTGGTCATCGCCCGCACCGACGCCGAGGCCGCCACCCTCATCACCTCCGACGTCGACGAGCGTGACCGCCCGTTCATCACCGGCGAGCGCACCGCCGAGGGCTTCTACAAGGTGACCAACGGCATCGAGCCGTGCATCGCCCGCGCCAAGGCGTACGCCCCGTACTCCGACCTGATCTGGATGGAGACCGGGACGCCGGACCTGGAGCTCGCGCGCAAGTTCGCCGAGGCCGTCAAGGCGGACTTCCCGGACCAGATGCTCAGCTACAACTGCTCGCCGTCGTTCAACTGGAGGAAGCACCTGGACGACGACACGATCGCCAAGTTCCAGCGCGAGCTGGGCGCGATGGGCTTCACGTTCCAGTTCATCACCCTGGCCGGCTTCCACGCCCTGAACTACTCGATGTTCGACCTGGCGCACGGCTACGCCCGTGAGCAGATGACCGCGTACGTCGAGCTGCAGGAGCGCGAGTTCGCCGCGGAGGAGCGCGGCTACACGGCGACGAAGCACCAGCGCGAGGTCGGCACCGGCTACTTCGACCGCGTGTCCACCGCCCTGAACCCGGACTCGGCCACGACGGCGATGGCGGGCTCCACGGAGTCGGCCCAGTTCTGACGCGACTCCGACACGACGCACCCTGGAGGACTGAGATGACCAGCACGATCGACACACCCGCCCCGCGCACCGCGACTGCGCAGATGGTCGCGACGTCTGGTGCCTTCGGCGTCGTCCCCCGGGGCACCGTGCGGGTGACCGCCACGCTCGGTGAGCGGTACGACGAGATCCTCACCCCCGAGGCGCTCGACTTCCTGGCGCTGCTGCACGACCGCTTCGGGGCACGCCGGCACCGGCTGCTCGCCGAGCGCGAGCAGCGGCGCGAGGAGATCTCCTCCGGCGTGGACCCCGACTTCCGGGCCGCGACCCGGCCCGTGCGGGACGACCCGCGGTGGCGGGTGGCAGGCTCGGCCGGCGCCCCCGGCCTGGAGGACCGCCGCGTCGAGATCACCGGGCCCACCGACCCGAAGATGACCGTCAACGCCCTCAACTCGAGTGCCAAGGTCTGGCTGGCCGACGCCGAGGACGCCTCCTCCCCCACCTGGCGCAACGTGGTCGAGGGCCAGCTGGCCCTGCACGACGCCATCCGCGGCACGCTGGAGCACACCAGCGCCGACGGCAAGCACTACACCCTGCGGTCGCAGCACCTGACCGACCTGCCCACGATCGTGTTCCGCCCGCGCGGGTGGCACCTGGTCGAGAAGCACCTGCGCTACACCGGGGCGGACGGGATCACCACCTGCACGTCGGGTGCGCTGGTGGACTTCGGGCTCTACTTCTTCCACAACGCGGCCGAGCTGATCACCCGCGGCCGCGGGCCGTACTTCTACCTCCCCAAGCTGGAGAGCTACCGCGAGGCACGCCTGTGGAACGAAGTGTTCGAGGTCGCCCAGGAGGCGCTCGGCGTCCCTCGCGGCACGATCCGCGCCACCGTGCTGATCGAGACACTGCCCGCGGCGTTCGAGATGGAGGAGATCCTCCACGAGCTGCGCGATCACTGCGCCGGCCTGAACGCAGGCCGCTGGGACTACCTGTTCAGCGTGATCAAGTGCTTCCGCTCGCGCGGTGAGTCGTACGTGCTGCCGGACCGTGCCCAGGTGACCATGACGGCGCCGTTCATGCGCGCCTACACCGACCTGCTGGTCGCCACCTGCCACAAGCGGGGCGCGCACGCCATCGGCGGGATGAGCGCGTTCATCCCGGACCGGCGCGACCCGGAGGTCACCCGGCGCGCGTTCGAGAAGGTCTCGGCGGACAAGCGCCGTGAGGCCCGCGACGGGTTCGACGGCTCGTGGGTCGCTCACCCCGACCTGATCCCGGTCGCGAAGGCGGAGTTCGACGCCGTCCTCGGCGACGCGCCGAACCAGCTCTCGCGGCTGCGCGACGACGTCCGCGTGGGCCGGCACGAGCTGCTCGACGTCGCCTCGGTCCGCCGTTCCGGCGCGACCGTCACGTCCGACGGCCTGCGCGCCAACGTGTCGGTCGCGATCCGCTACATCGACTCCTGGCTGCGCGGTACCGGCGCGGCAGCGCTCGACAGCCTCATGGAGGACGCCGCCACCGCCGAGATCTCGCGTTCGCAGGTGTGGCAGTGGGTCGCGGCGGGCACCCGGACGGCCGACGACGGCCGGGCCGTCACGCGGGACCGTGTCGCGGCGCTCATCCTTGACGTGATCGCCGACCTCCCCCGTCCGCACGGCCACCGCGTCGACGACGCGGCCGCCGTCTTCCGCGCCGTGGCGCTGAGCGACGACTTCCCGTCGTTCCTCACGGTCGGCGCGTACTCACAGTTCCTGGTGGGCTCCGCGGTGGATCAGCCGTAGGAACCCATCAGGTGGCACCCCACTGGATTCTGAGGCAGACAGATCCGGGTGCCAGCCTCCGCCCCGGCCGGTCTCACCCCTTCCCCGAGACCGGCCGGGGCGGCGTCATGCCTCACCGCCTCACCGGCGGGCCGTGCGGCGGCTCACTGGCGGGCAGTGCGGCGGCAGACCTCGTCCCACGGCGTCGGCTCGATCCCGAACCACTTCCTGGCGGCGGTGTCGTCCAGCACGTACGGGCGCTCGAACTGGTAGATCAGCTCGCGCAGCTCCCGCATCATCGGCGACACCAGTGCCAGCGCGGCCAGCGCGGGTCCGCGCAGCTCCCGGATCCGCACCGGCGGACGGCCGACGGCCGCCAGCACGTCGGTCAGGGCCTGGCGCTGGGTGCGCGGGGCATTGCTCGGCACGTGCCAGGTGCGCCCGTGCGCCTCCGGGTCACCGGCGGCGGCGAGCAGCGTGCGCGCGACGTCCTGCACGTCCGTGAAGGTGTGCGGCTGATCGGTGCGGCCCATCATCGTGACGGTCCGGCCCTGCAGCGCCGCCGGCACGACGCGGGAGATGTGCCCGTTGGCACCGACGCCCGGCCCGACGTAGTCGGCGCCGCGCACCTCCACCGCCCGGATCCGTCCGGCGCGATGTGCCGCCAGCGCGTCCGCCCACAGGCGTGCGCGCAGGCGCCCCTTGTGGTCGGTCGCGGCGTCGGGCAGATCCTCCGTCATCAGGCCGTCGACCGGGCCGTAGGGGTACAGGTTGCCCGTGATCGCGTAGACCGCGCCGGTCCGCTCGACAGCGGTCAGGAGCGAGGCCGCCAGCGGCGGCCAGGCGCGGTCCCACTGGGTGTAGTCGCCGGGGTTGACGCAGTTGTAGAGCACGGCGGCGCCCTCCGCGGCACGGGAGAGCGCATCGGCGTCGGACGCATCCACCGTCACGTGCTCGACGCCGGCGATTCCGGTGTCCCGGCCGGAGCGGGTCGCCACCGTGACGCGCGACCCGCGCTCGGCGAGTTGCTGGGCGACGCTCCGGCCCACGGGGCCGGCGCCGACGACGAGGTGGCGGTCGGTGCTGTTCATCAGAGGACTCCAGGGTTGGGAACGGGAAGACCGGCGAAACTCGCGAGAGCACTGCTCTCGTTGCGGTCAGCATGGCACGGTGCGAACCCACAATCAAGAGCACTGCTCTTTTTTGCGCACATTGCTCTCTGATGGGAACCTGTGCGGATGAACGCACCCCGCACGGCACGCGCTCTGGCCCGCGAGACACTGACGCAGGAGATCCTCCGCGCAGCTCGCGCACGGCTGCGGTCCGACGGGCCGGCGGCCCTCTCCCTGCGCGCCGTCGCCCGCGACGTCGGCATGGTGTCGTCCGCCGTCTACCGCTACTTCCCGAGCCGCGACGCACTGCTGACCAGGCTCCTCATCGACTCCTACGCGGAGCTCGGGGAAGCGGTCGAACGAGCCGAGGGCGCGGTGGCGCGCCAGGACACGGGCGGCCGATGGCTCGCCGCCTGCCGCGCGCTGCGCGCCTGGTGCGTGGAGCACCCCGGAGACTTCGCGCTCCTGTACGGCACCCCGATTCCGGGGTATGCCGCGCCGCAGGACACGGTGGAGCCTGCCACGCGCGTCATCCGGGTGCTGATACGGATCGCCGGGGACGCCTACGCCGCAGGCGCGCGGCCCGCACCCGCGGTCGCCGACGGCGGAGCGGGCGCCGGAACCGGCGTCGCCGACATCGTCGCGGGAGCCCGGGATTTCGCCGTCCAGCACGACCTCACCCCCGAAGGCATCGCTCCGGAGGCGGTGGTCCGCACCCTCATGGCCTGGAGCCAGCTGTTCGGCACGGTGTCGTTCGAGCTGTTCGGGCACCTCGTCGGGAGCGTGGGCGACACCGGGCGCTGGTACGACGAGGTCGTCCGGCGCGTGGGCGCGGACCTCGGGCTGTCGTCACCGATGGGAACAGGCGCCACGGCCAACCCGACTGACCAGCCGTGACGCCGCTCCGGTCCCGGTAACCGGGTCACATACGCTCGGGCGCCTCGATCCCCAGCAGGCCCAGTCCGGCCGCGAGAGTACGCCCGGTCAAGTCGGACAGGGCCAGCCGGTTGGCGCGAACGGAGGGGTCGTCAGCCTTGATCACCGGGCAGGCGTCGTAAAACTTGGTGAAGGCACTGGCCAGGTCGTACAAGTACCCGCACAGGCGGTGGGGTTCGAGGGTATCCGCGACGTCGTGCAAGATCGCGTCGAACCCGTCCAGCGTCAGGGCGAGCGTCCGCTCAGCGGGGTGCAGCGGCAGTGACGTGTCCAATCGCCCGCCGACGGCCGTGGCCGCCTCGGTCTGTTCCCCTGCCCGACGCAAGATGGAGCGGACACGGGCGTGCGCGTACTGCAGGTAGACGCCGGTGTTGCCGGTCGTGGCGACCATCTGATCGACGTCGAACACGTAGTCCTTCGTGCGCGTGTTCGACAGGTCGGCATACTTGATGGCCGCAGTCCCGGCGGCATGCACCACGGCGTCGAGCTCGGCGCCCGTGAAGTTGTGCTCTCTTGCCTGCAGCACCGCCCGGACCGCGCCCTCGGCGTCGTCGAGCAAGTCCGCGAGTCGCACCGTCTTGCCCGAGCGGGTCTTGAACGGACGCCCATCCGTGCCGAGCACGGTACCGAACGGGACGTGCTGGGCGTGGACGGTCTCCGGAAGCCAGCCGACGCGGCGAGCGACGTCGAACACCATCTTGAAGTGCAGCGCCTGGCGAGCGTCGACGACGTAGAGAATCCGGTCGGCCTTGTACTCGTCGACGCGGAGCCGCATCGTGGCCAGGTCCGTAGCGGCGTACCCGAACCCGCCGTCCTTCTTGCGCACGATCAGCGGCACGGGGTCCCCGTCGGGGTTGGTGACACCGTCGGTGAAAGTGACGATCGCCCCGTCGGATTCGCTCGCCACCCCGGCTGCCAGCAAGCCCTCCACGATGCCCGGCAGCGCGTCGTTGTAACGCGACTCACCGTCGAAGTCCCCGTCGTCGAGCAGGACCCCAAGGCGGGAGTAGATGACATCGAATGCCTTCTCGGACTCGGCGACCAGGTCTCGCCACACCGCGACGGTCGCATCATCGCCCGCCTGGAGCGCGACGACCCGGGAACGCGACCGGTCGGCGAAAGCCGGATCCGCGTCGAACGCGACGCGAGCATCCTTGTACAGGGCGTCCAGGGCCGACATCGTCTCGGCGCCCTGCCCCTTCCACGACACCTCGGGGTGCTCGTCGAGATACTGGATGAGCATCCCGAACTGGGTACCCCAGTCCCCGATGTGGTTCTGCCGGGTTACGTCCGCGCCCAGGTGCCCGAGGATGCGCACGAGAGCGTCACCGATCACCGAGCTCCGCAGGTGCCCGACGTGCATCTCCTTGGCGACGTTCGGCGCCGAGTAGTCGACGACCACTCGCTCGCCGGCTCGTGGGGTGGCAACGCCGAGGCGAGTGTCGGCCAGCCGCGCCGCGACCGCCGACCACACCACGTTGCCGGGCACCGTGATGTTCAGGAAGCCAGGACCCGACACCTCAGCCGTGATTCCGACCTCAGTGTCAAGGTGCCCAACAACCTCGTCCGCGATGGCCCGGGGCGGTCGGCCGGCCTTTTTTGCAACGGCCAGAGTGCCGTTGGCCTGGAAATCTGCGCGGTCGGATCGTCGGACCACCGGGTCGGAACCGGCCAGCTCAGACGGGAGCGCTCGGGTCAGGGCAGCCTTGACGGCCGCCTCCACCTGGTCCTGGATCGCGACGACGGTCACGCGCGCACCTTCCGCTCAGAGGGGTTGGAATGCCCGCTGGCACGCGGGCACGCGAAGTCTAAGGCTCGGGCGGGTTCTCTCCGCTCAGCGCATGCCTGGCCGGATCTCGCCTTGCCGCCTCGCCACCATGCCCATACAGATCCCGGCCCTCAGGCACGGTGCACCTACCCCTGGTCCAGCCGCAGCAGGTCGTCCTCGGTCTCGCGACGGACCAGGACACGGGAAGCTCCATCACGTACGCCCACGACCGGCGGCCGCGGCAGCATGTTGTAGTTCGACGCCATGGACCGGCCGTAGGCGCCCGTCGCGGCGACCGCGAGCAGGTCACCCGCACGCACGTCACCGGGCAGCATCACCTGATGCACCACGATGTCGCCGGACTCGCAGTGCTTCCCGACCACACGCGCCAGCACGGGCTCCGCGACGGAACTCCGGCCGACGACCTCCGCGTGATAGTCCGCGCCGTACAGCGCGGGCCGGATGTTGTCGCTCATGCCACCGTCGACCGAGACGTACAACCGGGTGAACGGTTCGCCGTCGTCCCCGCCCACCGTCACGGGCTTGACCGTGCCCACCGTGTACAACGTCATTCCCGCCGGCCCGACGATCGCCCGTCCCGGCTCGATCGAGAACCGCGGCAGGGGCGTGCCGAGATTCGCGGCCGCCTCCGCCACCGAGGAGGCGATGTCCTGGGCGACGCGCTCCGGGTCCAGGGCGACCTCGCCCGGGAGGTACGCGATACCGTAGCCGCCGCCCAGGTCCACCTCGCCCACCAGCACACCGGTCCGGGTCGCCAGCTCCGCGCGTAGTTCCAGGACCGCGCGCGCGGCCGCCTCGAACCCGTCCGGATCGAGGATCTGCGAGCCGATGTGCGAGTGGATGCCGAGCAGGCGCAGGCTCGGCCGCTCCAGGATCCGCAGCAACGCGGCCATCGCAGGGCTGTCGGTGCCCGGCCCGGCCGCCACGTTGACCGACAGCCCGAACTTCTGGTCCTCGTGCGCGGTGGAGATGTACTCGTGCCCACCCGCGTGCACGCCCGTGGTCACGCGCACCATCACCGGCGCGACGACGCCTCGCTCCGCCGCCAGATCCGCGACGCGGTCGATCTCGGCGAGCGAGTCGACGATGATCCGGCCCACACCGTGGTCGAATGCATGCGCGATCTCCGCGTCCGACTTGTTGTTGCCGTGCAGCCCGATCGCCTCGCCGGGCACCCCGGCGCGGAGCGCAACGGCCAGCTCGCCACCCGACGCGGTGTCCACCCGCAGGCCCTCCTCGCGCGCCCAGCGCGCGACCGCCATGGTGAGCAGCGCCTTGCCCGCGTAGTACACGTCCACGCCCGTTCCCACAGCTGCGAACGCCGCTTCGAAAGCGGTCCGGTAGGCGCGAGCGCGCGCCCGGAAGTCTGCCTCGTCGAGGACGTACGACGGCGTCCCGTGGTCCGCCGCGAGTTCGGCGACCCCGACCCCCGCGACCTCCACCGCACCGTCGTTGCCGCGACGCACACCGCTCGACCACGGTTCGCCGGCCGAACCGACGGGAAGCGCGGTGGAACCGAGCTGCCCGGCCACGACCGCCGTCGCACCGGGACCACCCGTCGCACCAGGTTCACCCGCCGCGGTCGTCGCCGCGGCGCCCACGACCGGCGTCGTACCAGACCCCTCGGACGTGCCGCCCGCTGCCGGTGCCATGCCGCTCACATCCGCTCCGGGGCGCTCACGCCCAGCAGGTCCAGGCCGTTGGCGAGGACCGTGCGGACGGCGTCGTTCAGCCAGAGACGGGTGCGGTGCGCATCGGTCACGGCCTCGTCGGGATAGGGGTTGGCGCGCAGCTTGGCGTCGTCGTTGTACCAGGAGTGGTAGTCGCCGGCGAGCGCCTCGAGGTAGCGGGCCACGCGGTGCGGCTCGCGCAGTTCGGCGGCCTGGGCGACGATGCGCGGGTACTCGGTGAGACGGCCGATCAACGCGCTCTCCGACTCGTGGCTGAGCAGCGACGGGTCGAAGGCGTCCTCGAGTCGCACGCCGCGTTCGGCCGCGTTCCGGTCCACGGCGCAGGTCCGCGAGTGCGCGTACTGCACGTAGAAGACGGGGTTGTCGTTGGTCTGCTTGAGCATGTCCTCGCCCTGGAGCTCCAGCGGCGTATCCGCCGGGTAGCGCGCGAGCGAGTAGCGCACCGCGTCTCGTCCGATCCACTCGACGAGGTCCCGCAGCTCGATGATGTTCCCGACACGCTTGGACAGCTTCGCGCCGCCGACGTTCACGAGCTGGCCGATCAGCACCTCGATGTTCTGCTGCGGGTCGTCCCCCGCGCAGGCGGCGATGGCCTTGAGGCGGTTGATGTAGCCGTGGTGGTCGGCGCCGAGCAGGTAGATCTTGCCGGGGAAGCCGCGGTCCTTCTTGGACAGGTAGTAGGCGGCGTCCGCGGCGAAGTAGGTGGGCTCACCGTTCGCGCGGATGAGCACACGGTCCTTGTCGTCCGTGAAGTCCGTGGTGCGCAGCCAGACGGCGCCGCCGGCGTCGAACACGTGGCCCTGCTCGCGGAGCCGGTCCACCGCCTGCTCGACGGCTCCGGACTCGTGCAGGTCACGCTCGGAGAACCACACGTCGAAGTGCACCCCGAAGCCTTCCAGCACCTCGCGGATCTCCGCGAGCTGGAGCTGGTAGCCCTCCTCGCGCGCGACGGCGATCGCCTCGTCCTCAGGGAGGTCCGGCAGGTCCGGCCGCCTCTCGAGCACCTTGGCGGCGAGTTCCTTGACGTACTCACCGTTGTAACCGCCCTCGGGGATGTCCCCGCCGGTCGCCCGGGCCAGGATCGAGCCGCCGAACCTGTCCATCTGCGCACCGGCGTCGTTGATGTAGTACTCGGCGGTGACGTCCGCGCCCGCGGCCCGCAGGATCCGGGCCATCGCGTCGCCCAGCGCGGCCCAGCGGGTGTGGCCGATGTGCAGCGGGCCGGTCGGGTTGGCGCTGATGTACTCCAGGTCGATGACCTGGCCGGCGAGCGAGTCCGTGCGGCCGTACTCGGCGCCGGCCTCGACGATGGTGCGAGCCAGTTCACCGGCGGCACCGGCATCGAGCGTGATGTTCAGGAAGCCCGGACCGGCGACGTCGACCGACTTGATCCCGGCGTTCTCCCCCAGCCTCGCGGCCAGGTCCTCGGCGAGCGCACGAGGCGTGGTACCGGCCTTCTTGGCGAGCTGGAGCGCGACGTTCGTGGCCCAGTCGCCGTGCTCTCGCTGCCGGGGACGCTCCACGTGCACCGAGGCGGGGATCGCCTCGGCGGGGAGCTGAAGGGTGCCGTCGGCCACAGCCGCGGCAAGGGCAGCGCTGAGTGCTCCGGAGAGCTCGGTGGGGGTCACCCGACGATTCTACGGGCGGGCCCCGGCAGGCGGCCCGGGGTTTCCACAGCCCGGGCACGAGGGCCCGGCGATGACAACCTTTCCCCGGGCCTGTCCGTCTGCTTCTCATGGATCACCCGACAATCAGGCGGTGCACCGGATGAACTCCCAGACCGCCTCCGCGGCGCCAAGCGTCGCCGTGCACACCACGGGCAGCAAGACCGAGCGCTTCACGGCCTTCGCCGAGGCTGCGACCCCCTCGCTGTCCCGTCTCGCCCTCTTTCTCACCGGGGACGAGCACCGTGCCCGCGACCTCGTGCAGCACGCGTTGGAGCGGACCTATCTCGCCTGGGGTCGCGTGGCCGCCGGTAACCCGGAGGCGTACGCGCGGCGGATCGTCGTGAACGCGCGGATCGACGGCTGGCGCAAGCGACGCCGCGAGACGCTGGCCGACCCGGCCGAGCTGTGGGATGCGCAGACTCCTGACCCGACGTCGGGAGTACTGCACCGGGACCAGCTGGTCCGGGCCCTGCGGACGCTGCCGCCCGCGCAGCGGCGCGTGATCGTGCTGCGCTACCTGTATGACCTCAGCGAAGCGGATACCGCCGCCGAACTCGGTGTGTCCGCCGGCTCGATCAAGTCCGCCGCGTCCCGCGGACTGGCACGCCTGCGCATGGTGCTCGACGACGAGCCCGCCTCGAAGACCGCCACCCAGCACAAGGGGACGACTCGATGACCTCTCAGCCGCACTCGCACGACGATCTGATCGCCCTCCTCCAGGCCTCGGCTGACCGAGCCGAGCCGCTCGACGTCGACGCACGCGCTCTGGCACGAACCGCCGTGCGCCGGGGCCGCACCCGGCGTGCGCTCCAGGCCGGAGGCGGTGCCCTGGCGGCCGCCGCGATCGCCGGCGGCGCATGGTGGTACGGCACATCGGCGACGACGCCGGTCCCCGCGGACCCTGCCCCCACCGTGAGCCCGGCGCCCGAGGGCAGGCCGACAACGGGTCCGTTCGCGAACGACCCGACCATGGAACGGCTCCCCGTTCTTGACGGGGTCAAGCCGGGCATCGTGCCGGAGGGATGGGTGTCGCACGAAGTGAGAGGGTTGCGGCTCGCTCTGCCCGACGGGTGGGGCGAGGTGCCGGTGGAGCCGTACCCCGGTGAGCCGATCCACGCTCGGCGCTATGCGAACCTCTGGGCGCAGGACGGGACGATCCGCCTCGCCGGCCCCGACGGCGCCCAGGTGATCGCCGCCGAGTCGGCCCTGGTCGAGAGCTTTTCGCCGGACAATCCGCCACGGGGCTACGCCCTCGGGTCGGAGTCGAGGGTGCTGTTTCCCCTCACAGGTTCGGACCTGGCGGTGGCCTCCCTCCAGGGCCGGTTCTACGAAGGCGTGGCACTCGACTCGGCCGAAGTACAGCTCCGCGCGTCCGGTGGTAGGGGCTACGTCGTCGTCGCGACGGGCCTCGGTGCGATGGACGACCAGGACATGTTGGTGAAGCTGCTCGGCACCCTCACCTTCACCGAGGAGGCGCTCCGTTCCACGCCGCTGACAGCCGTTCCTCTCGGGGCGCGGTCCGACCAGGAGATCCCCGATGGCTGGCAGACGATGCGCGAGGGTTCCGTCACCCTCTCGGTGCCAGGTGACTGGCACGTCGGCGGCGACGCATACCACCCCCCAGGCGAGTTCGTCTCCTTCGGGAGGTTGAAGTCGCCGGGGCCGATGACCACCGACCAGGCGCAGCTCCGCTTCGAGACCTCCGGTGCACAGGCGATCCTGGTGAGATCGGAACTCGCCCACTACCCGTGGTCGGAGCGGCCCGTGATCGACGGGCAGGTGGACGTGCGACTCCGCTCGGGAGAGATCGTCACGGTCACCGTCGCCCTCGTGGACGACGAGGACGGGGCCACCCTGCTCCGTCAGATCGCAGGCACGGTCCGCGTGGATCCGTGACCCTCCG
This sequence comes from Myceligenerans xiligouense, assembly GCF_003814695.1. Taxonomy (GTDB): domain Bacteria; phylum Actinomycetota; class Actinomycetes; order Actinomycetales; family Cellulomonadaceae; genus Myceligenerans; species Myceligenerans xiligouense. Next base: position 3,692,343 of record NZ_RKQZ01000001.1, read on the forward strand.
GTGACGGCGGTCCGGAGGCGCCCTCCGCTCCGGACCGCCGTCGGGCACAACGGACTTCTGCCTCGCGGGCAGACGCTCGTCACACGAATGGATGCGCGGCCCGGGCCTGTCACCTGGTAGTCTCATTCCGGCCGTTACGGAAGCGATTCCTCGCTCCCGGCAAGCGGTCCCGCGCCTGTAGCTCAGTGGATAGAGCGTCTGCCTCCGGAGCAGAAGGTCGGGGGTTCGAATCCCTTCAGGCGCACCCGAGAAAACAGGCCGTGACCAGCGCAAATGCTGGTCACGGCCTGTCTCGTTCGTCGCCCGGTGACCGTCTTCCTGCCGCTGCTGGCCCAACTGCTGGGCTCCGGTCGCGCACGGCACTACACCGATGACCGAGTTGCCGGTATCGTCCGCCACATGTCCGATGCAACGGCAGCCGATCACGCCACGGCCAGCACGTCCACCGCGTCCGCCTCCCCCGCCACCGGCGACGTCGTGGAGCTCTACCCGTCGCACGGGCATGTGACCTCACTGGCGATCGTCTCGCTCGTCCTGGCGGTCGTGTGCGGCGCGGCCGCGGTCATCGGGTTCGACACGGCGCAGACCGATCCCTCGCCCACGGCGCTCGTCGTCGCCGGCGCGGGCGCGGTCGGCACGCTGATGGCGCTCGGTGCCGGCCTCATCGCGGTACGCCGCATGCTGGTCGCGCGCTGGCCGGTGCTGATCGTCGACGACGAGGGCTTCACCGACTGGCTCCCCAACCTCGGCGTCGAGCGCGTCGAGTGGGCCGAGGTCACGGGCATCCGGGACGCGAACCTCACCGGCCGAGCCGTGATCGCCGTCGACGTCGTCGATCCCGACGCCGTCATCAGCCGCCAGCGCACCCCCGTGCGGCGGGTGGCCGCGGCGACGAACCTGCGGCTCGTCGGAACCCCCGTGGTGCTGAAGCCGAGCAGCATCGACGCCTCCGCGGAGCAGATCCGGGCCGCGCTCGCGCCGCACGTCGCCCAGGGGTGACCGAGAGCCGGTAGCCGGCACGACGGACCGGGGTGGACAACGATTGCCCCTGCTTGTGTAGACTTCCTGACAGCACCTGACACGGGCGACAGGGGACCTGCCATGAGCGACCTCGACAACGCCGGACGCGACGCCGGGCCGGACGCCGGCTATCGCGACTTCGAGTTCGAAAGGCGCTTCTTCGTGCGGGACTTCCCCCGCGCGCTCCGGGACGCCCCTGCCCTCATCGTCCAGTCCTACTTCGTGGCCGACGACGGCTACGCGCTGCGGGTCCGCGTCCAGGCAAGCGACGTCGAGTCTCCGCAGGAGCCCGGAACGGATGCGGAGAGCATCCTGCGCGAACACGCCTCGGAGATCGACTTCGCCGCGGTCACGGTCAAGGGTCCCGCCGTGGGCGGCACCCGTTACGAGGCCGAACGCCCCCTCGACCCGAGCATCGCCGTCGAGCTGGTCCGCCGCGGCGGGCATCCGGTGGTGAAGACCCGCTACGCCGCGTGGCTGGGCGCGGACGGCTGGTCGATCGACGTGTTCGGCGGCGCGAACCATCCGCTGATCATCGCCGAGTGCGAGCGCTCACGCCCGGTCACCAGCCTCCAGATCCCTGACTTCTGCGTCACCGAGATCACGGACGACGCCCGCTTCTCCAACGACTCGCTCGCCATGCGGCCGTACGGTTCCTGGTCGGCGGCGTTCGACACCGAGCTCGCCGCGCAGGGCCCTCACTTCCGCCAGGACTTCGGGCCCAACTCGCGCCTCAGCACGGGCTGATCCGAGGCCGGCCTCCGGAGCCCGCCTCAGCCCTTCCAGAGCCCCAGTTCCCGGACGCCGTCGACGTACTCCCAGTGCCAGGGCTCGTACTTCTCGCCGCCCACCTGGGCCCACGCGGGGTTCTGCCAGCCGTAGGCGGGGGCGTTCGCCCAGAGCCAGGAGTAGATCTCGCTGTTGCTGGTCTCCTGCTTGCAGATGTCGATCGCGAGTCCCCAGCCGTGGTTCGAGGTACCCGGTGAGGCCGCCCAGTAGCCGAGCTGGGCCTTCACCGCGTACTGCGTGTCCAGGTCCCGATAGCTCGCCACCAGGCACATGTCCCGCCCGAACTGCGCGCGGAAGGCCCCGTTGAGGGCGGACAGCGCGACCGCGGCGTCCGGCCGCAACCGCTCGTCCGCCTGCCACAGCTCGCACAGCGAGTGGTCGGTGAGGAGCCCGTTACCGCCCTCGACCGGGGCGTCGAAGTCGCAGCCGGGCAGCGGGCTGCGCTCCGCGTCACGACTGACGACTCTCGCCTCGGCGCGCTCGATCCTCGGTGCGGCCATCACGTTCTCGGAGGCACGGGGCGCCGTGGTCGGGTCGGTCACCAGGTCGAGCGGTGACGGTCCGGTCGGGTCGGCCGCGACCTCGAAGGGCGACTCGCCGCTGCGCTCGGCCTGCTGCCCGAGAGGCGCGCCGATCGTGGCGGCCGCGAGGGTGCCGAGCACGGCGGTGCGGGACAGGAACTTCTGCGCGGGTGCGGTACGCCCCCCGTCCGCAGGAGCCTCGCGCCCGGAACGGCCGCTTCGAACCGGACGAGCGCCACGACGGGCGGGCTGGCTTCGCTCCAGGGCTTCGCGCCGGGCGCGTCGAGTGGGATACGCAGGCGAAACGCCTGGGCCGACCGCTGGCTCCACAGGTCCTCCGAGTTCGCTGCCGCACCCCCCAACGCGGCCCCGTCGTCATCCGGTCTCGACCATAGCGGCCGCCCGCTCGGGTGCCAAGCCGGGCAGGACGCTCATACACGAAATGCCGCTCTCGCCCCGTCCGCCCGCGATGACCTCAGCGACGCTGCATGGCGTCCCGCACCTCGCCGACGAGCTCCTCGAGGATGTCCTCCAGGAAGACGACGCCCTGCAGTTCGCCGCCCTCCCCGACGACCCGCGCGAGGTGCGCCCCGGACCGCTGCATCACCCGCAGCGCGTCCTCCACCTCGTCGCCGGGCCGCACGCTCGCCAGCGCGCGCACCCGCCAGAGCGCCACGGGCTCCGTCCGCGCCTCGCCCGCCGCGTACAGCACGTCCTTGAGGTGCAGGTACCCGACGAGGCGCTCGTCGTCGGCCATGGCCCGGGCGCCGGGCACGGCGGCGTCCTCGGGACTCGCGGCGGCCAGCACCGGGAACCGGGAGAACCCGTGCTCGGCCACGAGCCGCTCGACGTCGTCGGGCGTCACTCCCTCGGTCAGCGTGACCAGCGACCCCACGGGGACCATGACGTCGCCGGCGGTCTTCTCGGAGAACTCCAGCGCGCCGGAGAGCAGCCCCAGGTCGTCCTGCAGCACACCCTCGGCCTGGGAGTGCTCCACGATCGACTGCACCTCCTCGGCCGTGAAGGCGGAGGCGACCTCGTCACGCGGTTCGACGCCCGTCAGGCGTACCGCGTGGTTGGCCAGCCAGTTCAGGGCCACGATGACCGGCCGCACGGCACGGGCCAGCAGCACGAGCGGCGGCCCGAACCACAGCACCGCCTTCTCCGGTGTCGACACCGCCAGGTTCTTCGGCACCATCTCACCGAGCACCACGTGCAGGTACACGACGATGGCCAGAGCGATCGCCATGGCGATCGGGTGAGCCAGCGCCTCGACGCCGAGCGCGTGCAGCGGCACCTCGAGCATGTGCGCGAGCGCCGGCTCGGCCACCATGCCGAGCCCCGTGGAACACACGGTCACGCCGAGCTGCGCGCACGCGAGCATCAGGGAGACGTGCTCCATGGCCCACAACACCGTCTGCGCGCGACGGTTCCCCGCCGCGGCGAGCGGCTCGATCTGCGATCGCTTCGCGGACAGCACGGCGAACTCCGCACCGACGAAGAAGGCGTTCCCGGCCAGCAGCACGACGGCGATCACGATCGCGGTGGTGGTGCTCATCCCCGGACCTCCTTCTTGGCACGGCGGTGCCCGTTCGCGGCCTCGGCCACGGTTCCGCCGGCTCCCACGCGCACCGCCGGGCGGACCCGGATCCGCTCGACGCGCCGCCCGTCCATCGCCTCGACGCGCAGGGTCGCGCCGGGCACCGTCACCTCGTCGCCGGCCCGGGGCACGCGCCCGAGCTCGGCCATGACGAGCCCGCCGAGCGTCTCGTAGGCGGCCCCCTCGGGTACGACGACGCCGGTGTTCTCCTGCAGTTCGTCGGGCCGCAGGACCGCCGGGACGATCCACTCGTCGCCGGGCGCGCGCACCACCCCGGCACGGCGCCGGTCGTGCTCGTCGGCGACCTCCCCCACGAGTTCCTCGACGACGTCCTCCAGCGTGACCACCCCCGAGGTCCCGCCGTATTCGTCGACCACGACGGCCATCTGCAGCCCCAGGTCGCGCAGTTCGACGAGCAGCGGCCCGAGCCCCACGGTCTCGGGCACGCGCGGCGCGTCGACCATGAGCGCGGCGGCCGGGACCTCGGCCCGGCGCTCGTGCGGCACGCCGACCGCCCGGCGCAGGTTCACCAGGCCGACGACGTCGTCGCGGTCCTGACCGATCACCGGGAAACGGGAGTGCCCGGTGCTCATGGCGAGCTGGACGACGTCGGCCGCGGTGGCGTCGCGCTCGACCACGACCATGCGCATGCGGTCCGTCATGACGTCGTTGGCGCTCAGCTCGTGGAGCTCGATCGAGTTGGTGAGGAGTTGCGCGACGGACTTCTCGAGCGTTCCCTCCGCCGCCGACCGGCGTACCAGGGAGGCGAGCTCCGTGGCCGACCGGGCGCCGGACAGTTCCTCGCGCGGCTCGACGCCGACCCGTCGCAGCAGCGCGTTCGCCGACCCGTTGAGCACCAGGATCACCGGCTTGAAGAGCACGGTGAACATCCGCTGCAGCGGGATGACGACACGCGCGGCGCCGAGCGGTACGGACAGGGCGAAGTTCTTGGGGATCAGCTCGCCGAACAGCATGGAGAAGCCGTTCACGAGGAGCAGGGCGAGCACCGTGGCGACGGCCAGCCCGACGGCGTCGGACATCGGGAAGCTGCCGAACCCCGAGGTCAGCAGGCTCACCAGGGCCGGCTGGGCGGTGTAGCCGAGCAGGATCGTGGTGACCGTGATGCCGACCTGGGCGGAGCTGAGCTCGGTGGAGAGGCTCTTCAGCGCGGCACGGACGGCACGGTCACGGCGCCCGGGGCGGTGAGGAGCCGAGGAGCCGACGGGCGAACCCGGTCTGTCACCCTCCTCGTCGTCGCCGACCACGGCGGGGTCGAGGGTGACCAGGGAGAACTCACCTGCGACGAAGATTGCTGTACCTGCGGTGAGGAGCACCCCGACGGCCACCATGATCCAGTCGGCGGTCATCGAGTGCTCCTGGGATGGTGCGGTTCGATCATGGTGAGCTGATCGTAGCGCCGGTGGCCGACGGTGACGAGATGCCGTGCGCCGGCCCTGCGCTGTTCGTGACACGGCCCGGCCGCTTCCGGCCCGGGTTCAGCATCCTTTCAGGCTGGGGGGTGCAAGATGGTCCCATGTCTTCAGGTACGCCGCAGCAGCCGGGCAGCCCCGCCCGCCCCGACCCCGCCTCGTCGGGCGCCACCGGTACTGGCCAGCAGAGCGCCACGATCCTCGTCGTCGAGGACGAGCCGACGATCGCCACGGCGATCGCCCAGCGGCTGTCCGCGGAGGGCTGGAGGGTCGAGGTCGCGCGGGACGGCCTGTCCGGGGTCGACGCCGCGATGCGCTTGCGCCCCGACGCCATCGTGCTCGACGTGATGCTGCCGGGGATCGACGGGCTCGAGGTGACGCGGCGCATCCAGGCCGAGCAGCCGGTGCCCATCCTCATGCTCACGGCCCGCGACGACGAGACGGACATGCTCGTGGGTCTCGGCGTCGGCGCCGACGACTACATGACCAAGCCCTTCTCGATGCGCGAGCTCGTCGCCCGCCTCAAGGCCCTGCTGCGGCGCGTGGACCGCGCGGCCCAGGCGGCCGCCTCGACGCCGTCGGAGCCGCCGATGGCGATGGGCGACGTCACGGTCGACCGTGCGCAGCGCCGGGTCTACCGCGGCAGCGAGGAGATCCACCTGACGCCCACCGAGTTCGAGCTGCTCGTCATGCTGGCCTCGTCCCCCAAGACGGTGCTCACGCGTGAGCGGTTGCTGGCGGAGGTCTGGGACTGGGCGGACGCGAGCGGCACCCGCACCGTGGACTCCCACATCAAGGCGCTGCGCAGGAAGCTGGGCTCGGACCTGATCCGGACCGTCCACGGCGTGGGGTACGCGTTCGAACCGCCGACGGCGTGACGCGATGAGCCGCAGGCTTCCCGGCGTCGCGCGCACCCTGCGCGATGTCCGCCCGCTGGACCCGCTGAGTTCGATCAAGATCAAGCTCGGCATCCTCGTCGCCGCGACGGTGACCCTCGCGGTGATGATCACGTGGCTCGGGCTGCAGCTGGAGATGGGCCCGAGCCGCACGTTCCCGGTGGCGATCCTCCTGTCGCTGGTCCTGACCCAGTTCCTGGCGCGCGGGATGACCTCGCCGCTGCGGGAGATGACGCACGCCGTGCAGGCGATGGCCGACGGCGACTACACCATCCGCGTACGCGCGACGAGCCGCGACGAGGTGGGCCAGCTCGCGGCAGCGTTCAACCAGATGTCGGAGGACCTGGCGTCGGTGGAGCAGACGCGGCGCGACCTCATCGCGAACGTGTCGCACGAGTTGCGCACGCCCGTGGCCGCGCTGCAGGCGCAGCTCGAGAACATGGTCGACGGCGTCGTCCCGGCCACGCCCGCGATGCTCGAGCAGGCACATGCGCAGACCGAGCGGCTGACACGCCTGGTCACGTACCTGCTGGACCTGTCGCGTCTCGAGGCGGGCGCGTCGGCGCTGTCCGTGTCGGAGTTCGACGTCGGCGACCTGATGGAGGAATGCGCCGACGGCCTCCAGATGGTCGACGCCGCCAAGGACCTGCACTACATCATCGACGTGACGCCCCCGAACCTGGCGATCGAGGCCGATCGCGAGCGGCTGCACCAGGTCCTCACGAACCTGTTGCAGAACGCGATCCGGCACTCGCCCCGGGACGGCGACATCCGCATGGACGCCTACCCGATCGGCGAGACCGTCGTGCTGGAGATCAGCGACCAGGGCCCGGGCATCGCCCCCGAGGACCGGGAGCGCATCTTCCAGCGGTTCGCCCGTGGCACGGCGTCGAGCCCGGGGACGACGGCGCCCGCGGCCGGGTCCGGTCCGGACGGCGCGGCGGGGATCGCGGGCAGTACGCCGCCCGCGAGCGGAGGCACCGGGATCGGGCTGGCGATCGTGCGCTGGGCGGTGGAGCTGCACGGCGGACACGTCGAGGTGGCCGATTCGGACGAGGGGGCGACCATGCGCGTCACGCTCCCGGCGCGCGCGCACCCGGCGCCGGGCGTCACCGCCGAGCGGCTGGGTGACGAGTAGGCGGCGAGCAGGCGGCGAGAGCACACACCTGATGCCGGCGCGAGGGCGCAGGGCATCACGTGTGTGTGCTTCCGAGGGGAAACGCGTAGAGACATCGGGCGCGGAGAACAACCCCATGGGGCCGTGATCTCCGTCACACAGACCAGGGATTGTCCACCCTGACCGCGCGACGGAAACATGGCATTGACGGGTTCCAGGGCGAATGTTGCCTGCTTTTTGCCTGCGGAGCATAATTCATGACGAAGCATCGGCCATGGCGCCCGGACCGCCGCGGGAGGCCACGGACGTCACACCCGCTTCCGGGCTCGTTAGGCATACCCTTGTGCTGTCCGAAACCGTCGGACTGAGGCCGTGACCGGTCAGCGCCGGCACCCTCACAGAGCGCAGAATCTATGGGTGAAGGTGGGCGATCCGCGCGTGTCCCCTAAAGCTGGTTCAGAGTCGATCAGCGTGGCGAGCTCGTCGTTCGGAGCCAATCAGTGGCTCGTCGACGAGCTCTACCAGCAGTATCTGAAGGACAAGAACGCCGTCGACCCCGCGTGGTGGGAGTTCTTCGAGGACTACACGCCGTCGCCGGACAGCACCCGCAAGACCGCCGACACCCAGTCGGCACCCACCACCGCCACTCCGGCCGGTGCCGCATCGCCCGAGCACGCCCAGCCGAAGACGTCGTCGGGCAGCCAGGGCACCGCGGCCGCCGAGGCGGCGCAGCAGCCGGTGGAGAAGGCGATCCCGGCAGACCCCAAGGTGACCGCGGGGGCCCCGCCCGTCGCCACCCCGGCCGTGCAGGACTACGGCCAGTCGCTGCTGCAGCCCAAGCCCCACTACGACGACGCGGTGGACGACGTGCAGAAGCTGCGCGGGCCCGCCGCGCGCGTCGTGACGAACATGGAGTCGTCGCTCGAGGTCCCGACCGCCACGTCGGTGCGCGCGGTGCCCGCCAAGCTCATGGTGGACAACCGCATCGTCATCAACAACCACCTCAAGCGCGGGCGGGGCGGCAAGGTCTCGTTCACGCACCTGATCGGCTACGCGCTGGTCGAGGCGCTCACCGACATGCCGGTGATGAACTCGCACTACGAGCCGGTCGACGGCAAGCCGGGCGTCAACCAGCCCGCGCACGTGGGCTTCGGCCTGGCCATCGACCTCGCCAAGCCCGACGGTTCCCGCCAGCTCCTCGTGCCGAGCATCAAGAAGGCCGAGGAGCTCGACTTCTCCGAGTTCGTCGCGGCCTACGAGGAACTCGTCCGCAAGGCACGGGGCGGCAAGCTCGGCGTCCCGGACTTCCAGGGCACCACCATCTCGCTGACCAACCCGGGGGGCATCGGCACGGTGCACTCCGTACCGCGCCTCATGCAGGGCCAGGGCACCATCGTGGGCGTCGGCGCGATGGACTACCCGGCCGAGTTCGCGGGTGCGTCGGACGAGCAGCTCGCGCGCATGGGCATCTCCAAGGTCATGACGATCACCTCGACGTACGACCACCGCATCATCCAGGGCGCGCAGTCCGGTGAGTTCCTCAAGATCATCTCCGAGAAGCTGCTCGGCCTCGACGGCTTCTACGACCGCGTCTTCGCCGCGCTGCGCGTCCCGTACGAGCCGGTGCGCTGGGTGCGCGACAACACCGTCGACTCCGACGTCGAGGCCGCCAAGCCGGCCAAGGTCGCCGAGATCGTCCAGGCGTTCCGCTCGCGCGGCCACCTGATGGCGGACACCGACCCGCTCGCCTACCGCCAGCGCAAGCACCCCGACCTGGACATCCAGAACCACGACATGACGCTGTGGGACCTGGACCGCGTCTTCCCCACCGCCGGCTTCGGCCCCAAGGCCAAGATGAAGCTGCGCGACATCCTCGGGCTGCTCCGCGACTCCTACTGCCGGTCCATCGGCGTGGAGTACATGCACATCGCCGACGTGGCGCAGCGCAAGTGGCTCCAGGAGCGCCTGGAGTCCGGCTACGCGAAGACCCCGCGTGAGGACCAGCTGCGCATCCTGCGCCGCCTCAACTCCGCCGAGGCGTTCGAGACGTTCCTGCAGACCAAGTACGTCGGCCAGAAGCGCTTCTCCCTGGAGGGCGGCGAGTCGCTCATCCCGCTGCTCGACGCGATCCTGTCGCGCGCCGCCGAGGGCGGGCTGGACGAGGTCGGGCTCGGTATGGCCCACCGCGGGCGGCTCAACGTGCTGGCGAACATCGCGGGCAAGAGCTACGCCCAGATCTTCAAGGAGTTCGAGGGCCAGATCGACCCGAAGTCCGTGCAGGGCTCGGGCGACGTGAAGTACCACCTGGGCACCGAGGGCACGTTCACCGCGGAGTCCGGCGCGACCACCAAGGTGTACCTGGCGGCCAACCCGTCGCACCTCGAAGCCGTGGACCCGGTGCTCGAGGGCATCGTCCGCGCCAAGCAGGACCGCATCGACCTGGGCGCCGACGGCTTCTCCGTGCTGCCGATCCTGGTGCACGGCGACGCGGCGTTCGCCGGCCAGGGCGTGGTCCCCGAGGTGCTGAACCTCGCGCAGCTGCGCGGGTACCGCACGGGCGGCACCATCCACGTCATCGTGAACAACCAGGTGGGCTTCACCACCGGTCCGCAGTCCTCGCGGTCCACCACCTACGCGACCGACGTGGCCAAGGGCTACCAGGTCCCGGTCTTCCACGTGAACGGGGACGACCCGGAGGCCGTGGTCCGCGTCGCGGAGCTCGCCTTCGCGTTCCGCGAGCAGTTCGGCCAGGACGTCATCGTCGACCTGATCTGCTACCGCCGCCGCGGGCACAACGAGGGCGACGACCCCTCGATGACCCAGCCCATGATGTACAACCTCATCGAGGCGAAGCGCTCCGTGCGCAAGCTGTACACGGAGAACCTCGTCGCGCGGGGCGACATCACCGTCGAGGAGGCCGAGGCCGCGCTGCAGGACTACCAGAAGCAGCTCGAGCGGGTCTTCACCGAGACCAAGGCCGACTTCACCCCCGCGCCCCAGTCCGAGCTGGTCGCCGGCCTGGAGCGCCCGGAGGCACAGCTCGAGGACGCCGGCACCATGGTCGGCTGGCAGACGGCGATCAGCCACGACGTGCTGCAGCGCATCGGCTCCGTGCACACGGCGCCGCCGGAGGGCTTCAACGTCCATCCGAAGCTGGCCAAGCTGCTCGAGACCCGCGAGATCATGTCCAAGGACGGCGGGATCGACTGGGGCTTCGGCGAGCTGGCGGCGTTCGGTTCCCTGCTCATCGAGGGCACCCCGGTGCGCCTCGCCGGCCAGGACTCGCGCCGCGGCACGTTCGTCCAGCGCCACGCCGTGCTGCACGATCGCGAGACCGGCGCCGAGTGGACGCCGCTGCTGTACCTCACGCCGGACCAGGCGAAGTTCTGGGTGTACGACTCCTCCCTCAGCGAGTACGCGGCCCTCGGGTTCGAGTACGGCTACTCGGTGGAGCGTCCGGACGCGCTGGTGCTCTGGGAGGCGCAGTTCGGCGACTTCGTCAACGGCGCCCAGACCGTGATCGACGAGTTCATCTCGTCCGCGGAGCAGAAGTGGGGCCAGTCGTCGTCGGCGGTCATGCTGCTGCCCCACGGCTACGAGGGTCAGGGGCCGGACCACTCGTCGGCCCGCATCGAGCGCTTCCTGCAGCTCGGCGCGGAGAACAACATGACGATCGCGCAGCCCAGCACGCCGGCGTCGTACTTCCACCTGTTGCGCCGCCAGGCGTACGCCCGCCCGCGCCGCCCGCTCGTGGTGTTCACGCCGAAGCAGCTGCTGCGGCTCAAGGCGGCGGCGTCGGCCGTCGAGGACTTCACGTCGGGCACGTTCCAGCCGGTGCTGGGTGACGCCTCCGCCGACCCGGCGAAGATCGACCGCGTGATCCTGTGCACCGGCCGGGTGTACTACGACCTGCTCGCCGAGCGCACCAAGCGCGGCGACGAGGGCGTGGCGCTCGTCCGCCTGGAGCAGCTCTACCCGTTCCCGGAGGAGCAGATCCGCGCGGAGATCGCGAAGTACCCGGGCGCCGAGCTCGTGTGGCTGCAGGACGAGCCGCAGAACCAGGGCGCGTGGTCGTACATCCACCTGGCCCTTCCGACGGACCTGCCCTACGTCAAGGTGATCAGCCGCGACGCGTCGGCCTCCACGGCGGCCGGCACGGCGAAGCTCCACCAGGCCCAGCAGAAGCTCCTCCTGGAACAGGCCTTCACCCGCTGACCCGGGTCCCGGCGAGTTGAGCAGCGGGGTGGCACCACGGCTCGTGGTGTCACCCCGCTGCCGTGCCGTCCGGTCAGTCGTCCTGGGGAAGCCCCAGCCACGAGTGCCAGCCCGTGTGGAGGACGAGCCAGGCCATGAGGCCGTAGCCGGCCTGGCCCGGATAGCTGGTGCCGTTCTGCGCCAGGTCGGCGAGCCACTGCTCGTGGGACGCGAGCGGGGTGTAGGTGTCCACGTACGGCACGCGACGCCGGCTCGCGACGTCGGCGAACGCGTCGGACAGCTCGGCGATCCGGTCGCCCTGGTCGGGCGTGCCGGGCGGCGGGCCGACGACGAACGTGGGCGTCCGGTTGGCCTCCGCGACGTCCAGGATGTTCGCGAGGTTGAGCCGCGAGCGCGCCACGGACAGTCCCGCGGCGACGTCGTGGCGGCCGAGCGCGACGACGAGCCGGTTCTCGACCTCGGGCTCGGGGCCGAAACGGGCCGCGGTCTCCGTCTCCCAGCGGGCGCCGAGCTGCGTCGACGTCTCGCCCGGGATGGCAAGCGTGAACATCATCGCAGGCCGGCCGAAGCTCGTCCGGGCCACGACACGACCGGTCCAGCCGAGCGCTCTCGCGTCGCCGACACCGGTGGCCAGCTCGTCGCCGACGACACAGATGCGCACCTGGCGTTCCTGCACGGACCTCTCCTTGCCTCAGCACTCATCCTGCCGCTCCTCGGGGCCGCGCTCCGCGGATGCGTCGTTCCTCGGCCCTTGCCCTTCGTCGCGTCAGTGAGCCGGTTCGCACGTCGCCCGGCCGGCTCCATTGTCGGTCAACCGGGATGGACCACCTGGGATTTGGCGCTCAGGCGCGCCGCTCGTCCAGCAGGGTGATGCCCCAGCGCACCCGATGCGTGTCGCCCGGGGAGAGCCGTACGAGGCGATCGCCCGTGGCGAAAGCGTCCGCGTAGCAGGTCATCGGCTCGGCCGCCAGCCCCATCCGGTGGTACTCCTCGCCGACGTGGTCGCCCGAGCAGGCCTGCCACACGTCCATCGAGTCGTCCATCCACACGGCGGCCGTGCGGCCGTCCGTCCCGGTGAGCCGGATCCAGGCGAGGCCGTCGTCGTCCCGCAGGACGTCGACGAACGCGTCGTCGAGATCGCGGCCGGCCATGCCGACCGGCTCGCGCATGTCGAAGGGCCCGGCGACGGGCTCCGTCCCGGTGGGCAGGAGCCGCTCGTCGATGGTGACCCGCGTCGCGGCGTCGAGCCGGACGACGCAGTCGTCGAGGGCCGCCCCGCCGGTGGACAGCCACGGGTGGAACCCCGCGCCGTAGGGCGCGGTGCCCGCGCCGACGTTCGTCGTGGCCAAGGTCACGCTCAGACCGCCGTCGGACAGGCCGTACGTGATCTGCGCGGTGAGCTGGAACGGGTACCCGGGCTGCGGGACGACGTCGAGACCGAGCGTGACCGACACGTCCGTGCGGTCCACCAGGCCCCAGCGCTCCCAGGCGGCGAGGCCGTGCAGCGCGGTGCCGCGTGCAGGCTCCGTCAGGGGGAGGGTGTACGTGACGCCGTCGGCCTGGTAGACGCCGTCGCGCAGGCGGTTGGGCCACGGCAGCAGGACCGCGCCGTTGAACACAGGATTGACCTCGTCGACCCCGAACGGGACGACGACGTCGCGGCCACCCACCGTGTACTCGCGCAGGGCAGCGCCGACCTCGGTGACGGTGACGTGCTGTTCGCCGTACGAAATGCTGTGTTGTGTACCGGACGGCGCGGGTACCGTCTGTGGGTCTGTCATCACCCTCACACCTTAGAGGCTGCGTGGAACCGGGAAGTTTCCGTGTCGTGCGGATAGCGTGGGACAGAGAACAACCGACGCGGCGCGCGTCCCTGGAGCACGCCGCGTTCCCCACACGGCCCGACGGCGGGTCACGCGGGCCCCGGACGCCCGCGACATGAGCAGGAGGATCAATGGAACAGCAGGTACTCGGACGGTCGGGGCGCCTCGTCTCGGTCGTCGGCCTGGGCACCTGGCAGCTCGGCGCGGACTGGGGCAATGTCTCGGATACGGACGCCCGTGACGCCCTGGAAGCTTCCCTCGAGGCCGGTGTGACGTTCTACGACACGGCCGACGTGTACGGCGACGGCCGCAGCGAGCAGGTGATCGGCGAGTTCCTCAAGGAGCACGCGGACGCCGGCATCACCGTGGCCACCAAGATGGGCCGGCGGATGGACCAGGTGCCGGAGAACTACGTGCTCGCCAACTTCCGCGAGTGGACGGACCGTTCCCGGAGGAATCTCGGCGTCGAGCGGCTCGACCTCGTGCAGCTCCACTGCCCGCCCACGGCCGTGTACTCGTCGGACGAGGTCTACGACGCGCTCGACACCCTCGTGGACGACGGCGTGATGACCAACTACGGCGTCAGCGTGGAGACCGCGGCGGAGGCCCTCACCGCCATCGCTCGCCCCGGCGTCGCCACCGTGCAGATCATCCTCAACGCCTTCCGGCTCAAGCCGCTGGACGAGGTCCTTCCCGCGGCGTCGGAGGCCGGCGTCGGCATCATCGCGCGCGTCCCGCTCGCCTCCGGCCTGCTGTCCGGCAAGTACACCGCGGACACGAAGTTCGCCGAGAACGATCACCGCAGCTTCAACAGGGACGGCGCCGCGTTCGACGTGGGCGAGACGTTCTCCGGTGTGCCGTACGAGGTGGGGCTGGAGGCCGCGAGCCGCTTCACGGACCTGGCGGCCAAGTGCTTCGACGACAGCCTCACGCCGGCCCAGGCCGCGATCGCCTGGGTGTGGCAGCGGCCGGGCGTCTCCACCGTGATTCCGGGGGCCCGCAACGCCGAACAGGCGCGCGCGAACGCCGCGGCGGGTGACGCGGCCACGCTGGGGCCGCTCTTCACGTCGGGAGTGCGGGAGATCTACGACGAGCTGATCAAGGAGCACGTCGCCGACAAGTGGTGACCTGAGGACGTGAAGGGCCGGAACCCGACGGGTTCCGGCCCTTCACGCGTTCCGGTTCAGCTCCGGACGATCGCCGTGGCGCCCGAGACCGTGTTGGTCGACAGGTAGCAGGTGGCGCCGGCCTCCGGGTGGTCGACGACGACGGTGCGCTGGGCCGAGGAGCTCAGCTGCTCGTTGTCCAGGGTGACCTTGCCGGTGACGCTCCGTGCGCGGAGGTTCACCGGGGTGCCGGCGTCGAGCCGGATCGTCACGGCGCCCGCCACCGTCTTGGCGGACACCATCGGGGTCGTGCCCGACGACGCCACGTCCACGGGTCCGGACACGCCGTTCACGGTCACGCGGCCGAGGCCGCCCGCGACCGTCGCCGGGCCCGATGCCTGGTTCACGACGACGTCGCCCGTGTGCCCGGTGACGACGATGGCCCCCGACACGGACTTCACGGACAACGGCCCGGACGTCGCCGCCACGGCCACGGCACCGTTGACGCTCTTGACGTTCACCCGTGCCCGGCTACCGGTCACGCTCGCCTCGCCGCCCACCGTCGCGACGTCGACCGTCGCGACCGCCGGCACGGTGACGCGCACGACGGCGGAATCCTGGTCGCGCAGACCACGGAAGCGGTCCACGAACCCCTCGATCCCGGGGAAGTCGTAGGCGACGCGGAGGGTGCCGTGCTCGGCGAGGATCTGCAGGGGACGGGAGGAGACCTCCAGCACCTCGATGGTGGCGCCGGCCGCGCGGTCCGGGTCGGCGACGATCTCGGCCCGGCCGTTGGTCAGCCGGACGGTCAGGGAGGTCGTGTCGGCGACCTCGATGGTCTGCGGGGCGGCGACGCTCCAGGACTCGGTGGTCATGGTCATGCTCCGTTCGTTCGGCTGCGGGTCGGTGCGGGATCGTCGGTCGGTGTGCTGGTCGGGGGCTGGTCGGACGTCGGCGTCGGGCGCCCGGAGGTCATTCTGGTCGATTTCGGGACGGAAGGCAGCGTGGCGGAAACCGCGGTACGCGCGCCGTCGAGCACCGCCCGCAGGGTCTCCACGGTGAGGGCGCTGACGGCGCCGGTGACATCGGCCTCCCGCAGGTCAGCGAGAACGTCGCTCCGGAACTTCTGCAGGGCGGCCTCCGCCTCGTGCCGGAAGGTGTTCGAGGTCACCCGCCGCTGGTCCGCCGGTGCGTGCGGGGCGGGGCGCGGCCGGGCTCGCGCCTCGGCCGCCACCGCGGCGAGCTCGGCCCGCACGCCGCGCACCGCCTCCCGGATGTCGGCACGCAGTTCGTCGGCCCGGGACCGCACGGTCTCGGCCACCGAGGACTCGAGGCGGACGACGTCGGACCAGCGGGCCTCGACCTCCGCCCGCCCGGCCGGCGTCAGCTCGTAGGGTGCCTTCCGGCCGGCTGCCCCGGCGGCCGGGACCCTGCGGACGAGACCTTCCTCCTCCAGCCGCGCGAGTCGCGGGTAGATCGTGCCCGCGCTCGGCCGGTAGGTGCCGCCGAAACGGTCCGCGAGCTCGGTCATGAGCTCGTAGCCGTGCCGGGAGCCCTCGACCAGCAGCGCCAGGAGGTACAGGCGCAGCTGGCCGTGGGCGAAGACGGGAGGCATCACGCCCCTCCCGGCCCGGTGGCGTTCGGGGAAGCCGTGCGGTTCTGCTCGGTCATGCCCTGTCTCCTGACCGTTCTGGGGCATTCGGCGGGGGGGCGTTCGTCCCGGCCGCCGCCCGGCGGCTGCGGGACACGATATATCGCGTTGGCCCACTCACGATATATCGCGTTCCCGCGGCGGGCAAGGGCCCTGCCGTGGGATCATGAGCCGAGTCAATCCGCCGTCTGTCAGGAGACACCTATGAGCAAGCGTGGCCGCAAGCGCAAGGACCGCAAGAAGAAGTCCGCCAACCACGGCAAGCGCCCCAACGGCGGCTGAGTCGCCGAGCGGGACGTCCGTCGCGACGACGGGCGCGGCGCGGGGTTCGGGCCGGGTACGAGCCCGGGGTGAATCCCGAGCGGCGCCGGCGCAAGACACGAGAGGGCCGGAACCCGCAGGTTCCGGCCCTTCGTCGTGCCCGCGTCGGGGTCTCCGACGGCGCGCCTCGTGTCAGAGCGCTCCGCCCGCGGCCTCCGGGGCGTCGGCGGACGCGCCCGCGTCGCCGATGGTCTCGCGCGCCACGAAGTTCTCCAGGTCGAACAGGTTGTCCTTGGCTCGCTGCGCGACCGTGAGCAGCGTGTTCGCACTGGCCACCTCCTCGACCTGCTCCTTGAGGAACCAGAGCAGGAACTGCTCGCCGAGCATGTCGGCCTCGGCGCGCGCGGCACGGAAGATCGCCTCGATCTGCGTGGTGACCTGCTGCTCCTGGTCGAGCGCGAGCTGCAAGGGCTCGGTGACGTCGGCGAAGTCGTTGCGGACCGCGCCGGTGCCCGGGATGCGGACCGGCACGTCCCGGTCGAGGTGGTACTGCACCAGCATCATGGCGTGGTTCCGCTCCTCGACCGCCTGCCGGTAGAAGTGGGCGGCGAGCTGCGGCAGGTCGTGCCCGTCGAACCAGACGGCGATGGCGATGTACTGCTGGTGCGCGGAGAGCTCGTGGCCGATCTGCTCACCGAGCAGGCGCCAGAACTCGGAACTCCGCGGAGTCTGGGTGGTGGAAGTCATGTCCCCAACGTATCCCGACGGGAATGGATGGGCCCAGACCGTCGTTCTCGCAGTCGTGATCTCGTTCCCCACCGCACCGTCCGCGCCCGTCACGGCGTCCGGCGTCGTCGGCCCGCCGCGCCCGGCGCCCGGCTTCCTCGACGCACCCGAGCGGCCCCGGCGCGCCGTCGTGCGGCTCGACGAGACCCACGCCACAGGAAAGGAACGCGTGACGCAACTAGGCTCGGCGTTGATGACGGATCACCCGCAGACAGCCACGCCCGACGAGGCATCGAACCGCACTCCCGAGGAGGAGGACAACGCGGCGCGTGCCGCGCGGTTCGAACGTGACGCGCTCCAGTACCTCGACCAGCTGTACTCGGCCGCGTTGCGGATGACGCGCAACCCCGCCGACGCCGAAGACCTGGTGCAGGAGACGTTCGCCAAGGCATTCGCGGCGTTCCACCAGTACCGCCCGGGCACCAACCTCAAGGCCTGGCTGTACCGGATCCTGACGAACACGTTCATCAACAGCTACCGCAAGAAGCAACGGCAGCCGCAGCAGTCGCAGGCCGAGGAGATCGAGGACTGGCAGATCGCCCGCGCGGCGTCCCACACCTCGCAGGGGCTGCGCTCGGCGGAGGTCGAGGCGCTGGACCGGCTGCCCGACAGCGACGTGAAGCGCGCGCTCGCCGAGCTTCCGGAGGACCGGCGCATGGTCGTGTACTACGCGGATGTCGAGGGCTTCCCCTACAAGGAGATCGCGGAGATCATGGGAACACCGATCGGCACGGTGATGTCGCGGTTGCACCGTGGTCGCCGGCAGCTGCGTGAGCTCCTCGCCGACTACGCGGTGGAACGTGGACTGGTGAAGACAGAGGCACCCGGAGGCGCGAAGTGATGGACCAAGAGCGGGGCGACCAACCGGTCGTGGAACCGATCCCGCACGACACTCCCGGCTCCGAGTGCGAGCACGCGCTCCAGCACCTGTACGAGTACCTGGATTCCGAGATGAAGCCCGAGGACGAACAGCGGATGCGCGCCCACGTCGCACACTGCTCGCCGTGCCTGGCGGAGCTGAGCGTCGAGGACCTGGTCAAGCAGCTCGTGAAGCGTTCCTGCGCGGAGCGCGCACCCGAGACGCTCCGGCTGAAGATCCACGAGCAGATCCGGATCGAAGCGCTCTGAGGCCGGGCCTGCGCCGGCCCCGACACCCGGAACCTCGTCCCCGAGGCCTCGGCAGGGGCCTCGACACGACTCAGGGCGTCCTGGCGTGGACGGAACGGCCGACCTTTGACAAGGTGGACCGTATGCTGCGACATATCGCTCGACCACTCCTGGCCTCCTGGTTCGTCGCGTCGGGCGTCCAGGCCGCGCGGAAGCCCGCCGAGCACGTCCAGGCGGCGAGGCGGGGCTCCGGTCTCGTGACGAAGGCGCTCGGTGCCGAACCGCTGAGCGAGAAGCAGGTGACCACCCTCGTCCGCGCGCACGGTGTCGCGCTCGCGACCGCGGGTGGGCTGCTGGCGTTCGGCAAGACACCCCGCACGGCGGCGCTCGCGCTCGCCCTGCTCACGGTGCCCCTCGCCGCCGTCAATCAGCCGTTCAGCGCGTCCGACGAGGATCGCGAGGCGCGTGCCCAGCGCTTCGTGGGCAATCTCGGCGCGATCGGTGCCGCCCTCATCGCGGGCGCCGACAGGGAGGGCCGTCCGAGCCTGAACTGGCGCCTGCAGCAGGCTCGAGCCGCCCGCGAGGCGGCCCGGTCCGCGAGGTCGGCCGCCAAGGAGGGCTGACCCCGCCGCCACAGGCCGTCCGCTACGCGGCCCCTTCCACCGCGGTCACGGAGGCGGACCGAGCCGCCGTGCACCCGCGCGGCGGAGGCGGGCAGGAAGGGCGCGGTCAGTTCTCCCGGAAGGCCGCGCCCGTACGGCTCGCCAGGAGGCGGCGGAACGAGGCGAGCCGTAGCGCGCGGGCGGCACGGGTCTCGTCGTCGGGCGAGGCCTCGACCCACTCGTCCAGCGCGCAGTCGGGCGCGTCCGCCTGATGGGTACAGCCGCGCGGGCATTCGGCCGCCGCCTCGTCGAGATCGTCGAAAGCCTGCAACAGGTGCGCGACCTTGACGTGGGCCAGCCCGAACGATCGCACGCCCGGCGTGTCGATCACCCAGCCGTCGTGACCGGCGTCCTCCGCGGCGTCGTCCGGCCCGGTCGGCAGCGCCAGGGCGACGGCCGACGTCGACGTGTGCCGCCCGCGGCCCGTGACGTCGTTGACGCCCCCGGTCGCGCGGCCCGCGGTCGGTACCAGAGCGTTGATCAGCGTCGACTTCCCCACGCCGGAGTGGCCCACCAGCACGGACGCCCTCCCCCGGAGCAGTCCGCGCACCTCCTCGACCGACGCCGGATCCAGGACGAGCTCGTCCTCGCCCGCCCCCTCCCGGCGCACCGGCGCCACGTCGCCGTCCCTCGCGGCCCGGGTCACCACGACCTCGACGCCCAGCGGCTCGTACAGGCCGCGCAGTTCGTCGGGCGAGGCCAGGTCCGCCTTGGTGAGGCAGAGCAGCACGTCCATCCCGGCGTCGTACGCGGCGACCACGCATCGGTCGATCATCCCGGTCCGAGGCGGCGGGTCGGCCAGGGCGGTCACGATCACGAGGCGGTCCGCGTTCGCGACGACGATCCGTTCGTACGGGTCGTCGTCGTCCGCGGTGCGGCGCAGCACGGAACCGCGCTCGGCGATCCGCACGATGCGCCCGAGCGTCCCCTCCTCACCGGTGACGTCGCCGACGACGTCGACACGGTCCCCGACGACCACCCGCGTCCGGACGAGCTCGCGCGCCTTCATCGCGAGCGTCACCGTCCCCGAGTCCGGGACGAGCAGCGTGTAGCGGCCCCGGTCCACGCCCGTGACCATGGCCGTGACGGCGTCCTCATGGCTCGGCCGGCGCTTGGTGCGGGGCCGCGAGCCGCGCTTCGACGGCCGGGACCGGAAGTCCGACTCGTCCTGTGCGCCGCGCCGTGTCATTCGCGCGGGCCTCCCCTCATGCGCCCCCTGGCGAGCATCCCCTGCCACAGCGCGGGAAACTCCGGCATCGTCTTGGCGGTGGTGGCGATGTCCTCCACCTCGACCCCCGGCACCCGCAGCCCGATCAGCGCGCCCGACGTCGCCATCCGGTGGTCCTCGTACGTGTGGAACGTCCCGGCGTGCAGCGGCCGGGGTGTGATGACCAGGCCGTCGCGGGTCTCCTCCGCCTGGCCGCCCAACCGCGTGATCTCCCGGGCCAGCGCCGCCAGGCGGTCCGTCTCGTGCCCGCGCAGGTGCGCGATGCCCCGTAGCCGCGTCGGCGAGTCGGCGAGCGCCGCCAGCACGGCGAACGTCGGCGCGAGCTCGCCGGCGGCGCGCAGGTCGAGGTCGATGCCGTGCACCTCGCCGGTGCCGGTCATGGACAGGACGTCGCCCGAGATCTCGGCGGTGCCGCCCATGCGGGTCAGGAGCTCGGGCAGGAGGGCCCCGGGCTGCGTGGTCTCGGCCGGCCAGCCGGGGATGCGCACCGTGCCGCCCGTGACGAGGGCGGCGGCGAGGAACGGGGCGGCGTTGGACAGGTCGGGTTCGACGCGCACGTCACGAGCGGCGATCGGTCCGGGGGCGACCTGCCACAACCCGTCGCGGCTGTCGTCGACGGCGACGCCGACGTCGCGCAGGGTGGCGACGGTCATCTCGATGTGCGGCAGGCTCGGCAGCGTGGTGCCGACGTGCCGCAGGGTGAGGCCCTGCTCGTACCGCGGTGCGGCGAGGAGGAGCCCGGAGACGAACTGTGACGACGCCGACGCATCGACGTCCACGGTCCCGCCGCGGACCGAGCCGGTGCCCGTCACGGTGAACGGGAGGTGCTCCGGCAGGCCGCCGTCGGGACCTGCCACCGAGACGCCGAGAGCGTGCAGTGCGGTGAGGACGGGGCCCATGGGCCGGACGCGCGCGGCGGGATCGCCGTCGAAGCGGACGGGGCCGCCGGCCAGGGCGGCCACGGACGGCAGGAAGCGCATCACGGTCCCGGCGAGTCCGCAGTCGATGTCGGCGCTGGTGACCGGGGAGGTGCCGGGGGTGACGTGCAGCGTGCTGGGGCTGTCGCCCTCGGTGATGCCGGCGCCTAGAGCGCGCAGGCCGGCGATCATCAGGTCGGCGTCACGGCTGCGCAGCGCGCCGCGGAGCGTGCCGGGGCCGTCGGCCAGCGCCGCCAGGACCAGCAGACGGTTGGTCAGCGACTTGCTGCCCGGCACCTCGACGGTCGAGTCCAGAGGTCCGACGGCGGTCGGGGCGGCCCAGGTCGGTGCGGTGGGGGCGTCGGTCATGCCCCGAGGTTATCCGAGCCGGTCAGGCGGGGCCTGGTCGTCTCGCACACCTGGCCGGACGACGAACCGCGCACCTGGCCGGACGACGTTCGCGTGACAGGCCGCGGCGCGCCGTGATAGTCGCGACGCGCCGTGATATTCGCGGGTCCGTACCGCGCGGCATTTCGGCGTGGAGCGCGCATTTGGCGCTACGGTGGCGGACGTGGCCGCCGTGACCAAGACCAGCTATGACGATGACCTGCGCCTTGCTCATGTCATCGCCGACCAGGTGGATGCGCACACCATGTCGCGTTTCCGTTCCCTCGACCTGCACGTGGAGACCAAACCGGACAACACGCCGGTCTCCGATGCCGACAGGGCCGCCGAGGAGATGATCCGCGCCCAGCTCCAGCGGGCCCGTACCCGCGACGCGATCGTCGGCGAGGAGTACGGTGCGGCCGGCAGCGGAACGCGCCGATGGATCATCGACCCGATCGACGGCACCAAGAACTTCGTACGTGGCGTACCGGTGTGGGCGACCCTCATCGCGCTGGCCGACGGCGAGGACGTCGTCGTCGGCCTGGTGAGCGCGCCGGCCCTGGGGCGGCGCTGGTGGGCGGCCCGCGGGTCGGGCGCCTGGACCGGCAAGGGCCTGCACGCGGCGACCCGGATGAAGGTCTCGGGAGTGCGCGACCTGGCCGACGCCTCGCTCAGCTACGCGTCGCTCAGCGGCTGGGAGCAGCGGGGAAAGCTGGACGCGTTCCTCGACCTGTCGCGCCGGTGCTACCGCACCCGTGGCTACGGTGACTTCTGGTCGTACATGCTGGTGGCGGAAGGTGCCGTGGACATCGCGCCCGAGCCCGAACTCGAGGTGTACGACATGGCGGCGCTCGTGCCGATCGTCGAGGAAGCCGGGGGACGATTCACCTCGCTCGCCGGGGAGCACGGCCCCTGGGGACACAACGGCCTGGCGACGAACGGGCTGCTGCACGACGAAGTGCTCGACCTGCTGGGGTGAGCGTCGGTCGCCGGGTCGCACCGCACCGGTGGCTCCGCCGTGCTGATCCCGCCGCGCGAACCAGGCACACTCTTCTCATGCGCATCTACGTGCCCGCCACCCTCGACGAGCTCGACACCGTCGAGGCCGGTCGCACCTCCGCCCGCTGGTCATTGACACCGCGCTCGGTGCACGGCGTGACACGTGCCCTGGTCGCCGAGCTGCCCGACGAGGACGCCGAAGGCGTGGAGTACGCCGCCTTCCTGGACGCCGCCGCGGCGTCCCTCGCACTCCTGGCCGCGCTGCCCGACACACCCCCGCAACGGGCCGTGGTCACCGTCGAGGCCCCCGATGACCTCCTGGAGCCCGCCGATGCCGCGGACCCCGACGCCGCCGCGTCGACACTCCGCCTGACCGCCGCGCTGCCCGACGTGCCGATCGTCTGCGTGCACGCCGACGAACCGGACGCGGCCGCGGACGTGGCGGCGGTCCGGGCAGCCGCCGACACCGACGACGACGAGGCGCTCGCTGACGCCGTCCAGGCCGTCACCGATCGCGATCTGCTCTGGTACGACTGGTCCGAGGTCGGCACCGTTCCTCGCTGACGCCGGCGTCGGCGGGGACGGGGACGGGGACGGGGACGGGGGCACGGTTCAGGTCCCGTGACCTCCCGTCGACCGGTGGACGCCGGTGCACTAGCCACGCGACGCCGCCGGGATGCCGACCCACGGAGAGGTGTCGGCGGCGGCCGAGCTCCGCGCACGCACCACCTGACGCACCTGCTGCGCGAGTTCTCCGAACGCCGCTCGTACGGGTGATCCCGGGGCGCACTCGGAGAGCGTACGCCCGCTCAGGAGAGCGGCGTCGAGGCCGGCCGGGTCGTCGGGCACCAGGTGCGCGTCGACGCCGGCGAACCTCGTCAGTGCGGCGCGCACGGACATGCGGGGGTTCGCCCCGACCGCAGCGGCCCGCACGCGGTTCACGACGACGAGACGGTCCGGAGTGATGGGCGCGGGAACGGTGGCCAGGTCGTCCAGACCACGCACGAGACGCTGCAGGCCGATCGGGTCCCCGCCGCCGACGACCACCACCACGTCGGCGGCGGCGAGGGCCCCGAGGGTCGCCGCGTTGCGCTGCGGAGCCCGCGTGTCGTAGGAGAGGAGCTCGTCGGTCTCCAGGACGGGACCGGTGTCGATCACGGTCCAGTCCGCCAGGTCGCGGAGGCGTTCCCACACCGCGTCGAGCGCCGCCCCGGACAGTTCGGCCCACCGCCCGGGGCGGCCGATTCCTCCGAGAACACGGACGCCGGGGAGGGTGACTGGGGCATGGCGGGCAAGGGTCTCGACGTCGAGCGGTCCGACACCCGCGGCGCGCACGGCACCGGCCAGGCCCGCCGAGTCATCGAGCATGCCGAGGCGAGGCGCGACGCACGGGCCGTAGGTGTCGGCGTCGGCCAGAACCACCTGCTCCCGGGCCTGACCGCGCGACGCGCGGGATCCACCACCTGGTGCGCGACGACGGACCGGCCCGAGCGCGCCGCGTCGTGCGAGGAGGTTTGCCCGGCGGTGCCGACCCGGGGCGTCCGCAGCCGACGGACCGGCGGCCAGCGCCACGGCCAGCTCGATGGCCGTGGTGGTCCGACCGGGTGCTCCGACGGGCCCCCACACCGCGACAAGCCTGCCCCTGCCCGTCCGGGCGACGGAGCCTCCGGGCGGCTGAGCCGCCGCCGCGGGCGGCACGATGGTCTCGTCGCGGACCACGGGGAGCAGGTCCTCCACCGTGCGCGCCACACCGTCGGCCCCGACGGCGGCGAGCCGGTCCGTACTGGGTTCCGGAGCCTCGTCGAGGGCGACGACACGAACCCCCGCCTGGTGCATCCGCGCCACCGCCTCCCGCCCGAGGCCGGGCAACGTCGCCGAGACGACCGCCGTCCTCCCGGATCCGGCCTCGGCCGCGGCGAGCAGCTCGGTGAGGTCGGCGCACCGGCGGGTGACGGTCACCCCCGTACCGGGCTCGCCGAGACTCCGCACCACGTCCGCCTCCGCGGGCCCCAGGACCGCGCACAGCACGGTGATCGCGCCGGGGCCGGTCACCGGACCGCTCCCCCGACCGGTACGACGGCGAGGCTCCCCGGCTCGGCCAGGGCCCCGAGCACCCGGGGGAGGGCGTCCTGCTCCACCAGCACGTGCAGGGTCGTGGTGCCGGCCACGACGAGTGCGCCGTCGGGCACCTCGACCTGCTCGATGACCACATCCTCGGCGAGGGTGTCCGGCTCGGAGCCGCCCGACGACGTGCCCCGCGTACCTCCGGGCGCGGCCCCGGGCCCGCCGTCGGGCACGAACCAGAGGTCGGCGACCGCCCCGGGCCGGATGCGCTCGGACACGCCACCGGAGATCGGGAGCGTGACGGACCGCATCGTGCTCCGGTCCCCCAGCCCGGACCGGGAGACCAGCTCACCGTCCGCCACCACGCGCTGAGCCACCAGCCCGGACGGGAGCTCCTCGTCGGCACGGAGGTAGCGGTCGAGACCCGCGCTCATCCTGACGTCCACCACACGGAGTGCGGCTCGCGTGACCGGCTCACCGGGTGTCAGCGCGCCGTCGGCGACGAACACGGGTACTGTGCGGCCGGCGGACGCGACCAGCCAGGAGCCCAGTGCGACGGAGATCGCGACGAGCACGATGCCCGCCAGCAGCCGTGGATCTCGCCAGCCAGGCGGACGCAGCCTCACAGCGACTCGGCCGTCGTTCGGTGCGGGCGGTGCGTCGATCATGTAGTTCCTCTCCGTGTGCGGACCCAAGGCGGTGAACGTCACCCAGACATGGTGAGCGAAGCTCCAAGATCCGGCATCCGATGAACTCTTTCTGTGGATAACTGTGATTTTCCGTGCCCCCGTCCGCGACCTGTGCCATAGTGGTGTCATGGATAAGCGGTTTCTCTCTCTGGCTGACGTGGTCGAGACCTTGAACATCTCCATGGCGCAGGGGTACGCGCTCGTGCGCACGGGCGACCTGCCGGCCATCCAGGTGGGCCCGAAGAAGGTCTGGCGCATCGAGGCGGCAGAGCTCGAGTCCTACATCGAGCGGCAGTACGCCAAGAGCCGTGAGCGCCTCAAGGCCGGTGAGGGCTGAGAGTTACAGCCGGCGGCACGAACCCCTGAGGCGGCTCATCCCATCGGGATGTGCCGCCTCTCGTCGTACCCGGCGGGCGCTCCCCGGGTCAGGGCGCCATGCCGGGCGGAGCGTGGCTCACGCAGAGCAGCGCGGAGAACGGGATCACCCGCGATTCCCTCCGGCCCCCGTCCAGCACGTCGAGATCGAGGTGATCGGCGCCCACCCGGGCGATGCGACCGCGATGCACCCGCCCGCGGGTGCGGATCAGCACGGTCCGCCGGTCGCGTTGCAGGTCACGCAGCTGGGTCGTGAGGGCGAGCTCTCGCCCGGCCGCCGGGGCCGAACCCGCGCCGAGTCCTGAGACGCCGTCGATCGCCGGCAACGGGACGAGATGCCGCTGCGAGCCACGCGCCGGACCCGCCAGGAGGAGCCACGTCCGCGCCGCCTCGCGGATCACTCCGCGCACGGACTCGCCGTCCGGGAGGTCGATCACCACGAGTGTTCCGGTGGCGGCCCGCAGACGGTCCGCGAGATCGATCGTCGCGTGTTCCGCGCGGGTCAGTTCCGCGATCATGGCGTCCGACTCGGCGGTGGCGTGCGCTTCGGCCAGCGCGTCGAGGTCCGCGGCCAGATCCGACCAGCGAGCATCCGATGTGTCCACGGACCCACTCTCCGTCATCCACAGCCCCTCCGCCCATCGGTGGACGACAGACGACGCCTGCTGTTCAATAAAACCATCAAAAGGCACCCGGAGGATGCCTGATCAGATCTTGACCCGTCATCAGGGCTACAGGGGGTACTACATGGCTTTGACAGAGAGTGGTGTGCGATCCAGTGCGAATCCGATCGCGCTGGCGGCGATCGCGGTCGGAGCCGCGGGCGCCGCGGTGCTGCTGGCGACCCGCGCGGCGCGGGTCTGGCGCGAGGGAACGGGAACTGTCGACCGGACCGTCGAGCTGCTGATCGAGGCCGGGGCCACGGTCTGCGCGGGATGGATAGCGCTCGGAGCCGTCGTGGGCCTGCTGTACGCGGCAGCTCGTCGCGGCGGCCGGGACTGGCGCGCCGGGCGAGCCTTCCTCGCCCGCTGCGCCCCACGCCTCGTACGCCGGATGGCCGGCGTGCTCGTGACGGCCGGCGTGGGCGTCGGCATCGCGGCGCCGGGTGCGTTCGCCGCCCCCGCTCCCGGGACGGAGGCCGACGGCTCCGCGCCCTCGGGCGTCGTACTCGACCTGGGCTGGCAGCCGACATCGGATGACGGGGCCGTCGGTAGCGTGCTCGGCGCGACAACGGCTGACCTGGCCGGGCCGGACGCCCTCGCCCCGGACGTCCGGGGCACGAGTACCGACCGGCCCGGTTCCGGACGCGCCCGGGATCCGGAGCGCACCCGCCAGGTCGACCGGAAGGAGCGTGCCGGCGCTCCACGCTCCAACGGCGTGCCGGTCGTCGTGCAGCGGGGCGACACTCTCTGGTCGATCGCCACCGAGCACCTCCAGCCCGACCGACCCACGTCGAACAACCGCACGTCGAGCACCGACGTACCGGACGCCGGCGCACCGGACGCCGCGCGCATCGCGAGCGAGGTCGCCGCGTGGCATACCACGAACCGCGGGGCGATCGGCCCCGACCCCGACCTCATCCGCCCCGGAACGGTGCTCCACGCACCGGAGACGCGACCCCTGGGAGCCCAGCCATGACCGCGGTCACCGAGACACCGAAGCCGGTGCGCACGCGCGCCGTCCCCCAGCCCCGGCGGCGCACCGAACCCACCGCCCAGGAACCTCGGCGCAGCCTGCGCAAGGTACAGCTCGGCGGTTCCGACCCGAGCATGACGCGCGCCGCCGAATTGCTGAGCCAGATCGACGAACACCGCGAACCCGAACCACAGCCCGCCCTACCCGACCCCACCGCGCTCGTCTGCCGCGTCGCTCGGGCGGCCATCGAGGTGCTGCGCGGGGAACGACCCGCCAATCAGCTCGCGCGGTGGACCTCCACGCAGGTGTACGACCAGCTCGTGGCACGAGAACGCCTGCTGAGCGGCACCCGGGCCGGCCGGGCGCGGCCCGCCGCACCACGGGTCGGTGTCCGCCGGGTGCGTCTCGTCCGGCTCGGCGCGACATCGGCCGAAGCCACGGTCGTGCTGCACGACGGCGAACGCGTGCGCGCCGCGGCGGTCCGGCTGGAGGGCAGGCGTGGCACCTGGAAGGTGACATGCCTGGAACTGGGCTGACGACGAGTGCGAGCATCCACCACTCCAGGGCACCCGTCACGCCCGGGCATTCCCACCCTGTCCGCCCCACCCTGTCCGCCCTGCCCTGTCCGCCCCACGACCCGAGGTTCGGATCCGATTGAACCCCCACGCCCCTTCACCCGTCGTCAGGGGCAGGGACCAGCATCCAGCTGGACCGCGAACGAGAGGGGCGGAGCGTGCGCACACGGATGAAGGTCGCGATCGGGGCCGGCGCGGCAGTGGTCGCCGTCGGCGTCGTGGCAGGGATCTACGGACCCGGCCTGTACGCGGACCGGGCAAGCGAAGCGGCGGACGACGAACCGACGCTCGGGACATCGATGGCGCCCCTCGCGGACACCGAGGCCGCCGAGGGCACGTGGACGGTGGGAGACGGTTCGTTCGCCGGGTACCGCGTCGAGGAGGTGCTGCAGGGCGCTGACGTGACCGTCACGGGACGCACCGAAGAGGTCACGGGATCCGTGACGGTCACGGACGGCACGATCACCGCGGCCGGCATCGAGGTCGACATCGCCAGCGTGGCGACCGACGAGACCCGGCGCGACCAGTACTTCCGGGACCAGGCGATGGAGGCCGACACCTACCCCACGGCGATCTTCGAACTGACCGACCCGGCCGAACTCCGGAGCGGCGCCACGGCGGTGGAGCTGACGGGCGACCTGACGATCCACGGCGTCACCCAGCCGGCGACGGTCGAGGCGGAGGTCGCGGGAGACGCCTCCGGCGGCGGCCCCGTCCAGGTCATCGGCAGCGTGCCGATCACGTTCACCGACTTCGGTGTCGAGGCCCCGGACCTCGGGTTCGTCTCGGTGGAGGACGAGGGCAGCATCGAGTTCTCCCTGCAGCTCCGGTCCGGGGCGTAGGGAGAGGATCTCCTCGTGGGCGCAGAAGACGAACTCCTCGAGGCGGTGCACGAATCCCATGCCGACGCGCTGTACCGGTACGTCGTGCGCCGCACGGGCGACGAGGAGGAGGCGCGCGACGTCGTGCAGGAGACCCTGCTGCGCGCATGGCGCCACCCCGAGGTGCTCGAACGGTCCGAGGAGTCCGTGCGCGCCTGGCTCTTCACGGTCGCGCGGAACCTCGTCGTCGACCACCTGCGCAGCGCGCGCCGCACCCGCGAACACGCCACCGGTCACCTGCCCGAACGCGAGGAGCACGACAGGACCCAGGCGGTACTCGACTCGTGGCTCGTCGCCGACGCGCTGGTGTCGCTCTCACCGGACCACCGGGCCGTCGTCGTCGGCGCGTACTACGGCGGCCGCTCGGTGGCCGAGCTCGCCACCGAGCTGGGCGTCCCGACCGGGACGGTGAAGTCACGCCTGCACTACGGGCTGCGTGCGCTGCGCCTGGCACTGCAGGAGAAAGGAGTCACGTCATGATGGCGCCGGCAGAGAGGAACGGCGGCGACCGCTACGCCGACTGGGACGCCGCATACGTGCTCGGCGCCCTGAGCCCGAGCGACCGGCACGCCTACGAACGACACCTGGCCGCGTGCCACACCTGCCGCGCCGCGGTGGCCGAGCTCGCCGGAATGCCGGGACTGCTGAGCACCGTGTCCCCGGCACAAGCCGAGTCACCCACCCAGGACGCACCAGGCGCCACGCCCCTGCCGGACGGCGCCCCGCCTGCCCACACAGGCGCAGGTGCAGGCGCAGGCGGTGCGCCCGACACCAGCCTCGCACCGGCCGTCCCGCTCGCACCCCTCGCCCGCGCGGCTCGACGATCCCGCCGACGGCGACGAACACTCGGCGCGGTCGCCGCATCGGCCCTGCTGATCGCGGGAGCGGCCGGCGGTTCACTGCTGACCGGCCCCGGCCCGTTCAGGTCGCCGGACGGCGTCGGCACGACAGCGCCGCCGGTCACCGCGGCGAACGCCCGAACGGTCGAACTGCACCCCGTCGGCGAGGCGGACATGAGCGCCCAGGTGGTCGTCACTCCGACCACCTGGGGAACGAAGTTCCAGTGGTCCTGCCACTACCCACCCGACCCCGGGCAGGACCCGCCCGCCGGTCAGGACTACGAACCGCGGGAACCAGTCACGTACGAACTCGTCGTGGTCGGCCACGACGGCGTTCGCACCGTCGCGGCGACCTGGGTGTGGTCGGGCGGCACGACGACCGGCCTGGACGCCTCCTCGGCGGTGCCCCTGACGGACATGGACCGCATCGAGATCACACTCGACGGCCAGGACGAGGCGCTCGCGGCGGCGACCCTGTGACGCCCGCGCGCCGTCCGCGCACCCGCCACGACGGGCGGGCACCGGTCGGCGCTCGGGAATCACTCGATGGTGACGTGCAGATCCGCGTCGTCCCGTGTCGCGGCGACGACCTCGGCGTTGTGCTGGTCCGAGCCGCGCGCCCAGGCCCGGGCCGCCTCCGGTGTCTTCCCGTGGGCATGATGCCTGGCCGTCAACCGCTCCAGCCGGACGTCGCCGGGCACATCGACGTACCAGACCTCCGTCATGTGCTCGCGAGCGCGCGGCCAGTGCCCGGTCCCCGCAAGAAGGTAGTTTCCCTCGGTGATCACGAGAGGCACGCCGGGCGGCACGACGACGGCGCCCGCGATCGGCTCCTCGATCTCACGCCGGAACTCCGGGGCGAGAACCGGGTCGCCGTCCGGGTGCGCCGCGGCGATGCGTCCGATCAGGTCGGCGTATCCGGCGTCGTCGAAGGTGTCGATCGCGCCCTTGCGCTCCCGGCTTCCACGCGCCTCCAGCACGGCATTCGCCAGATGGAACCCGTCCATGCCGACCACCACCGCGCGGTCCGGCCCGAGCGCCGCCGCGAGACCCGCTGCGAGGGTCGATTTCCCGGCCCCGGGCGGACCGGTGAGACCCAGGACGGCGCGGCCGGAGCGAGCGGGATCGTCCGCGAGGCGTCGTGCCCGGTCGACGAGATCCGCCGGGACTGCTGGAAGGCCGGCGTCCGCGAGGTCCCCGTCCGCCGCCCGCGGCGCCGGACACGGAGTCTCGTCGACCGCGCGCTGCGGCACCTCTCCCCCGCCCAGATGTGCCAGCCATCCGCGCGGCCCCAGATACCGCACCCGGAGCGAGGCCACGCGCACCGCCTCGGCGCACGCCCGCGGAAGCTCCGCGCCCCGGGCCAGCGCGGCCGTCAGCGCACCGTGGAAGGCGTCCCCGGCACCGAGCGTGTCGACGGCGGGAACGGCCGGCACGTCGATGGTGCCGCGGGCATCGCCGTCCCACCAGTCCACCGGCGCGGAGCCGTGCGTCACCACCGTCGCCCCGCGCAGCCCCGCGTACCAGCCCTCCTGACCTTCGGGGACGCGGAAGGCCGCCGAGCACGCGATGACGTCGGCGTCGGGCAGCAGGTCGGCGAACACCGGGCGCCACCGGCCCGCGTCGAGCACGATCAGCGGGCGCGGGCGCAAGGTCCGGGCGTGCGCGAGCACGCTGCGCGCGATGTCGGGATGGTGTCCGTCGAGCAGCACGACGTCGGGCGCCGGGAGGGCGGCCAGTTCGTCCGGGCCCGGCCCGGGAACCTGCGTGAGGGCCCCGTCGGCGGAGACGACCGACCGCTCCCCCGTGGTGTCGTCGACGAGTACCGCGGAGACCGCCAGGTCGTGGTGGGGCCGCGCGACGTCGTGCACCTCCACGCCGTACCGTTCCAGATCCGCGCGGGCGGCCGTACCCACGGCGCTGGTTCCGAGGGCGGTGACCAGCACGGAACGCATGCCCAGTGCGGCAGCCGTGACCGCCGCGTTCGCGGCCGGACCACCCGCGGAGACGTCCTGCCGGACAGCGGTGACCTTCTGGTCGCGCTCTGGCCTGGCCGCACGGTGAATCACGTCCAGCGTGGCAAGACCGGCGAACCAGCAGGTCAACGTTTTCCGGCCAGGCTGATACGGGGTCTCTCTCGCCATGCCATGAGGCTACGACACACTCCGGCATCTCAGGCGTCAAAGGCAGGATGATCAATCCGGACATGTTCGTCAGGAAGCGCGCACCGGGGCGGGAGCCGCCCTCATCTCAGGGCGCCGGCGCGGAGCCGCCGTCGGACGCGCCACGCCGTCCCGCACCTCGCCGAGCACCCCGTCTCGCGCATCGGACTCCCTGTGGACATCTCGCCCCGCACACGGCTACCGTTCCCGCCATGACGTCGCACCTGACCTGCCGGAACTGGCGGCCCGCCGAATAGGCGGGCTCGCGACGTCACGATCCACGTCCACGACCGCCTCGCTCCCGGGGCGGTCGTTTCGTGTTCCCACGAGACTCTCGGTCCGGGACGAGCACCCCGAGACCGAGAGGCCACACATGTCCCGCATCCGTCCCTCCGCCGCCGTCACCCGATATCCGCTCCTCGCCCAGGTCCTCACCTCCGACGGGGCGCTCCCCTTCGCGCTCCTGCGCCGTCACGGCGGCACCGAGGTCGAGGTCCTGGTCGGTGACGTGGTCGACGCCGGCCTCCTTCGTGACATCCCGCTCGACGGCGCGCCCGTGCTCGCCGTGGTCCCGTTCCGGCAGGCCCGCGAGCGCGGATTCACCGTGCGCGACGACGACGCCCCGCTGCGCTGCCTGGTCGTCCGCGCGTCGGAGCGGGTCCCCCTGTCCGACGCCGTCGCCGCCCTTCCCCCCGAACCCGTGCCCGCCGAACCGCTCGGTTTCGACGTCCCGGACGCCGAGTACGCGGACACGGTGCGCCGAGTGATCGACGACGAGATCGGACAGGGCGCAGGCGCCAACTTCGTGGTGATGCGCCGCTTCGAGGCCCGCACCGACGCGGCGCCCGTCACCGCCCTGGCCTCGTGGTTCCGCGCGCTGCTCACGCACGAGGTCGGCTCGTACTGGACATTCGCGGTGCATGCTCCCGCGCCCGCGACGGACGCGGCGCGGCCCGCGGCCGGGACGCTGTCCCTGGCGGGCGCCACACCCGAGCGGCACCTGACCGTGCACGACGGCGTGGCCCGTATGAACCCGATCAGCGGCACCTACCGGCACCCCGTGACCGGCCCGACGCGCGACGGCGTCCTCGATTTCCTGCGCGACACCAAGGAGAACGAGGAGCTCTTCATGGTCGTCGACGAGGAGATGAAGATGATGAGCGCGCTCTGCCCGGACGGCGGGCGCATCGTCGGCCCGTACCTCAAGCAGATGGCCCGCCTCAGCCACACCGAGTACCTGCTGGAGGGCCGCACCGCCCTCGACCCGCGCGAGGCGCTGCGTCTGACGATGTTCGCGCCCACCGTGACCGGGTCGCCGATGGAGAACGCCTGCACCGTCATCACCCGTCACGAGAGCCGCCCCCGTGGCTACTACTCGGGATGTCTCGCCCTCTTCGAGCCGGACGCCTCGGAACAGGGCCCGTCCGAGCCGCACGACGCCGGCGTCCCCGACGCCGAGCCCGCTCCGCACGGCGCCGCCGGCTACTCGCTCGACGCCCCGATCCTCATCCGCACTGCCTACCTGTCCGACGGCGGCCGGGTGTCCGTCCCGGCCGGGGCCACCCTCGTGCGCCACTCCGTTCCGGAGCACGAGGTGGCGGAAACCCACGCCAAGGCGTCGGGCGTGCTGGCGTCGCTCGGGCTGGTACCGCGCGGAGCCGGGCCCGGCTCCGTCGTCGACCTGAACGCGCAGCCCGGGGTCTCCGAGGCGCTGACGGCCCGCAATCGCCAGCTCGCCGAGTTCTGGGTGCGGCCGCAGGACGCCGCGGACGCCGCGACGACGCCGGAGCCGACCGCCGCGGCCGGGAGCTCCGGCGCCCCGCTCGACCCGGTCGAGACGTCACCCCTGACCGGGCGGAACGTGCTCGTCGTCGACCACGAGGACCAGTTCACGACCATGCTCGCCCACCAGTTCCGCCACCTGGGGATGAACGCCCGCGTGGTGCGGTGGGACGCCGTGGGCGACGTGCTCGCGGACGATCTGGTCG
The DNA here is from genome assembly GCF_003814695.1 of Myceligenerans xiligouense. GTDB lineage: Bacteria > Actinomycetota > Actinomycetes > Actinomycetales > Cellulomonadaceae > Myceligenerans > Myceligenerans xiligouense. Next base: position 3,726,066 of record NZ_RKQZ01000001.1, read on the forward strand.
TGCTCGGCCCGGGGCCGGGAGACCCGCGCGACACCGAGGATCCTCGGATCGCCGCCATCACCCGGCGGATCCATGAGCGCGTCACGGGGGGCCGGCCGCTGCTCGCCGTCTGCCTCAGCCACCAGGTGCTCGCCGGCCTCGCGGGTTTCCCGATCCGCCCGCTGCCCGCGCCGCGCCAGGGCGTGCGGCTCGACTCCGACGTGTTCGGCACCACGGCCGCCGTCGGCTACTACAACACCTTCGGCGCGCAGCTCGCCACCCTCGACGCGGCCGACGCCGACAGCCCCGTGGCCCGGCTCGCCCTCGAACCGTCCGCCGACGCGAACGGCGTCCTCACCGCCTTGCGCGGGCCCGGGGTGGCCTCGGTCCAGGGACACCTGGAGTCGGTGCTCTCGGCCGACGGCGTCACCGTCCTGGAAACCCTCACCCGTCACGTTCTCGACGCGGGTGTCCCGGCGGCGCCGTCCGCAGCGCGCTGACCGCACCGAGCACCCTGCCGCAAGCGCCCCATCAGCAGGTGGGGCGCTTGCGGGCGGGCGGGCGCCGGCGCGGGCGACGGTCAGGCGGCCAGCTCGCGGTACCGGTCCAGCAGGGCGACGAACTCGGCCCGGAGGCCGTAGGGGTCCGCCCCGAGGGCCGCGGCCGCACGCGACCGGGCGGACTCCAGGCTCGCGTCGGCCGCGTACTGCGATCCACGGGCGACGAGTCCGGCCTCGACCACGGCCGACGCGAACCGGAAGTCGGTGGACGGTGTCTCCGTGAGCGCGCCGGCCTCCACCGGGTACTCCCGCTCCGCGCTCTCCGACCCGCCCGGTTCCTTCCAGCGCACGTGCACCGTCATGAAGTCGTCCGAGCCCGACGCGCGGGAGTCCTGGTACTTCAGCCCGTTGTCGGCGGCGGCGCCGGACGCGGGAACGATCTCGTAGAAGGCGGTCACCGCGTGCCCGGCGCCGACATCGCCGGCGTCCTTGGTGTCGTCGTCGAACTCCTCGTCCTCCAGGCGGCGGTTGTCGTAGCCGATCAGCCGGTACTCGGACACCACCGCCGGGTTGAGCTCCACCTGCAGCTTCAGGTCCTGGGCGACCACGTACATGGTCGAGTCGAACTCGTCCACGAGCACCTTGCGCGCCTCGTCGACGGTGTCGATGTAGGCGTAGTTGCCGTTCCCGTGATCGGCGATCGCCTCCATCGTGGCGTCCTTGAGGTTGTACGTCCCGAAGCCGAGCACCGAGATGTACACACCCGACTCGCGCGCGTCCTCGACCTGCTCCGTGAGTTGCTCCGGGGTCGACGGCCCCACGTTGAAGTCGCCGTCGGTCGCCAGGACCACCCGGTTGTTGCCGCCCTCGACGAAGTTCTTCCGCGCAAGCTCGTAGGCGGTCTCCAGGCCGGCGGCGCCTCCGGTGGAACCGCCCGCGGTCAGCGACTCCAGGGCGTCGGTGATCACGCCGTCCTCGGACCCGGGAACCGAGTCGAGGAGCACCCGGTCGTCGCCCGCGTAGGTGACGACCGAGACCACGTCGTCCTCCCCGAGGTTCGACGCGAGCAGGGAGAACGACTCGGCCAGCAGCGGGAGTTTGTTCGGCTCGTCCATCGAGCCGGACACGTCCAGCAGGAAGACGATGTTGTTGCCCTCGTGCGTCGGCACGGCCTCGGTCGCCTGCACGCCGATCATCGCCAGGTGGTGCTCGGGCGCCCATGGCGCCGGGGCCACCTCCGCCGTCACCGCGAACGGCTCGTCGTCCTCCCGGCCGGGCGCGGGGTGGTCGTAGTCGAAATAGTTGACAAGCTCCTCGATGCGCACGCCCTCGGGCGCCTGCCCCTGCGTGATCTGGCGGCGCAGGTTGCTGTACGACGCCGTGTCGACGTCGGCGGAGAAAGTCGACAACGGGCTCGTGGCGACGTCCTGGAACGGTTGTTCCGCGGCGTCGGCGTACTCCTCCTGGGACTCGGTCGGCGCGATGCGCCGGGTGTCCGGCGCGGAGTCCTCGGCGTACATCTGGGCGTCGGCGGGGGCCGGTGCGCCCTGGCCGCCGTCGAACGCGCTGTCCGCGTCACTGCCGCAGGCGGTCAGGGACAGTGCGACGACGGCGGTCGTGGCGAGCGCGGCGACCGCCTGGCGACGGGTGGTACGGGGCATGACGCTTTCCTCTCGTCCGGAGAGCTGGGCACGGGACCCGGTGTCCGGACGTTGTCAGCGGCCTCACCAGCACGAACCGGTCATGGTCCCGTACCTTCTGTGTCGCTGCCTCCGACGGCGTTGCACCTGCCGGGTCACGGTCGCGCAACGGCGGTGAGGACGCTCGCGCCCTCCTCGTCAGCCGGCGCGTGGTGCATCTCCGACGGGAGGTCGCCGCGGCTGACCAGGACGAGGTCGACGGCGGTCCGCAGGTCCGTGGTCGCGAGCGCGAGCGCCTGCTGCATGAGCCCTGCCTGCTCCACCAGCATCTCGGCCTGCGGCACGGTGGCGGGCTCCTGCGTCGTGACCCGCTGGCCGACGACGCCTTCCGCGGACCGGATCGCGGCGTCGAGTGTGGCACGGGCTTCGGGATCGGCGTCCGACGAGGCAGCCCGGACGTTCCGGGCCACGACGATGACCGTGGCCAGGCGCTCCGCCGTCGCCCGGCCCGCGACGACCCGCTCGTCGATCCGCGCGTTCAGGGTCTCGAGGCGATCGGTGGTGTCCGCCCGTGCCTGGCTCACCCAGCCGACGAGCAGGGCCGTCAGAATCGCGAGGACCGTGGCACCGGCGGCGCAGCGCCTCAGCAGCCGGCCGCGGGCCGTGCCGTCCTCTCCGGCGGCCACCGCGTCACCGGATCCGGTGCGAGCGGCGTCGCTCGTGTCGACGCGAACGGAAATCGTTCCGGTCCTGTCCGGCTCCAGAGGTCCGGTCGTGTCCGGCTCCAGAACGGTGGCCTGCGTAGTCATCCTTCTCCCCCTGAGAACGTAACCAACGGCGAACGGTGCGCTCACGGCCCCGCCTCCTTGACATGACGCCCCTGGTTGTGCCACGTGGCGGGCCGATTCCATGAGAGTAGGGCGGCCGGAGGCGCCCCGCGCGCCCAGACCGTGATCTGTGGAGAACGGCTCATCACAACCGTGAAAATGCCACCTGACCTCGTGAAACGACTTTACCCAGCCGCCCGTTCGGCGGTCTTCTCAGCCACGATCAGGCGATGCGTCGGGCGGGCCGGCGCGACGTACGGCTGCCCGACAGGTTCATTTCCTTGCAGCGATCGGCCCGGGCCGATTGGATGGGCGTCGGCCCCGTCGCCTCGGGGCGGAAAGGAACCCCCCGAATGAGCCTGCTGGACAAGTTCAAGGACGAGTTCGTCGACATCGTCGAATGGACCGACGACACCCGCGACACCATCGTGTGGCGCTTCCCCCGGCACGACAACGAGATCAAGAACGGGGCGCGGCTGACGGTCCGGGAGTCCCAGACAGCGGTGTTCGTCAACGAGGGGCAGATCGCCGACGTCTTCGGCCCCGGCATGTACTCCCTGGAGACCGCGAACCTGCCGGTCCTGAGCACCCTCAAGGGGTGGAAGTACGGGTTCGAGTCACCGTTCAAGGCCGAGGTGTACTTCGTCAGCACCCGGCAGTTCACGGACCTCAAGTGGGGCACCAAGAACCCCGTGATCATGCGCGACGCCGAGTTCGGCGCCGTGCGGCTGCGCGCCTTCGGGGCCTTCGCCGCCCGCGTCACCGACCCGAAGCTCCTGCTGCGCGAACTCGTCGGCACCGACCCCCAGTTCCGCACCGACGAGGTGCACGAATATCTGCGCCAGAACATCGTGAGCCGCCTCGGAACCGCACTGGCCAAGGCGAACGTCCCCGTTCTGGACCTGGCCGCGCACCAGGGCGAACTCGGCGACAGCCTCGCCGTGACACTCACCGGCGAGCTCGAACCGGACCTCGGCATCGCCGTCCCGAAGTTCGTCATCGAGAACATCTCCCTGCCGCCGGAGGTCGAGGAGAAGCTCGACAAGCGCACGTCGATGGGGATCGTCGGCAACCTCGACCAGTACACGAAGTTCCAGGCCGCCGAGGCCCTCGAAGCCGCCGCCGAGAACCCGGGCAGCGGCGCCGCCACCGTCGTCGGGATGGGGCTGGGCCAGGCCGCCGGGAACATCGTCGGCGGAGCGACCGCACCCGCCGCCCAACCGCCCGCGCAGGCCGGTGCCGCCACGCCGCCGCCGCTGCCGGGCGGCCCGCAGTGGTTCCTCGGCGTGAACGGGCAGCAGACCGGGCCGCTGGACGACGCCGGACTGGCCGCCCACGTCTCCTCCGGTGCTCTCACGCCCGAGACGCTGGTGTGGAGGAACGGCATGCCGGGCTGGGAACCCGCGTCATCCGTGCCCGACGTCGCCCGCCACCTCGCCAGCACACCCCCGCCGCTGCCGAACCAGGGCTGAGGGTGCCGCCGAGAATGACCGAGACGACCGACAACCCCGCCGCCGCCCACAACGCCTACCCGTGCCGGCAGTGCGGAGCCAGCGTCCGGTACGCGGTCGGAACCCGCACGCTGACCTGCCCCTACTGCGGCCACACCCAGGAGATCGCGGCCGCCGAGCGGGCCGTCCGCGAGCATGACTTCGCGGCGCTCGCCACGTCGGAGCGGGCGCTCCCGCCGGACTCCCACGACTACGAGTGCGGCACGTGCGGAGCCGTCACCACGAGCGACAAGCTGTCGCAGGAGTGCGGCTTCTGCGGGTCACCGATGGTCGCCGAGGTGTCGGCCCTCGGGATCGTCGAGCCGGAGGCGGTGCTGCCGTTCGCCGTCGACCGCCCGGCGATGACCACGGCGCTGAAGCGCTGGGTGAGCACGCGGTGGTTTGCGCCGTCGGCCCTGAAGAAGGTGACCCACGCGGAACGGGCGCACAGCGTCTACCTGCCCCACTGGACGTACGACGCGCAGACGACGACGGACTACTCCGGGCAGCGCGGCGAGCACTACTGGGTGACGGTCACGAGCACCGACTCCGAGGGCAGGACCGTGAGCCGGCAGGAACGCCGCACCCGCTGGTACCCGGCCGGGGGACGCGTCGCACGGTTCTTCGACGACATCCTGGTCACCGGAACCCGCCGCGTCATGCCGGACCATCTCGCCAAGCTCGAACCGTGGCCGCTCGAGCAGGCCGAGGCGTACCGGCCGGACTTCCTCGCCGGGCACGAGACCCTCCGGTACGACGTCGAGCCCGAGGCGGGTCTCGAGGTCGCCAAGCAGAGAATGGCGCGGGTGATCGAGGACGACTGCGAGGCCGACATCGGCGGCGACGAGCAGCGCGTGCACCAGATGGACACCGCCTACGCGGCGGTCACCTTCAAGCTGCTGCTCCTGCCGGTCTGGATCGCGACCTACCTGTACGGCGGCAAGGCCTTCCAGGTCCTGGTCAACGCCCGCACCGGCGAGGTCATCGGCGAACGTCCGTGGTCGGCGTGGAAGATCGCCGGGGCCGTGGCGGCGGCCCTCCTCGCCGTGGGCGTGGTGGCCCTGATGGTCCACCTCAACGGCTCCCCCTGAGCCGCGACGGCCGCGCAGGGCCGCGGCCTGGTCGGCCCGCTGTCGGGTGGTCGGTCCGGTGTCGTTGCGGTCGGCCCCCGAAGGTGCCGATCGCCTTGACATCGGACCGACCACCCCCCGGGCGGCCGACCGCATCCGGGTCCACGGTGAAGAGCGCCGAGGTGGGTGTGGGGTGTCAGCGGTCGACGCGGGCGTTGCCTCCTGCGGCGAGTTTGGCGACTTCGGCGAGGGTGGCGGTGGTGGTGTCCCCGGGGGTGGTCATGGCCAGGGCGCCGTGGGCGGCCCCGTACTCGACGGCCTCGGCCAGAGAGCCCAGTTCCATCAGGCCGTAGGCCAGGCCCGAGGCGAACGAGTCCCCGCCCCCCACCCGGTCCAGGATCTCCAGACCGGGCCGGTGGGTCGCCTCGGCGAACCCTTCGGTGCGTGACCAGGCGATCGCTCCCCAGTCGTTGACCGTGGCGGTCCGCACCCCGCGCAGCGTGGTCGCGATCACCTGGAAGTTGTCGTACTCGCCCGAGGCCCGCTCGATCATGGCCCGGAACGCACCGGTGTCCAGATCAGTCAGGTTCTCCTCGACGCCCTCGACCTCGAACCCGAGCGAGGCCGTGAAGTCCTCCTCGTTCCCGATCATCACATCCACATGCTCCGCCAGGCGCCGGTTGACCTCCCGAGCCCGCTGCACCCCACCGATCCCCTTCCACAACGAGGGCCGGTAGTTCAAGTCGTAGGACACGACCGTGCCGTGCGCCCGCGCCGCCACCATCGCCGCCTCGGCCACGTCCGCCGCCGACTCCGACAACGCCGCGAAGATCCCACCCGTGTGCAGCCACCGCACACCTGAACCGAACAGCGCGTCCCAGTCCACATCCTCAGGCCGCAACTGCGAGACCGCCGTATGACCGCGGTCACTCACCCCCAGCGCCCCACGCACCCCGAAACCCCGCTCGGTGAAGTTCAGACCGTTACGCACCTGCCGGCCGATCCCGTCGAAGTCACGCCACCGCACCCATGACGTGTCCAGGCCGCCGGTGAGCATGAGGTCCTCCACCAGGCGGCCGACGTCGTTGTTCGCGAGCGCGGTCACGATCGCACCGCGCAGACCGAAGCAGCGGCGCAGACCGCGCGCCACGTTGTACTCGCCGCCACCCTCCCAGACGTCGAAGCTGCGGGCGTTGCGCACACGGCGTTCGCCCGGGTCGAGCCGGAGCATGACCTCACCGAGCGCGACGACGTCGTAACGGCACTCGGCGGCGGGACGGACGGACAGGGAAGGGTTGGTCATCGCACATCTCCTTCAAGAAGCCGGGCGGCGCGGACGGACAGGGAGGGACAGGTCATCACACAGCTCCTTCGGGAGGCCCTGCGGCGAGAGACACGGCCTGCGCGGTACGACGGGTGATCTCGGCCAGGTCACCCGCGGCGACGAGCGTCTTGTCCACCATCCACGAGCCGCCCACCGCCAGCACCGACGGCAGACCCAGGTACTCCGGCAGATTCGCCGCACTCACCCCACCGGTCGGCACGAACCGCACCTGTCCGAACGGCCCCGACAACGCCTTGATCGCACCCGGACCACCCACCACACCGGCCGGGAACAACTTGACGGTCGTGATGCCCAGATCGAGCGCGGCCATGATGTCCGACGCCGTCGCCACCCCGGGCAGGATCGGCACACCCGCCTCCTGCGCGGCCCGGACCACCGCTTCGCTCAGACCCGGCGACACCAGGAACGACGCACCCGCCGTGACGGCCTCGTCGACCTGACGAGGACTCACCACCGTGCCCGCCCCGACCAGCATGCCGGGACACTCCGCGGTGATCGCCTCGATCGCCGCCCGCGCACCGGACGTGCGGAACGTGACCTCGGCGACGGGCAGTCCGCCGTCGTCCAACGCCCTCGCCACACCAAGACCTTGCGTGGCGTCGTCGACCACCACCACAGGGACCACCCGGGCACGCTCCAGGCGCTCCAGGACCGACGGCTCCGGGGCGGGGCCTCCGGATTCCACAGGGACCGATGACTTCGCTGACACCGTGTTGCTCCGAACTTCGTCGTTGACGGGTACCGAGTGCAGCCTAGGCGATCATCGACACTTTGGGAATGCGCTTACCGCGAGCCTGTCCCATCCATCCGGCACGCGTCTCGCCTCGCGCCGACGCCTGTCGGTCCGGACACTGGTCAGGTAGGTTCCGAAGGAGCCGGGGCGGTCTCCGGAAGCCCCCGACAGGAGGTACCGATGAAGCGCGTCCTGACAGCAACGATCGCCGGCCTCGCCCTCGCCGCCCCGCTCGCGACCGTCACGCCCGCGGCCCTCGCGCCCGCGACGGCGTCAACCCCCGGCACCTCCGTCGCACCGGCCGACGCCACCGGCGGTCTCCCCCACGACGAGGACGGCTCAGCCATGCCCGAGCAGTGGCGCTCCCTCTGGGTGGACGCCTTCAACGAGGGCGTCTACACGCCCGCCCAGGTCGAGGAGCTGGTGGACGAGGCGGCGGCGATGAACGTCAACGCACTGATCGTGCAGACCGCCCGCCGGTACGACTGCTTCTGCAACCGCGCGCTCTACCCGCGCACGGACGCCGCGATCGACCCCGCGCCCTACGACCCGCTGGACGCGATCATCGAGCGCGCCCACGAGGCCGGGATCGAGGTGCACGCCTGGGTCACCGTGAACACCATGTGGCACGTGCCGGACGGCCCGCCCAGCTCGCCGGACCACATCTACACCACGCACGGGCCCGACGCCGAGGGCCGCGACCGCTGGATCGGCAGGATGGCCGACGGCCGCGAGGTCGTGAACAACCGCGTCTACCTCGACCCCGGCCACCCGGATGCCGCCGACTACGTCGACGCGGCAGTCTCCAGCATCGCGCGCGAGTACGACGTCGACGGCATCAACCTGGACTACATCCGCTACCCGGACCTGAGCTCCACCTCGGCGTACAGCGAGTGGGGCTACAACGACGTCGCCGTGGCCCGCTTCCAGGAGGCGACCGGCCGCACCGACGTGCCGGCGCCGGACGACGAGGAGTGGAGCCAGTGGCGCCGGGACCAGGTCACCGGCCTGGTACGACGCATCTACCTGTCGCTGTGGGAGATCGACCCGTCGCTGCGGCTGTCGATGGACGCGATCACGTACGGCAACGGGCCCGACGCCGTCGGCGGCTGGACGAACACCCGCGCCTACGCGGAGGTGCTGCAGGACTGGGTCGGCTGGCTCGACGAGGGGATCATGGACACGGCGGTGACCATGAACTACAAGCGCGACCACGACCCGGCCCAGGAGGTCATGTTCGACGAGTGGTCCGAGTTCCTCGCCGACCACCAGGCCGGGCGGCAGGCCGTGAACGGCCCGGCGCTGTACCTGAACTCGCTTCCGGGCAGCGTGGCGCAGGCGGAGCAGGCGGTGGCGCCGTCCGAGGCGGGCAACACGGCGGCCGGGTGGAGCGGGTACTCGTACGCGAACCCGAGCCAGGAGGTCGTCGCAGACCCGGCGCTGCGCGACGCCGAGCAGGCGGCGCTGGCCGAGGCCCTGGCCGGGCCCGGCGGGATCTTCGAGGACGACGCCGCGGTTCCGGACATGCCGTGGAAGTCCGCGCCCGACGACGGTCACGTCACCGGGACGCTCACCGCCGGACGCCAGGGCGGGACACCGCTGGACGGGGTGCCCGTGACGCTGCGACCGCTCGGCCCCGGGCCGGCCCACGAGCAGGTGACGGACGGATCGGGATGGTTCGGCTTCGCGCACGTGCCACCGGGCAGGTACCTGGTGTGGGCCGACCTCGGCGACGACGGCGCCACCGGCGGCGGGGAGCTCCGGAACGTGGTCATGGGGATCGTCGGCGTCGCAGAGGGCGAGATCACGGAGGCTCGCTTGCGCTGAGGCACCGACGTGCGTGAGCACGGTCCACGAGCGGCCCGCACCGCCCGGATGTGAGAGAGTTCAACTGCGGTATATCCCCAGCTCCCATGAGCCGCGTCCCGGAGGTGTTCAGAGGAATGACGGTCCTCGTGGCGTACAACGCGTCGCCCCAGGGCGAGTCCGCACTGCGGGCGGCCACCGCCGAGGCGGAACGACGGCGGCAGGACCTGTCCGTCCTGGTCCTGACCCCGCAGGAGAGCCCGGACATCCCGTCTCACCTGGCGCATCTGCTGGACAGCGTCCCGCCGTCGGTCACGGTGAAGCCGGTGGCGTACCGGACGGCGTCCGAAGAGGTCGCGGACTCGATCATCGAGGCCGCCGAGCGCGTCGCGGCGTCGCTCGTGGTGATCGGGGCGCGCAAGCACTCGACGGTCGGCACGTTCCTGGTCGGTTCGACGACGCAGCAGGTGCTCCTGGATTCCCCGGCACCCGTGCTGGTGGTCAAGGCCGGCTACGCCTGACCGGCCTGGAACACCTGGACACGCGGTACGGACAGCCGGTTAGGCTCATGAGATGGCATCCGTCTCGCTCGGAATCCCCACGCTGCGGCGTACACCGCGCCTGGAGGACATGCCGCCCCGCCCCGAGGACACCCGGCTGATCGACCGGTACGGGCGCGTCGCCCGGGACCTGCGCGTGTCCCTCACCACGGCCTGCAACCTGCGCTGCACGTACTGCATGCCCGCCGAGGGACTGCCGGTCATCCCGCGCGACGAACTGCTCACGCCCGCCGAGATCGCGCGCCTGGTCGGGATCGGCGTGGGCATGGGCATCCGCGACGTCCGGTTCACGGGCGGCGAGCCGCTCATGCGACGGGACCTGGAGGAGATCCTCGCGGCGTCACACGAGGCGGCGGACCGGGCGCTGCGGGAGCGGCCGCCGTCGGACATCGTGCGCTTCGCCATCACGACCAACGCCCTGGGCCTGGACAAGCGCGCGGAGGCGCTGGTCGCGGCCGGGCTGGACCGGATCAACGTCAGCCTCGACACGGTGGACCACGCGGCGTTCGCCGCGCTCACCCGCCGTGACCGGCTCGACGACGTGCTCACCGGGATCCGCGGCGCGATCGCCGCCGGGCTGTCTCCGGTGAAGATCAACGCGGTGCTGCTCCCGGAGGTGCTGGACGGCGCACCCGACCTGCTCGCCTGGGCGCTGGAGCACGGCTGCCGGCTGCGCTTCATCGAGGAGATGCCGCTCGACGCGGACGGGAACTGGACCAGGGTCGACGTCGTCTCCGCCGCGGACCTGCTGGAACGGCTCGGCACCCGTTTCACGCTCACGCCGGCGGGCCGCGAGGACCCGTCCGCCCCGGCCGAGGAATGGCTGGTCGACGACGGCCCGGGGACCGTAGGGATCATCGCCTCGGTCACGCGCTCGTTCTGCCGCACCTGCGACCGCACCCGGCTCACGGCCGAGGGAACGGTCCGCTCCTGCCTGTTCGGCAACGAGGAGACGGACCTGCGCGGCCTGCTGCGGTCCGGCGCGTCGGACGAGGAGGTCGCCGACGCCTGGCGCGGGGCGATGTGGGCCAAGCCCCGTGCCCACGGCTCGGACGCCCCGGAGCTGCCCAGCGACGCCTTCGCCGATACGGCACGGTCGATGGGCGCCATCGGCGGCTGACCTCTCCCCAACCGCCCCGCCCCACCCCAATCAGTACCGGCCGAGCACCTACAGCCCGACCCACTCCGACTCCCCGTCGGTGAACTGCTGCTTCTTCCAGATGGGGACCTCGGCCTTGATGCGCTCGACCAGCAGCGAGCATGCCTCGAACGCCTCCTTGCGGTGACCGGCGGAAGCGGCCGCGACGAGCGCGACGTCCCCGACCTCGAGGTGGCCGTACCGGTGCATCGCCGCGACGCGCAGCCCGGTCTCGCCGGCCACGGCCTGGCACACTTTTCTCAGGACGCCGACGGCGTCGGGGTGTGCCTCGTAGTCGAGGCTGGTCACCGAGCGGCCGCCGTCGTCGTCCCGGACGACACCGCGGAACGTCACCACCGCCCCGCACTCGGCGGCGGCGACGGCTCCTTCGACGGCGCGGGTCGCACTCTCGCCGAGGACCGCATCGGTCACTGTGCTCACGTCACTCACGCACCCACCCTATGCACCCGGGTCCCGCGGGCGGCAGCCGTCTCGGAAGGCGGCGGAGGCATGAGGCTGCCGACGCCAGGCGGACGTTCGGCGTCAGCAGCCTCATGGTTCCCCACATGCCGATGAGTCTCGGGTCCGTTCGTCGTCCAATCGAGTGAGCATCCCTTCGATCCGTACCACCTGGAGGACACCATGACCGCCACCCACGAGGCCACCACCCGTCCCGGGCGCCCGCCCGTCGTCGACCGCGCCACCTGGCAGGCCGCCCGTGACGAGCTGCTCGTCCGCGAGAAGGCGCACACCCGCGAGGGCGACGCGATCGCCGCCGCCCGGCGCCGCCTGCCGATGGTGGAGTTCGACGGCGGCACGCCCGTCGTCGGCCCGGACGGACCCGTGCCGTTCACCGACCTGTTCCAGGGCCGCGACGAGCTGCTGGTCTACAAGCACATGTGGCACGACGGCGCCCCGTTCGCGGGCCAGTGCGAGGGCTGCACCGTCGCCGCGTGGCACATGAAGGACGCCGCGTACCTCAACGCCCGGGGCGTCTCGTTCGCCGTCCTGACCGAGGGCGCGTGGGAGGAGGTGCCGCCGTACCTCGACTTCATGGGCTACACCCAGCCCTGGTACTCGGTGCGCGGGCTCGACGAGCCGATCGGCGGCGAGATGGGCCACATCACCTGCTACCTGCGCGACGGCGACCGCACGTTCCTCACCTACGACACCACCGGCCGCGGCACCGAGCAGCTGAGCGGGTCGTTCGCCCTGCTCGACCTCACGGCGTACGGTCGCGGCGAGGCCTGGCAGGACACGCCGGACGGCTGGCCCGAGGGCCACGACCCCTGCTGGTACTGGCGCTCGGACGCCGAGGGCGTCAACGGCTGGGGCCCGGCGAGCCGCCCGGTACCGCAGTGGTCCCGTCCGGGCGTCACCCCGGTCGACCCGACCGCCTCCCACACCCACCACTGACGAGCCGAGCCGTCCGGCGCGCGGAGGTCGGTCCCGCGCGTCACAGCGGCAGGACCGCGACCTCGTCGCCCGCGTTCAGCTCGATGGCGTCGGCCGGGACGTCGATCAGCACGTCGGCCGCTGCCATCGAGGCGACCAGGTGCGATCCCTGCCCGCCGACGACGTCGACCACCGGCGGGGTTCCGCTCCGGGACGGCACCCCGTCCCGAGGTCCCGCCAGGCCGGCCGCCGGCCCGCCGTCGCGCACCCGCCCCCGCAGGAACTGCCGCTTGCCGCCGGGGGACGCGAGACCGCCGTCGGGGATCCCGTCCGGTCCGACGACGGCGCGGCGCTCCTCCGCCGGCGGCAGCCCGGCGGCCCGGCGCAGCACGCCGCGCAGGAACACGACGAACGACACCTGCGTGCTCACCGGGTTCCCCGGGAACGTCAGCACGGGCGTCCCGTCCAGCCGCCCGAACCCCTGGGGCCCGCCCGGCTGCATCGCGACCGGCCGGAAGACGACGTCGGCCAGCACGTCCTTGACCACCTCGTGCGCTCCCTGACTCACGCCGCCCGACGTGATCACCAGGTCCGACGACGACGCCGCCCGGCGCAGCGTCTCGCGCGCGGCGTCCTCGTCGTCGCCCACCCGCTCGGTGGACGCGACCACGGCGCCCGACGCCCGCACCGCGGCCGCGAGCGCCACGGCGTTCGCGTCCCAGATCTGCCCGGGACCGGCGGCCTCGCCGGGCGCGACGAGCTCGCTCCCGGTGGACACGATCGCCACCCGGACCCGCCGTCGGACGAGGAGTTCCCCGATGCCGCAGGCGGCCGCGGCGGCGAGATGGTGCGGCGCGAGGAGGGTGCCGGCGGGCAGGACGAGGTCCCCGGCGCCGACGTCGGACCCGGCTTCCCGCACGAAGTCACCGGCCGCGCGCGGGACGCGGACCCGCACGGTGTCCGACGGCGCCGGCCGGGTCGCGTCGCGGTTGAAGGTGCCCGCGTCCGTGTGCTCCACGGGGACGACGGCGTCCGCCCCGTCGGGTACGGGCGCGCCGGTCATGATCCGCACCGCGGAGCCGGGCGCGAGCGGTTCGGGACGGCCGGGCCGGGCGGCCACCTCGCCGGCCACCGGCAGCACGACGGGTGCGTCGGCGCGGGCCCCGGCGACGTCCGCGGCCCGCACGGCGAACCCGTCCATCTGGGAGTTCCGGAACCGCGGCAGGGGTCCGGGTGCGACGACGTCGTCGGCGAGGACACGGCCGAGCGCCTCGCCGGCGTCCGACCGCTCCACGGACCGCCGCACCGCGCCACCGCCGGTGCGTCCTTGCCCGGGTATCAGCACCGCCAGCAGGTCCTCGACGTCGGCTCGATGCTGCTCCACACTCACCCGGCTGCTCACGCCACGAACGTACCCGACGGGCCGCCGAGCGCGCCCGGAGGTGGGGGGCATCCCCCTGCCCCTCCCGGGGTTCTCCCCCGATCTCACCAGGAGTTTCCCGGGAGTCGCGCCGTGCGCGCCCGCGCGCCCGCCCGCAATGGCTAGGCTCGCGGCGATGGCACGCCAAGAAGAAGACGCGACGCGGGTGCTCGTCGACTGCCGCTACGTGCGGATCGGACGGCACGACGGGATCAGCCGCTACACGGCGGGGATCGTGCGTGAGCTCGCGCGGCTGATGCCCCTGGAACTGCTGATCCACGACGAGCGCCAGCTCGCCCACCTGCCCGACCTGCCGTGGCACCGCATCAGCGCGCCGACGAGCTGGCGGGAGCCGTTCGTCGCGTGGCAGGTGCGGCGGCTGCGGCCGGACGTCGTGTTCAGTCCCATGCAGACCATGGGGTCCTGGGGCCGGAACTACCGGCTGGTCCTCACCCTGCACGACCTCATCTACTACCGGAACCCGATGCCGCCCCGTGACCTGCCCGGGCCCGTCCGGCTCCTGTGGCGGCTGTTCCACCTGGCGTGGTGGCCGCAGCGGGTGCTGTTGAACCGGGCGGACGCCGTGGTCACGGTGTCGGGGACGACGGCGGGCCTCATCGCCGGCAAGCGCCTGACGCGGCGGCCGGTCACGGTGGTGCCGAACGCCGCGGAACCGGTGCCCGAGCAGGAGGCGGGCCTGGAGCGCGAGCCGCGCACCGGCACGCTCGTGTACATGGGCTCGTTCATGCCCTACAAGAACGTCGAGACGCTGGCGCGCGCGGTGGCTCTGCTGCCCGGCCACGAGCTGCATCTGCTGTCCCGCGCCCCGGAGGCCGCCCGCGAACGCCTCACGGCGCTGGCGGGCGCCGGGCGGCTGGTGTTCCACGACGGCGTGTCCGACGAGGAGTACCGGCGCCTGTTGCGGGGCGCGACGGCGCTCGTGTCGGCGTCACGGGACGAGGGGTTCGGGATCCCCCTGGTCGAGGCGATGCTGCTCGGCACCCCGGTGGTGGTGAGCGACATCCCGGTGTTCCGCGAGGTCGCCGGGGAGGCGGGGGCGTTCGTCCCGCCGGACGACGCCGAGGGATTCGCGGCCGAGGTCCGGGCCCTGGACGAGCCGGGCGTCTGGGAGAAGCGCTCGGCGGCCGCCGTGGAGAGAGCGGCTCGCTTCAGCTGGCCGCGTTCGGCGGAGACCCTCGCGGCGCTTCTCCGGTCCGTGTGACGCGGGCCGGCTTCTCGCGGTGCCCAGGCCGTCCAGGCCGGCCGGTTCCGCGTGGACCGCGTGCGCGACGACGGCACGAGGCCGGCGCGGCACGTCAGGCGTGCACGTGCGCCTTGTGGCCCACGGCCGCCGAGACGTCGTTCTCCGCCACCGAGAGCAAGCGGTCCGCGAGCCGCCGCAGCGCACGGGCCGCGGCGATCTCGTCGCCGATCTCAGGTACCTCGGGGTCCTCGGGCGCCTTGCGCGCATGCCCGACGGCGCGTACCTCCGGCAGGCCCCGGACGGTCGCCTCCGCGGTGGTGCTCCCGGACGACTCGTTGAGGGTGATCTCCACCTGCCAGGTGAGGGTGCGGGGACCGGCCGTCTCACCGGCGGCGGCGTCGGTGGCGTTGGCGGCGTCGTCGGCCACGAACACCGGCTCGGCATGATCGACGACGGTGTCGGTGCCGGGGAAGACGAGCGTCTCCTCGCCGTCGTCGGACCAGCGCACGCGGTACGGCGGCGACCCGTCGCCGTGCGGGCACTCGACGACGACGCCGTCCCGCGTGGCGCCTCCGACCACTCCCGAGGCCGTCACGATGCGGTCTCCTACTGCTGCCTTCATGGTTCCTCCTCGTCGAGCGGTCCTCACTTCCATCATGCGCCCGACGAGGCGGTCCCCGCACCCTCTCAGGCGGCGACCGGGACCACGCCCATGGCCTTCTCGTAGAGGGTCTCGAAAACACCCAGGGTGGCGCCCATCGTGTGCGCCTGGATCAGCTCGCGGCTCGCGGCGCCGTACCGTTCGCGGAGGGCGGCGTCGGTGAGCAGCGTCCGCAGGTGACGGGCCAGTTCGTCGATGTCGCCCGGCTGGAACAGCTCGCCGTTGGAGCCGGGGCGCACCAGGTGCGGGAGCGCCATCGCGTCGGCGGCGATCACGGGGAGCCGGGCGGCCATGGCCTCCATCGTGACGAGGCTCTGCAGTTCCGCCACGCCGGGCATGCAGAACAGGTCGGCCGTGGCGTAGGCGGTCAGCAGCTCGTCGTCGGACAGGAAGCCGCGGAACCGGACACGGCCGGCCACGCCGAGGTCGGCGGCGAGCGCCTCCCACGCGGCGCGGCGTTCGCCGTCGCCCACCACGTCGAGGCGTCCGGGCACGTCCGGCGCCAACCGCGCGAACGCGCGGATCAGCTCGTCGACCCGCTTCTCCTGGTCGAGCCGGCCGACGAACAGCACCGTGGGCTCGTACAGCGCGGTCGGGCCGGTGGGCGCGCCGCGGCGGGCGGCGACGGCGTCCCGGGCGCGCTCGTAGGCGTCGGCGTCGATGCCGTTGGAGACGGGGAACGCGCTGGTCAGGCCCGCGCGGCGGCTGATGAGGTCGACGGCGCTCGGGGTGGGCGCGGTGACGGTGTCGGCCTGCGCGTAGACGCGGCCGAGGTCGCGGTACATCCACCCGGCGAACGACTCGTGCATCGAGGCGGGGATGGGCAGGTAGCCCACGATGTTCTCGGGCATGAGGTGGTTGGTCGCCACGAGGGGTACGCCGGTGCGCTTCGCGTGGTTCACGACGGCGCGGCCGAGGGACAGGTGCCCGTTGGTGTGGACGACGTCGGGCCGCACGCGCTCGTACACGTCCCGCACCTCGGACGCCGCCTCCCACGGGAGGCAGACCCGCATCGCGTCGAAGCCCGGCATGCGGTGGGACGAGAGCCGGTGCACGACGACGCCGTCACGCCTCTCGATGCCGGGTTCCCCGAGTGGGGACGGGGCGACGACGTGGACCTCGTGGCCACGGGCCGCGAGTCCGGCGGAGAGGCGGTCGGCGAAGCGTGCCGCGCCGTTGACGTCGGGGGCGAACGTCTCGGCACCGACGAGGATCCGAAGCATGTTCACTGTGGGTTCTCCTGTGGTACAGCCCCGTGCGGGGCATTGACCTGCACTGTCACCTGCACCCGTCTAAGACGGACAGGACGGGCATTTGGTTGTGGACGATTCGATCAAGTTCTGGCAACGGCCGGCTCCCGTTCCGCGCGGGCGGCGACGGCGTCCGGGTGGTGGTGAGCCAGCGTGAGGACGCCGGCGGCCGCCGTCAGCCCCGCGGTGCCGAGCAGCACCCAGGCACCGAGCGGCGTCGCCGACCCCTCACCGAGCAGGACCGCGCCCAGGACGACGGCGACCAGCGGGTCGCCGACGGTCAGGCAGGCGATCACGATCTCCGGCGCCCCGGCGTGGAACGCGTGCTGCACGAGCCAGGCGCCGACGAGGAACGCGACCAGCGCCCCGGCGACGCATCCGAGCACGAAGGGGGACAGGATCCCCTCGCTCGCCGCCGCCTGGGCGGCGACCCGGACGAGCGCGGACAGCAGGCCGTACGCGGCCGCCACCGCCCCGGCGAGGGCGAGGCACCGCAGCGGGCCGCGGCCCGATCGTGCCATCCCGGCGAAGCCGAGCAGCGCGACGATCCCGCCGATGACGACTCCCGCCGTGAGAGTCGCCGTGGCCGACGGCGTGTCAGTGGTCGCCGAGCCCACGGACGCGACGACGAAGACCACGACACCCGCGACGGTCAGCGCCGTACCGACGAGCACGCCCCGCGAGGGCGTCGTGCGGGTCTTCCACGCCGACATCAGCACGGCCAGGGGCACGGCGAGCACGCCGACCGGCTGGACCACTCGCAGCGGCGCGAGCAGCAGTGCCACGGCGTGCACGAGCGAGCCGGCCCCCGCGAGGCCCGCCCCCTGGAGCCAGCGCCGCCGCCGGATGATGGCCAGGAGGTGGCGGCCGTTCAGGTGCCGGGCGCCCGCCGGTGCGACCACCGGCTCCGGGCTGTCGCCGTCCGGCGCGTCGGGGTGCTCGGTGGTGGTCACCGCGTGGTGCTGGAGCACCGACGCCGCCGCGAAGCACACGGCGCCGAGGAGCGTCAGGCCGACGGCGATCAATGTCATGCGCCCATACTGTATGCCCGGAGGCGCCCCATCCATGGGGGTCTCCCCCTATTCATCGGGGGTTCACCCCCAACTTGTCCTGGGGTTGCCCCAAGGCCCCACGCCGCTCACCCCGACCACGTCACGCAGTGGCTAGGCTTCGGCGGGATGGCACACGAATCGCTCCCCTCCCCCTACGCGGCGCTGATCGCCGGAACGCCCGTGACGCGTTCGGCCCTCACGGTCCGCGGCGGCAGGACGCACCTGTGGCGCTACGGGGCCGACGACGCGAGCGAGCACGTCGTACTGCTGCACGGTTTCCGGGGCGACCACCACGGGCTGGAGCCGATCGTGGCCCATCTGCTCCGGGATCGCCCTGATCTCCGGGTCACCGTGCCCGACCTGCCGGGCTTCGGTGCGTCACCGCCGCTGCCGGGCGCACGGCACGACGTCGCCGGCTACGCCGCCTGGGCCCGGGCCCTGCTGCGGAGGCTCGCCCCCGCGGGCGGCGTGACCCTCGCGGGCCACTCGTTCGGCTCGGTCGTCGCGGCGGCGACGATGACGACACCGGGTACCGCGGAACGCCTGGTCCTCGTCAACCCGATCCCGCGACGGCCGCTGAGCGGGCGGGACACGTTCTCCGTGGGCGCGACCGCCGTGCTCCACGCCCTGGCGGGCGCCCTCCCCGAGGAGGCCGGCACAGCGCTGCTGCGCCATCGGGCGCTCACGCGGGTGGCGAGCATCGCCATGGTCCGCACGCCCGACCGCGCTCTGCGCCGCTGGATCCACGAGGAGCACGACCGGTACTTCGCCGGTTTCGCGACACGCGCCTCGCTGCTGGAGGCGTTCCGCGCGTCGGTCACGGCGAGCGTCCGGGACTCGGCCGCCGGGATCGACGTCCCGACGCTGCTGGTCGGAGGCGCGAAGGACGACCTGGCGCGGGTCCCGGACCAGCGGGCCCTGGCGGCGCGGTTCCGCGACGCCCGCCTGCGACTGATCCCGGACGTGGGCCACCTGACCCACTACGAGACCCCGGCCGAGGTCGCCACGGAGATCTCGACGTTCCTCACGACGAACCACCCCCGGGCCACCCCCGCCACGGTCGCCTGACGGCCGGCCGGACGCCGCGTGGCCGGCCGGACGTCGCGTGGCCGGCCGGACGTCGCGTGGCCGGCCGGACGTCGCGTGGCCGGCCGGGCCCCGCCGCTCAGAGGCGTTCGATGACCGAGATCGGGGACTCCACCGCGCTCGTCACGGCGCGGAGGAACGACGCCGCGACGACGCCGTCGCAGACCCGGTGGTCGAAGACGAAGCTCACCTGCGCGATCCTGCGCGGCTCCACCAGGCCGTCCACCACCCACGGCCGGTCGATGATCCGCCCGACGCCCAGCATCGCCACCTGGGGATGGTTGATGATCGGCGCGCTGCCGTCCACCCCCAGGCCGCCGTAGTTGTTCAGCGTGAAGGTGCCCGCCGTGAGCTCCTCGTTCGTGGCCGTGCCCTCGCGGGTCCGCGCGACCAGGTCCCGGATCGCGGCGTCGAGGCGTGCGGTGGTCATCCGCTCCGCGCCGAGCACGGCCGGGGCGACCAGGCCGCGGCTGCCCTGCACCGCCAGGCCGAGGTTCACGCGGTCGAGCTGCACGATCTCGTCCCGCTCACCGTCCACGCGCGCGTTCAGCACGGGATGCTCCGCGAGCGCCGCCGTGACGAAGCGAGCCAGGTACGCGAGGAGCCCGGGCCCGTCGGGCCGCTCGGCGCGCAGCTCGGTCAGGGCCGTGAAGTCGACGTCCACCCAGATGGTCGCCTCGGGGATCTCCCTCCGGCTGCGCGACATCGCCGTCGCGGCGGCCTTCTGGAACCCGGTCAGCGGGACCCGGACCTCGCCGCCCGTCCGCGGCTCGGGAGCGCGCAGGGGGTGGGCGAGCCGTTCGGGGTCCCGGGGCCGGCGACGGCGGCGCGGTCCCGTCTCCTCCGGCACACCGCCCCGCGTCCCGTACCCGACCAGGACGTTGCCGGACCCGGCCCGTTCCTCCTCGCGGTAGCTCTCGTCACCGTGGTTCTCGTCACGGTGGTTCTCGTCTCGTGGCGCGGACGGAGGATCCTCGTCGTCCGGGCCCTCCTCCGCCGTCGTGTCCCGCCGAGGTTCGCTCCGGGACGTGGCCGGCGCCGGTTCGCTCCCGGCGGTGGCCGGCACGGGTTCGCCCGCCCCGTCGCCGTCGGACACCGCCGGGGCGGCGGCCACCGGCTCGCCGACCTCCAACAGGGGCAGCCCGACCTCGAGCGTCTCGCCCTCGCCGGCGCACAGGCGTCGCACCACGCCCGCGTACGGCGTCGGCACCTCCACGACGGACTTCGCGGTCTCCACCTCGGCGACCGCCTGGTCGACGACGACGACGTCCCCCTCGGCGACCAGCCAGGTCACGATCTCGGCCTCGGTCAGCCCCTCGCCCAGGTCGGGCAGGGTGAACGTCCTGGTCATACGGTCTCCCATCGGAGGTCGTCGACGGCGTCGAGGACCCGGTCCACGTCCGGCAGGTGCAGGTGCTCGAGCTTGGGCGGCGGGTACGGGATGTCGAGCCCGGTCACACGGCGCACCGGCGCGACGAGCGCGTCCCAGCAGCGCTCGGTGACGCGTGCCGCGATCTCCGACGCCACGCTCACGAATCCCGGCGCCTCGGCCACCACGACGGCCCGTCCGGTGGAGCGGACGGCCCGGCAGACGGTCTCGTCGTCGAACGGCTGGAGCGATCGCACGTCCACCACCTGGAGGCTCCGTCCCTCGGCGGACGCCGCCGCGGCGGCGTCCAGGGCGACGGGCACGCTCGGCCCGTACGCGATCAGCGTCGCATCGGTCCCGGGCCGCCGCACGACCGCCCGCCCGATCGGCGCGACCGGCAGGTCGAGGTCCACCTCGTCGGCACCGAAGTACAGCTTCTTCGGCTCCAGGAACACGACCGGGTCGTCGGACGCGATCGCCGCCCGCAACAGCCCGTAGGCGTCCGCCGGGTCCGACGGTGTCAGCACGTGCAGTCCCGGTGTGTGCGCGAAGTAGGCCTCCGACGAGTCGCTGTGGTGCTCCACCCCGCCGATCCCGCCCGCGTACGGCACGCGGATCACCATCGGCAGCGCCACCTGCCCGCGCGTGCGGTTGCGCATCTTCGCGACGTGGCTCGTGATCTGCTCGAACGCGGGGTAGGCGAACGCGTCGAACTGCATCTCGACCACGGGCCGCATCCCGTTCATCGCCATGCCGACCGCGACACCGACGATCCCCGCCTCCGCCAGGGGCGTGTCGAAGCAGCGGGCCTCGCCGAACTCGGCGGTGAGGCCGTCGGTGATGCGGAAGACGCCGCCCAGCCGGCCGACGTCCTCCCCGAACACGGACACGGTCCCGTCCGCCGCCATCGCGTCGCGCAGGGCGCGGTTGAGGGCCTGGGCCATCGTGAGCTTCTCGTTCATCGGGCACCTCCCGCCGTGGTGGCCGTAGCGGATGCCTCGCCGGCCGGCGTGTCCCGCGCGGCCTCGTCCCGGAGCAGCGCGAGCTGCTCGCGGAGCTGCGGCGTCGGGGTCGCGTAGACGTGCTCGAAGAGTTCGGACGGGTCGTGCCGGTGATCGGTCGCGAGTTCCTCGCGGAGCGTGGCCGCCATGCGTTCGGCGTCGTCGGCGAAGGCGGCCAGACGTGCCTCGTCGACGTCGCCGCGCCTGGTGAGAAAGGTCCGCAGCCGCTCGACGGGGTCGCGGCGCGACCAGGCGGCGACCTCGTCGGCGTCGCGGTAGCGGGTCGCGTCGTCGGCGTTGGTGTGGGCCTGCATGCGGTAGGTGTGCGCCTCGACGAGCCGCGGGCCGCCACCCGTCCGGGCGGCCGCGACCGCCTCCCCCAGGACGGCGAGCAGAGCGGCGACGTCGTTCCCGTCGACGCGCTCGCCGGGGATGCCGTACCCGGCGCCCTTGTGTGCGAGGGACGGCGCGGCGGTCTGCCGCGACAGCGGCACGGAGATCGCGAAGGTGTTGTTCTGCACCAGGAACACGACCGGCGCGTGCAGCACGGCCGCGAAGTTGAGGGCCTCGTGGAAGTCGCCCTCGCTCGTGCCGCCGTCGCCGCACAGGGCGAGGACGACCGTGTCCTCCCCGCGCAGCCGGGCGGCGTGTGCGACGCCGACGGCGTGCGGGAGCTGGGTGGCCAGCGGTGTGGTCAGCGGCGCGACGCGGTGGGCGGCGACGTCCCAGCCGTGGTGCCACTCGCCGGACAGCAGGGTCAGCGTCTGCCCCGGGTCGACTCCGCGCGCCACGACGGCGGCGGTGTCGCGGTAGGTGGGGAACAGCCAGTCGCCGTCGGACAGCACCTGCGCGGCGGCGACCTGGCACGCCTCCTGCCCGTGGGAGGACGGGTAGACGGCGAGCCGGCCCTGGCGGACCAGGGCGTAGGCCTGGTCGTTGAACCGGCGGGCGGTGATCATCGCGCCGAGGGCGGCGACGAGGTCGGGGGTGGATGGGACGACGGCGCGCGCGGGGGTGACCGGAGCGCCGTCGCTGTCGATCAGGGTCACCGGCTCCGTCGCCGGCAGCAGACCCTCAGGATCAGGTCTCATGCTCCGATTGTGGGTCCGAGAGCCATCTGGTTGCCATGACCTGGCAAAGGTCGAGAAGATGTGTCGAGACGCGGGCGGTTCGGGAGCCGAACGTCCAGCCCGTGTCCACGCGACGAGGCGGAGGCAAGACAGGTGGCACTCGACAGCACGGACGAACGCATCCTGGACGCCCTGCGCCACGACGGGCGCATGTCGATGCGCGCGCTGGCGGAGACGCTCCACATCTCCCGTGCCAACGCCTACGCGCGCACGCGGCGACTGCGGAGCGAGGGCGTGATCCGCGGGTTCCACGCCGACATCGACCCGGTCGCCGCCGGGCTGGCGACGTCGGCCTACGTGACCCTCAACCTCGTGCAGACCGAGTGGCGCAACATCCGGGCGCGGCTGGAGGCGATGCCCGGCGTGGCGCACTTCGCGCTGGTGGGCGGCGAGTTCGACGTGGTCATGCTCGTGCGGGCACGGGACAACGCGGACCTGCGGCGCATCGTGCTGGACGAGATCCAGGGGATGGAGGGCGTGCTCAGCACGCGGACCTTGCTCGTGTTCGAGGAGACGGAGCCGCAGTACGGCGAACCGGGGACATTGGGGTGACGGCCCCGGCGGCGATTCGCTCGTCCCTGCGTCCTGGCCGGGCGGCCGTTGGGGTCAGTGAGCGAAGAGAGAACTCAACATCTCGGACGCCTGCTCCGGCCGTGAGACGTCAGCGACATACGCCACGCGGAACAGCGACTTGAACTCGTTCTCCACATAGGAATCAGGCACCCTCGACAGGTCTGTGAATGCCAGAAAACTCGACGAAACGTCTGCAGCTTCGGCCAGGTGAGCACGCCATGCAAAATCATTTGCGTTCTTACGCGCCGACTGCGCCTTCGGGGAAGCGACAACTTTGTCCATCAGGTGAAGCTGGCCATTCCGATACGAGTAACCGAACCCCACGTCGATTTCGACTCCATCAAGCAACCCCTGAACCGACACATTGCGCTCAGGTTGAATCTTTGCCTCGATAAACAACTCGTCCACGCGAATATCGAAGTCGTTCCGCATGTCGGACGACTTGTCGGTCACGAGCTGCGAGTACATGCGTCGAGCAGACTCGCTGGGATCCTCATCGTCAAGGAGGGTCGCAACATGGTCGAGGTAGAATGATGTGGGACGAGCGGACCTGAGTCGGGCGATGTCGCCACGAAGCCCTTCGGCAAGCTTATTGACAAAATAGTCGACCCAGCGCTCGTACAGATCTCGCGGAACACCGATCTGACGTCCACTCAATGTGCCGTCGACTTTCTGCCCTAGAAACTGGTAGCCAACTTCGCTTGTTCCATCAGAATTTGGCCGCGATGCAATCACGCCGACATTCACCGGCTCACGCCGAATCGGATCCTTCATCAGCTTCACTGCGTGAACCTCGATCATGCGCTATCACCGCCTCCGTGCGCGAGCTTACCTTGAACGCTTCCACCACGACCGTCGTTGCCGTCGTCAACAGCAACCGGGTCAACCAGCCTGTGAATATTGTCGCGCCGATGCCGAATGAAGTCGACAGCCGCCTCCTGCTCAGGCTTGGACAGCAACGCGCTGCTCCGCAGGTGGCCCGTGTACTGGACGATTGCATCGATGCTCAACGAGGCCATCTGATCGGCAACCACGTGCACGGCCTCCGCTCGGGGCGGCGCGAGCCGCCAGAGCCTACCGAAGTCTCGCCACCCCTGGTCCCGCCGGGCGTTCAAGAACCGTGCCCGATCCGGGTTATCCGTGAAGAGCGACTGATCATGGTCGATCAACCACGCCTCGCCCGACTGGCCCACCAGGATGTTCTCGTCGGTGCGATCGTCGTTCTGAATCAGCGCATCGAAGCAGACCATCCTGGCACGCACCGCCTCAGGCACTTTTCGCATGATCGCGGCTGACGGGGGCGGGAGATCAATCCCGCGGTCACGGACCACGGCCACGACCCAGTGCGGTTCCTTGTTGCCGTCAAACCACAAGTCGCCGAGAGGAACGGGTACCCCCAGGGCTCCGGCCATTCGGTTTGCCAGATACTCGTTCACCACCACGTTCGCATGCGCTCGGTTCGACTTGACCAGGACATCCGCCGTGCCCCAACGCGCCTCCGTCACTCCGTCGACGGCCACACCCTCCAACGAGGTGACCCGCATCCCCGGTCGCTGTCCTGAAGTCAAGCCGCCAGCCTTTCTTACGCCGATCCCGCAAGTCTAGAGTGCTGGTCGAGAAGCCGCATTTCGACCTACCCACGGCACTTCCGGCAACATGTGCTCGCTGTATCGACCGCGAGCAGCGAGCAGGCGCCGGTCAGGAAGCCGCCGTGCGGGCCCGGCTGGGCCGCAGCGCGCGGGCCGGTTACTCCGCCGCGTGGTCGAGGGACCACGTAGCAGGGGGTCACCGGATGGTCGGCCCGGCCCGCGGTTCGCCTAAACGATTGCGACCTCGCCGGGAGGATTGACGCGGCGTGGGCCGCCGTCCAACACTGCTCGGCATCCTTTCCGTCCAGCACGAGGGAGTGCGATCCCATGTCGAAAACGTTTACCAATCCCGCTACCGGGCGGAGGAGCGGCCGTCTCGCGCGCGCCCTGGCGACCGCCGGCGCAGCCGCCGTCGTCGGCCTGACCGGAATCGTCGCCGCCCCGGCGGCCGACGCGGCCGACTGCTCGGCCGGTTACGTCTCCCTCACGTTCGACGACGGCCCGAACAGCGGCACGTCGAACCAGATCATCAGCATCCTCGACCAGTACGACGCCACCGCCACGATGTTCCCCACCGGGCAGAACGCCCAGTCGAACCCGGGGCTCATGCAGGCGTACGCGGCGGCCGGGCTGCAGATCGGGAACCACTCCTGGGACCACCCGTACCTCACCCAGCTGAGCCAGTCCCAGGTGCAGCAGCAGCTGTCGAGCACGTCGAACGCGATCCAGCAGACCGCGGGCGTGACCCCGGACCTGTTCCGGCCGCCGTACGGCGCCACGAACTCGACGGTGCAGCAGGTCGCGTCGTCACTCGGGATGCGGCAGATCATCTGGGACGTCGACTCGCAGGACTACAACGGGATCAGCGCCTCGCAGATCCGGTCGGCCGCGAGCGGGCTGAGCAACGGGCAGATCATCCTCATGCACGACTGGCCGCAGAACACCGTGCAGGCGCTGCCCGGCATCCTGCAGGACCTGGAGAACCGCAACCTCTGCACGGGCCACATCTCCCCGAGCACGGGACGCGCGGTCGCGCCGGGCGGAGGCGACCAGCAGCCCCCCGGCGGCGGCGACGGCACCTGCACCGTCACCGTCACCCGGGCCGAGCAATGGGGCGACCGCTTCAACACGACGTTCTCCGTGAACGGGACGAACGACTGGCGCGTGACGATCACGACCGGCTCGGGTCAGACACTGCAGAACTCCTGGAACGCCTCGATCAGCGGAACCTCCGGCACCCTGACCGCGACCCCGAACGGCAACGGCAACAGCTTCGGCATCACCCTCTACTCGAACGGCAACACGGCGTCCCCGACGGCGACCTGCTCCACCACCTGATGCCGGCATCCCGGTAGCTCGCACGAGACCACCGAACCGCGGGACTCAAGCACGCAGGCCCGGCGCCGCGCGTGACGTCTCGCGGTTCGGGCGCGCCCGCCGCGGCCGGCACGAATCCTCCGCGGCGGTCTCGCCCACGCACAATCTCGACATTCCATGTGAGGCCCGGGAAACCCGGCACATCCGCACAGGGCTGCGGCCTCCCGGATTCATGGACAACCGTCCAACTCCGGTACTCTCGCCCGCAGCAGCCTGCGGAGGAGTGAAGCCTTGCCGATCGAAAACACTGGGTCCCCGGGTCCCGAGCCGTCCGGGCGTTCGCTCACGGAGCGGCTCGCCCGTGCCATGGCGGAGCTGTCCGACGACGAGTACTACGTGCTGCGCAGCCGTGCCCTCGCCCGGCGGCCGACGTCGTACGCGAACCTCGCGAGCGAGCTCGGAGTTCGCGACGCCGACGTCGTCGACCTGGAACGACGGGCCACCACGTGCATCGCTCACGCGTCCCGCGGGCCCGACCACGACGCCCTCACGGACGCGATGAGCCAGCAGAACAGCACGGTCGCGCTCGCCACGCTCCTGCCGCAGCACCCCGTGCTCACCGAGACCGTGCCGCGCACGAACCTGCCCGTGTGGGCGTTCCTGGTGCAGACCCTGGGCCTCAACGGTGCGGCCGGCCGGCCGGCGGCCGACGGGACGACGGCGAGCGGGACGACGGCGAACGCGGCGGCGACGAACGGGACGACAGCGAGCGGCGCCACGGCGACCCGCGCCCCGGCGAGGAACGCCGGGCGGACCACCACCTCTCGCCCGGGGCCCACGGCGCTCCCCCGGGCCTCGGCCGGCGTGGTCCGGCCCGCGTGGACCGCCTGGTTCCCGTGGCTGATCACGCTCGGCCTCGCGGGCGACGGGCGCAAGACCTCCTCGTGGGACTTCGAGCCGCAGGTGCGCGGCCGGCTCCGGCACCAGGTCAACGCGCTGACCACGATCGTCATCGACCAGCTGCCCGCTGCGCCGGTCGGCGTCATCTTCCCGGCGATCGCACCGTCCGACACCATGGCCGATCTCGACATCCCCGCCAGCCACGCGGACCGCTTCCGCGAGAGGGGGATCAGCACCTTCGGGGATCTCGCCGACCGCACGATCGCCGAGCTGCGCTTCCTCCCGCACTACGGGGCCAAGACGCTGAGCGCGCTCGTGCAGCGGATGGTGTACCGCTCGCTCCAGCACCCCGCACCCGCGGGCTCGCCCACCCGCCCCGGCCTCGACCAGCTCGAGCGCCCCCTCGACGAGCGCATCGGCTCCACGCTCGGGTACCTGGACGAACGGGCCCGGACGATCCTGGTCGCGCGCCGGTTCGCCGACCCGCAGGTCAAGCTGCCGGAGCTCGCCGAGCGTTTCGAGATCTCGAACATGCACGCGCAGCAGATCGACAGCCGTTCCGCGTCCCTGGTGCGCAGCACGCTGATCAGCCCGTCGCTCCTGGCCGCCGTCGACGCGCACCTTCCGGCCCCGGACGGGGCGATGGCCATCGACGACCTCGTCGCGCGGATCCCCGTCCTCGGCGCCGTGGTCCCGGCCGCCGCGAACCAGCCGGCATGGCGCGTGCTCGACGGCCTGGGCGGCCTCTTCGAGGTCACGGACGGCGAGGCGCGCCGCGCGTCCTCCAACCGCAAGCGCTCGGCCAACCCCCCGGTGCCCGGCCGCCGGACGGCGTAGCCGCGCGGCCCGGGCCGGTCCCGCCTACTCCCCGCCCGCGACCAGGGGGCGCAGGTCGAGCGAGTACTCCCGCTGGAGCGAACGCAGGCGCCAGACGTCCCGGAACAGCGCGAGCAGCGTCCCGTCGTCGCGCCGGGCGATCTCCGTCCCCAGGGCGGCGGTGAGGGTCGGCGCGTCGTCCTCGGCCACGGTCCGCGCCACCGACAGGTCCAGGTGCTCCAGGACCATCGGCGCCGAGAACTCGTGATCCATGCGGTAGGTCGCGACCTCGAACTGCAGCGGCCCGACGGCGGCCAGGATCGGCGTCGCGTCTCCGCGCGCCTCGCTGATCAGGATCTGCACCACGCCCTCCTGCTGGAGCTGCGCGATGCCCTTGCGGAACTTCTTCGACTGGCCCGGGTCCTTGACCCGGGCCAGGGCGAAGTGCTCGGGGGCGAACGCCGGCATGGGCGGGAAGCGGACCGCGGGCCCGTCCGGCGCGTAGAGCGAGTCGCCGACGGCGAGCGCGCTCGCGTTCACCAGCCCGACCACGTCGCCCGGGAACGCCTCCTCGACCGTCTCCCGCTCCCGCCCGAACACCTGGAGGGCGTACTTCGTGGCGAAGGGGCGGCCGCTGCGCTCGTGCGTGACGGTCATGCCCCGCTCGAAGCGGCCCGAGCACACACGCACGAACGCGACGTGGTCGCGGTGCCTGGGGTCCATCCCCGCCTGCATCTTGAACACGAAGCCGCTGAACGGGCTGTCCACGGGGCGCGTCGGCGCGTCCGCGCCCACCTCGGTACGCCGCACGTCCGGCCGGGCCGACGGCGCCGGCGCCAGGTCGACGATCGCGTCGAGCAGCTGCCGGACGCCGATGTTGGACAGCGCGGCACCGAACAGCAGCGGCGTCGTCCGGCCCGCCAGGAACGACTCCTGGTCCACCGCGTCGAGCAGCCCCACGCCGTCGAGGGCGTCGTCGTAGTCGGCGCCGAACCGCTTCCCGGCCTCGGCCCCGGCGAGCCGCTCCTCGCGGGCCAAGCCGGCGCCGCCGGGAGCGCGCTCGTAGGTGTGCACGTCACCGGAGGCGACGTCGACCAGACCGAGCAGCCGGCCCGCCTCACCGACGGGCCAGGTCAGCGGAGTGGGCTGGAGGTCGATGCGCTCGGACAGCTCGTCGCAGAGCTCCAGCGCCTCCAGGCCGGGCCGGTCCCACTTGTTGACCAGGGTGATCACGGGCACGCCGCGACGACGGCACACCTCGAACAGCTTGAGGGTCTGCGGCTCGAGGCCCTTGGCGGCGTCGAGCAGCATCACGGCGGCGTCCACCGCGGTCAGGACGCGGTAGGTGTCCTCGGAGAAGTCGGCGTGACCCGGCGTGTCCAGGAGGTTGATGATCACGTCGCCGTAGGCGAGCTGGAGCGCCGCGGACGTGATGGAGATCCCGCGCTTCTGCTCCATCTCCATCCAGTCGGAGACGACGCCGGCCCGGTCCCCCTTGCCGTGCACGGCGCCCGCCGTGGCGATCGCCCGGGTGTGCAGGGCGAGCGCCTCGGTGAGAGTCGACTTCCCGGCGTCGGGGTGGGAGATGACGGCGATGCTGCGCCGCCGGGCTGCCTCGTGCAGCGACATGAATCCTCCTGATCGGTCACCGGACCGCCCCACACTCTACGGCAGTACGTCGTGACGGCCGGTGGGTGCCGGACCCGGCCCGCGCGGTCACCGGAAAACAACGCCCGCTCCCCGGCCGGCGAGGAGCACAATGTGTCCGTGCCTACGCTCACCCAGCTCGCCGCGTTCACGATCGCCTCGATCGTGCTGATCGAGATCCCCGGCCCGAGCCTGCTGTTCGCGCTCGGGCGTGCCCTGACCGTGGGGCGCCGCGACGCGCTGCTGTCCGTGGTGGGCAACGCGTCCGGGGTGCTGGTGCAGGGCGTCGCCGCCGCTGCCGGGCTGGGCGCGGTCGTCGCCGCGTCGACGACCGCGTTCACGGTGCTCAAGCTGGTCGGCGCGGCCTACGTGATCTATCTCGGCGTCCAGGCGATCCGGCACCGCGGCGACGCGCGGGCCGCGCTCGAACAGGACGCCGGGCAGCGGCGCACGAGCGGTCTCGGCGCTGTCCGGGCGGGCTTCGTGGTGGGCGTGACCAACCCGAAGACGATCGTGTTCCTCATGGCGTTCCTGCCGCAGTTCATCGCCGCCGGCGCTCCCGCGGTGCCGCAGCTGCTCCTGCTCGGCGTGCTGTTCGCGGTGCTCGCCTGCGCGTCCGACGTCGTGTGGGTGCTGGCCGCGAGCCAGGCGAGGACCTGGTTCGCGCGCCGCCCCGAACGGCTCGACGGGCTGGGCGTGACCGGCGGCGTGATGATGATCGGCGTCGGCGGCTTCCTGGCCACGAGCCACAACGCCTGACCCGCCGCCACCGCGTACGACGACGAGGAGCCTCCCGTGCCCGCTCTCCCCCGCTTCGCCCGCTCGGCGCCGGTTCGCCGGCCCCGCCCGGAGGTCCGCGCGCGCCGTGCGGCCACGCTGCTCGCCACGGCCCTGGCCGCGTCGCTCGCGGGCTGCACCTCCGGGCCGGTCGCCTCCGGCGGGGAGAGCGACGAGACCGCCGGGGCGTCGGCGGCTCCGTCCCCGGGAATCCCCGACCTGGTCCCCGTCGAGTACGACGCCCCGCGGGACCTCACCGGGACCGAGCAGCTGATGCTGTACGAGCCCGGCCCCTTCGCGGGCGCCGCGTTCGACGAGGCCGCCGTCGTCGACGCCGTGGTCGCGATGGAGCCGGACACCGCCGGCGAGTGGCAGCGGGCGATCCTCGGCCAGATCCACGGGGACTACGCCGAGGCGCTGGCGGGAACGGTGGAGTTCCGGTACGCGATCGACGACCCGGCGGCCGGCCCGGACCGGGAACCGGCCGGGGGAACGGCCGTCGGCACCAACCATTTCGCGCTCGTCCTGGACGCGAGCGGCTCGATGGCCGAGCCCTCCGGTGACGGCACCCGCATGGACGAGGCGAAGGCCGCGCTGCGACGGTTCGTGGCGCGGCTCCCGGAGGAGTCGACCGTCTCCCTGCGCGTGTACGGCGACGCCGGGAACACCACCGCGGGCGGCAAGCGGGAGTCCTGCGCGTCGAGCGAGGTCGTGTACGACGGCGCGGCGGACGGGGCCCGCTTCTCGGACACGCTCGACGCCGTCGGGCCCGCCGGGTGGACACCCCTGGCGCGCGCGATCCGGGCGGCCGCGGACGACCTGCCCGACGACGCGACGGACGCCATCGTCTACGTGGTCACCGACGGCCTGGAGACATGCGGCGGCGACCCCGTCACGGCGGCACGGGACCTCGCGGACGGCGGCGTGGAGCCGATCGTGAACGTGATCGGGTTCCACGTGGCGGGCGCGGACCACGAGGACCTGCGCGCGATCGCCGACGCCGGCGGTGGCTCCTACACCGACGCGGGCAGCGGCACCGAGCTGGAGCGCCACCTCGACGCGGAGTACTCCCGGCTGATGGACGCCTGGGAAGACTGGCGGCGCGCCGAGCTGGACCGGATCGACGAGGCCGGGCGGGCCAACATGGCCGAGGCGGAGGAGCACGGGCGCGCCCTCATGGACGCGGCCGAGGCCGAGGGCCGCGCCGGCATGGACGTCGCGCGCGAGCTCGGGGACCGCGGGGTCCTGGACCGCGACATGGAGAACGCGGTCTGGCAGTTCTTCTACGACAGGAAGAACGAGCTCTGGGGCTACGGCTACGAGACGAAGGTCGCCAACTGGGGCGACGCCTATCGCGAGAAGGTCCGCGACTGGGGTGAGGTGTACGACACCGGCACCTCGCGGTGGAGCGAGCTCTACCGCGAGAAGTACGAGAACTGACCAAATGCCCTCAGGGCGGGTAACGTTCCTGGCTGTGCAGAGGATCGCGATCATCGGCTGTGGCGGGTCGGGCAAGACCTACCTGGCCAATCAGCTCGCGGGCGTCCTCGACCTCCCGCTCACGCATCTGGACAGCGTCTACTACGACACGGACTGGAATCCGCTGCCGCGGGAGGAGTTCGCCGAGGTCCAGCGCACGCTGGTGGCGCGACCCCGGTGGCTCGTGGAGGGCAACTACACGGAGACGCTCCTGATCCGGCTGGCCGCCGCCGACACCGTGATCTTCCTCGATCTCGACGCGGTCACGTGCCTGACCGGCGTCTTCCGGCGCAGGCTGCGCTACCGCGGGGGTCAGCACGCCGAGGACGGCGTGTACGACCGCATCAGCTGGAGCTTCGTCCGCTACATCTGGGGCTACCGCAGGACCATGCGACCCCGGGTCCACCGCCTGCTGGCCGAGCACGGCTCCCATGCCGAGCTGATCACCGTCACCAGTCGCCGTCAGGCGGCGGCGCTGGTCGCCCAGCTCCGGGCCGTCCACCGCTGGTCCGTCCGGTAGGCGCCCCGACGCCGCGGTCAGCGCACCGCGGCGTCGATCAGCGTCTCCGCGGCGGCCCGGGCCTGCGACGCGGCGTCGGGCGTGCCGGCGATGGCCGCGGTGGTCTGAGCGCCCTCCGCGAGGATCGCGAGCTGGGGGGCGAGGTCGGGCGGAGCCCCCAGGTCCGCCACGAGTCGCGCGACGTAGGCCTGGAACGTGAGCTTCTGCTCCCGCACGGCGTCGACCACGGCGGGCGAGTTCGCGCCCAGCTCGCCGTGCGTGTTGATGAAGGCGCAGCCACGGAAGTCCGGCTGCCGGAACCAGGCGTCGAGGAAGTCGAAGATGGCCAGGATGCGCTCGCGCGCCGTCGTCGCCCGCTCGGCGGCCGAGGCCAGGCCGGCGTCCCAGAGCATGGTGCGGTGCCGCAGCACGGCGACGATCAGCTCGTCCTTCGAGGCGAACAGGCCGTAGATGCGTTTGAGCGACACCCCCGCCGCGGCCCGCACCGTGTCCATGCCGACCGCCTGGACGCCCCGCGCGTAGAACAGCTCGTCAGCGGCACGGACGACACGCTCGCGCGCGCTCTTCTCGTCGATCATCCTGCCCTCTTCCCTCACCGGCCCCGCGGCCCGGACTCCGCTCCGCTTGCGCGGAGAACGATCATTCTCTACGATAGCAAACATGCGGAGAACGACCGTTCTCTGCGGACCGGAAGCCCTGGAAGGGAACGGGATCATGGGATACGTCAGCGTCGGCACCGAGAACAGCACCACCACCGAGATCTACTACGAGGACCACGGCACCGGACAGCCCGTCGTGCTCATCCACGGCTACCCGCTGGACGGCAACAGCTGGGAACTCCAGTCGCGCGAGCTGATCGCCGCCGGCTACCGCGTCATCACCTACGACCGCCGCGGCTTCGGGCAGTCGAGCAAGGTCGGCACCGGCTACGACTACGACACCTTCGCGGCCGACCTGAACACCCTGCTGGAGTCCCTCGACCTGCGCGACGTGATCCTGGTGGGCTTCTCCATGGGCACCGGCGAGCTGGCG
The DNA here is from genome assembly GCF_003814695.1 of Myceligenerans xiligouense. GTDB lineage: Bacteria > Actinomycetota > Actinomycetes > Actinomycetales > Cellulomonadaceae > Myceligenerans > Myceligenerans xiligouense. The sequence goes on from NZ_RKQZ01000001.1 coordinate 3,759,372, forward strand.
CGGTACGTGAAGAACCACGGCCACGAGCGCGTCGCGAAGCTGGCGTTCCTCGCGTCGCTGGAGCCGTTCCTCCTGGCAACCGACGACAACCCGGGCGGCGTGCCCCAGTCCGTCTTCGACGGCATCGCGGAGGCGGCCCGCGGCGACCGGTACGCCTGGTACACCCAGTTCTTCAGCGACTTCTACAACCTCGACGAGACGCTGGGCTCGCGGATCAGCCAGGAGGCGGTCACCGCCAGCTGGAACACCGCCACGCGCAGCGCCCCGGTAGCCGCCTACGCGGTGGTTCCCACGTGGATCGAGGACTTCCGGGACGACGTCGCCGCCGTGCGCGCCTCGGGCAAGCCCGCCCTCATCCTGCACGGGACCAAGGACAACATCCTCCCGATCGACGCCACGGGCCGCCCGTTCCACGCGGCACTTCCCGACGCGAGGTACGTCGAGGTCGAGGGCGCCCCGCACGGCCTGCTGTGGACCCATGCCGCCGAGGTCAACGAAGCGCTCCTGAGCTTCGTCCAGGCCTGAGGAACCGCCGCTCCCTCCGCCTCCGGCAGCGGCGGGAGCGGCAACCTGCGCGGCCCGGTCACCCGAGTGACCGGGCCGTGTCGCTCACGCGCCGAGCCGGGAGGCGAGCGGTGCCCGACCGGGGCGGTCGGGCACCACGGCCGGTTGGACTGCGGACGCACGCGATCAGGCGCGCGGCGTCACCGGCAACGGGGAACGGGTGCGCTCCAGGTCGTGTTCGACCGGTTCGAGACGTAGTAGTCGCTGACCCAGCGCCCGCCGCGCAGCTTGTTCCACACCGTGGTGGTGCCGATCTTCTGCCCGGTGCCCTGGCACACCACGGGCAGCGAGGCGCCCGGCGCGTAGGTGCGGACGACGGAGGTCGAGGTGGACGGCCCGGTGCGTGCCTTCAGCGACGTGGAGCTCGTCACCGTGTAGGTCCGCGCGACGGCGGCGACGGGCGCCTTGATGGCATCGGAGTCGATGTTGATCGTCACGCCACCCCAGGTCTCGTCGTGGTCGCCGCGGTACTGCTTGGCGCGCTGGAAGACGGACCACTGCGAGTTCGGCGCCGTCGGCCAGCTGGTCAGCGACGGGTCGCCGTCCCAGCGGGCCATCCACACCGCGTCCGGGCGGGCGTACGTGGTCGAGTCGTAGGAGTCCGACAGGTCTCGCAGCCCCGAGTCCTGGTGGACGTACACGCCCGCCAGATAGCCCGCCGCGTGGAGCTTCTTCGTCCACGCCGAGACGTACCGGCGCACCGCCGTCCGGCAGGTCGGATCGGTGCGGTCGTAGTGCTCGACGTCCGCGTACAGGGCGCTTCCCGGCAGCAGACCCAGCGCCTTGGCCTGGACGACCGCGTCCGTGGCGTCCGACGTTCCCCGGGAGGTGGCGTTCGAGGCGGTGTAGCGGTTCGGCTTGGTGCCGAACATGCAGTACGGCTGGTGCCCGACGTAGGTGGGCAGCAGATTCCAGCCCGCCGCGTTCGCGTCGCGCACCCACCCCTTCGTCAGGTTCGGCTGGGTGCAGCCGCGGTTGTTGCCACCGAAGTAGATGTTCACCGCGCTGTACGGCGACGTGCCCAGCCACGCCCGCAGTGCGGCGAGCGACGGTGCGGTACAGGTGTCGAACCCCAGGCGATCAGCCCGGGCCACCGTCGAACCGGCGGGGTAGACCACCGGGGTCTCGGGCTCGGCGGCCGCGGGCAGGGCGAGCCCCGCAAGGAGGATCGCCAGGCTGCTGCCGAACACGGCCAGCCGCCGGGTGATCTCATGCTTGGCGGCCATCACACACCTCCGGAGGACAGATCCGGTCGTCCACTTGAAATGTCCGCCCTTCGGCGGCACGGCGTTAGGGCCAATGGTCCCGGATCGCTGGGTTCCGGTCATCCGCGAGCCGTGATCACAGCAGCCGCGTCTCCCCGCTCTCGCCGCGGCCCTCCACGATAAGATGAACGCATGTTCATCAGGGATCCGCGTGGCGATCACGACGAGTAGGACGACGGGCGGCATCCTGCCCGATGGGCAGCAGCTCACTGCGTCGCGCCGCAGGCTGTTCTCCATGGCGCTGCAGCTCTTCGGTGAACGGGGGTACCACGCCGTTTCCGTGCGCGACATCACCGACGCGCTCGACCAGCAGCCGGGGGCGATCTACGCCCATGTCTCCTCCAAGCAGCAGCTGCTGTTCGAGCTGGTGAAGATCGGACTCGAAGAGCACCGCGACCGGCTGCGCGCCGCCGTGCACGCGGCGGGAAGCGATCCCGTGGACCAGATCAGGGAGCTCGTACGGGCGCACGTCGCGGTCAATCTCGACTATCCCGCTCTAGCCAGGATGATCGCGCAGGAGACCCGCTCGCTGGACAGCGAACAGCGCGAGTTCGCCCTCGCCGTCCGCGCCGAGGCGGAGCGGACTCTGACCGAGGTCATCGAAGCCGGGCAGCGCCTCGGCCTGTTCTCGGAGACGGATACCTTTCTCGCCGTGACCGCCATCGGCGCCATAGGCATCAGGGCCGCGGAGTGGTGGACCCCCGGCGCGCCCCGGACACGCGACGAAGTGGCGGAGACCTATGCGCAGTTCGCGCTGCGCCTCGTGTGCGCCGCACCACAGGCTCCGACGCCACCCGTCTCCGACTGACCGACACGGCCGGCCGGCGAGCATCGAAGCCCCGGGCCGATCAGGCGAGCCAGGCTCGCAGCCGCCGGACCAACGGAGTGTCGCCTGCGGGCGCCTCCGTGTCGAACACCTTGATCGATTCGTCCTCTTGCCAGCCGGACCAGCCTGGTTCCCCCGTCCGGGCGAACGAGACCCACGCCGCGTGCATCTCGTCGGCCAGACCCTGCGGGGCGTCCGGTCCGGAGAGCGCCTCCCAGTCGGCTGAGTCGAGCCGGTCGAAGACGAAGCCCAGCTCTACGGCATGGGCGGCACCCAGTCCTGCCACGGGGCTCCGCCACGCGAACTCGTAGAAGTGGGTCGGCGCGCCCCGTGTCGCACGCGCCTTCGCGATCTTCATGTATGGCAGTCCGATGAGCATGTCCCCGGCCAGGTGACCGAGCAGTTCACCGCGTGCTGCACCCGGATGGAGCGCTCGGTAGATCCTCATGATCCGTGACGTCACGCGGTATCGGAGCCGCGCGAGCGCGAACGGCAGGAAGCCCAGCCGGTCGACCAGGCCCGTGGGCACGAGCCAGAGCCGGTACTCCTCGGAGGTCAAGCCGATCAGGAGTGGGATTCCCGATGCCGCGCCGTCGCGCAGCGACTCCAGCGGAGGCCGGGGCACGAGCTCCGCGTCGATGGCGAGGGAGTACGCGAGTCCACCGCCTATCGGTGTGGACCCGTGGGTGACCGTCTGCTCGGCATCGGAGAGCCGGGAGGCGGGGATCTCGGCGAAGGCGGCACGAGTCGCCGGCACGCCGAGATGCTTCGCTATCCGCCGGGTGAGGCGGGACGCGACCGGGGGCTCGGCTGCGGACGGAGGACCACTCTGCAGGATCGCGCGGTCCATGAGCGACCGGGCGTCGTCGCGCGCCAGCAGCGCCCAGAGCAGGGTCGCGCCGGCGGACTGGCCGACGGCGGTGATGTTGGCCGGGTCCCCGCCGAACGCGGCGATCTCGGCTCGCACCCAGCGGAACGCCGCGACGACGTCGGCGAGCCCGATGTTCAGGGGTGCGCCGTCGAGCACGGAGAAGCCCTCGACGCCGACCCGGTAGTTGATGCTGACGAAGACGACACCGTCCCGCGCGAAGGCCGAGCCGTCGTAGCCGTCCAGGGCGTTGGAGCCGTGGGCCAGCGCTCCACCGTGCACCCACACCATCACCGGGCTCCCCGTCGCGCCCTCCGGAGCCCAGATGTTGAGGTTGAGGTATTCGTCCCCCGGTACCTCCGCGGCTGCCAGGAACCTGCTCGAGACAGGCCCGTAGGGCGCCTGCGGCGCCGTCGCTCCCATCGAGGTCGCCTCACGGACCCCCTGCCATCCCGGATGCGCGACCGGGTAGGCAAAGCGACGCTCGTGCGTCGGCGCCGCGGCGTAGGGGACGCCGAGGTAGCGATCGATCCCCGACGACGCATCCCGCGACCCGACGACGACGCCGAGCGACGTCGTCCTGGTCACCGCCACCGTCTCGGTCACGACAGCGCCTCCTCCCCCGCGGAGGCGCGGGGTCGCGTCGCCGTGACACGCAGCGTCGAGGCGTCGACACCCGACACGGTGATCGTCCGCCGGTCGCCGTCGCGCAGGTCGAAGCAGTTGTCGCTGAGCCGGATACCCGGCACGGGCTGCTCGATGCGCACCGAGTAGCTGTACCCGACGGAGATGATCGTCAGTTCGGAAGCGGTCGCCTCCACGATCACCTCGCTGTCGCCCAGCGCGAGCTCGCCGAGCTCCGCGAAGTGCTTCCGGGCATCGGGAAAGAGCCCGTCGGGGCTCGACACCCAGGCATAGTGCGCACCGTCGTCGGGCGCCGTCGTGGACCAGAGCATGGCCGACGACGCCGCCCGCACCCGTGCGGCGATCCGCTCGGTCTTCCGCTCCGCGCCGTCGAAGCGGCCCACCTCGATGTCCAGCTCCGTCTCGATCTCCTCCCGGGTGTTGTTGGCCAGCCAGAGCTCCAGCTGTCCGTCGGCGACGCGGAAGCTCGCCGCCACGGGAGCGCTTGCCCGCGCGAGAGCGTAGTACGCCGACTTCGGCACGCCGTCGACGTCGATGAGAGACCAGGTCAGCCCGGGCCAGACGTCGTTGAACTGCCACACGAGGGCACCGCTGGTGTGGGGCTGGCGGCGCCGGAAGTGCTCGACGGCGAAGCTCATGCCCTCGGCCTGGACCGCCTGGGTGAGGTCGATGTACTCGCGCAGAGTCGTCGGGATGCCCGTGGTGACGGACAGCAGCTCGTCGCCCTTGTTCTTGGGGTTGTCCTTGTTGTGGAGGTCGAAGACCTCGTCGTGGATCTCGACACCGGGCATCCACCGTTCGAGCGTCGCGAGCTCGGGGGAGGCGTGGATGCCGAACTCGCTGATGAACTTGCCCGAGTCGTCGGCGTAGCGCCGGTAGTGCCGCGAGTCGCCCACCGTGGGATAGCTCGGCTCACCGGTGGACAGACCGGGAATGGTGAGCCCGTGCCAGACCTCCCAGTCGTGGCGGTCCCCGTCGGACTCGCCGTTGATACCGAGCGCGTCCCCTTCGCCCCAGGGGCTGCCCGGCCAGTACGGCACGAGACCGTCCAGCTCCGCAACCGTCTGCGGCAGCAGCTCGTGGAAGATCGACCAGCCCCAGTCCCCCGGCTCCACCTCCCCCCAGGCGATGAGGTGGAGCACCTCGATCTCGTTGTTGCCGGCCCAGAGCGCCAGGCACGCCCGGTTCCGCAGCCGGGAAACCTGATACTCCGCCTCCGCCCTCACCTCGCTGACGAATCGCGCGGATCCGCTGGGGTAGTCCGTGCAGGCGAACATGAAGTCCTGCCAGACGAGGACCCCGAGCTCGTCGCAGGCCGCGTAGAACGAGTCGTGCTCGTAGACCCCGCCGCCCCACACGCGCAGCATCGTGAGATTGCCCTCCCTGGCCCGCAGCACGCGGTCGCGGTGCGTCTCGGCCGAGACGGACCCCACGAAGACGCTGGCGGGAAGCCACGCGGCACCACGCACGAAGAGCGGCTCGCCGTTGAGCACGAAACGGAACAGGCGCCCCCCTTCCACGTCGTCCTCCTGGCGGTCCAGGACGATCGTCCGTAGCCCCACGGTGTCGTCGACGCCGTCCAGCACCCCGGTCGCGTCGCTCAGCTCGATCCGCACGTCGTGGAGGTTCTGCTGTCCGAGGTCATGGGTCCACCACAGTTCAGGATCGTCGATCCTCAGCTCTACGCCGGCGGACCGCTCCCTGACCGGAGCCGTCGCCTCGAACCGCCGACCGGAGGGCGAGACGAGGACGACCCGCACCGAGCACCTGGTCGCGTCGAACGCGTCCACATCCACACGCACGGCGACGGTCGCGGAGGAGTGGTCGGCCGCGAGGGCGGTCACGCCCACGTGGTGCCCGGTGATCGCGGCACCCCGCTCGAGACGCAGACGCACACCGCGCCAGATCCCGATGGACGGGAGCTTGGGCCCGAAGTCCCAGCCCCAGGAGAAGGAGGCCTTCCGCAGGCTTGTCGCCCGGGGCAGCAGCCCGCTCAGGCCGACACCGGACTCGGTGGCGGCCTCCGGCCTGCCCATCACCTCGGAGATGCGGGTGATCGTGCGCTGCACGCTCGGCGGGATCTCCCGGCCGGCCAGCGGCGGGGAGAACCTGACCAGAAGCACGTTGGCGTCGGCGAGCTCGTCCGACACGTCGAACTCGGCCGGTCGGAACTGGTTCGAGTGGCGTCCCAGCCGTCTGCCGTTCAGCCAGATCTCCGCGACCGTGTCCAGGCCGTCGAAGACCAGCGTCGTCCGCTGCCCCGGCGCCGTGACGGGCCGGGGAAACCGGGTGCGGTACCACCACTCGCGCTCGTCGATCCACGCGTCCTTGCGCTCGTCGGCGCCGAAGAACGGGTGGTCGATCCTTCCCTCCTCGATCAAGGACTCGTGCACGCCGCCTGGAACGACCGCGCGGCACCACTCGCCCGATTCGTGGTCGGCGAGGACGGCAGGGTCTCCTTCGCCCGGCAGGAGCCCGACGAGCTCGAAGTCGGGCAGCTCGATGGTGGAACCCGGTGCTGTCATCAGGAGACCTCCACGGCCATGGCCGTTCGCGCGAGCCGACGTTCGCGCTGCTTGTCGGGATCGGGCAGGGGCGCCGCGAGGAACAGCCGCCGGGTGTAGGGGTGCTCCGGCCGGGAGGTCACCTGCTCTCCCGTGCCGGTCTCGACGATCTCACCCCTGTGCATGACCGCGACCCGGTGACTGATGTGGCGCACCACGGCCAGGTCATGGGTGATGAACAAGTAGGCGACGCCGGTTCGCTCCTGGAGCTCGATGAAGAGGTCGAGCACGCGCGCCTGCGTCGAGAGGTCCAGCGCCGAGACGGGCTCGTCGCAGACGATCAGCTTCGGGTCCAGGGCCAGCGCCCGCGCGATCGCGATCCGCTGTCTCTGCCCGCCGGAGAACTCACGGGGCAGGCGGGTCGCCGCATCCGACGGTAGGCCCACGGCGTCGAGCAGGTCCTGGACGCGCTCGGCCGCTCTCCTGCTCTTCGTTCCCGTCGCCGTGAGCGGTTCGGCGAGGATTTGGCCGATGCTCATCGACGGGTTCAGCGACGAGTACGGGTCCTGGAAGACGACCTGTATCTCGGAACTCAGCGCGCGTCGCGCACGCCGGTCGAGGTATCCGATCTCGTCTCCCCCGAACCTGACGGAGCCTCCAGCCACCGGTACGAGTCCGAGCAGGGCACGGCCGAGCGTCGTCTTGCCCGAACCCGACTCACCGACGAGCCCGAGGGTCTCGCCCGGCATGATCGAGAGCGAGACGCCGTCGAGGGCCCGGTAGGGCTTGGCGCGGAACCCCTTGGCGGGGTATTCGACGACGAGGTCCTCGACGTCGAGGAGAGTCTGGTTCATGGTGCCGTCCCGATGTTCGCGCCCAGAGCCGGGCGAGGCGGACCGCCGTCGAGGACGGCGGACAGAAGCATCTGCGTGTACGGATGCTGCGGACGCTGGAGAATGGTGCGGACGGGCCCGGACTCGACGAAGAGCCCTTCGCGCATGACCGTGACCCGGTTGCACAGGTCGGCCACGACACCGAAGTTGTGCGTCACCAGGAGCATGGCCATGTCGCGCTCCTGCTGCAGGTCACGCAGCAGGTCCAGGACCTCGCTCTGCACGGTCACGTCGAGGGCGGTCGTCGGCTCGTCGGCGACGATCAGTTCCGGATCGGTCGACACCGCGCCGGCAATCAGCACGCGCTGCGCCATCCCGCCCGAGATCTCGAAGGGGAACGCCTCGAACGTGCGCCGGGGATCAGCGATACCCACCCGTTCGAGGAGGGCCAGCGCCTTCTCGGTCGCGTCCTTCCGGCTCATGCCGAGCACGACGCGCATGGGTTCCACCAGCTGGCTGCCGACCGTGAAGGACGGGTCGAGGTTGGACATGGGCTCCTGCGGGATGTATCCGATGCGGTGACCGCGGATACCGCGGTACGACCGCTCGTCGCCACCCTCCAGGGACGTCCCGGCGTAGGTGACGGTTCCGCCCGTGACGCGCCCACCGCGAGGCAGGAGGCCCAGCACGGCGAAAGCGGTCTGCGTCTTGCCCGACCCGGACTCACCGATGAGTCCGTGCACCTCTCCCCGGCGGACGTCGAACGACACGCCGTGCACGACCTCGGCCGTTGTTCCGTCGGGCTGCTCGTAGCCGACCCGCAGGCCGGCGACCGACAGCAGTGGCTCGGCTTCACCGGTTCCGCTGTGGTCGTCGTCCGCATGCCGGATGACGGCGTCCTCGGGGACCAGCCGCTCCGGCTCACGGCCCTCCGGCGAGTCCACGAGAATGGTGGACTCCACCGGCTTCGGCAGTTTGCGACGACGTCGCCGGACAGCCACCATTTCGAGCTCGTCGCGCATCGAGTTGGCGAGGATCGTCAGCGCGATGCAGGTCAGGGCGATCGCCAGGGACGGCCAGACCATGAGCAGCGGCATGCGGTAGATGCTGAGGAAGCCGTCGTTCAGCATCGAGCCCCAGGTCGGCACACGCAGGTCGCCGAGACCGAGGAACTCCAGCCCCGACTGGATGGCGATCGCGATGCCGGCGACGATCGCGGACTGGATGATGATGGGGGCGCGGACGGCGGCAAGGACGTGCCTCCCGATGATGCGGGCGTCCCCCAGCCCGGAGACGCGCGCGGCGTCGACGTACAGCTCGCCGCGGACGGCGGACACGGCCGCGTGGACGAGCCGGTAGTAGGCGGGGGCGAGGAGCAGCCCGAAGATCAGCATCGCGATCCACACCGAGGGTCCGAGGACGGCACGAGCCGCGAGAAGCACCACCAGCCCGGGGAGAGCCATGACGAGTGACGTGACCCAGGACGCGACGCCGTCGAACCATCCGCGGTAGTAGCCGGCTATCAGTCCCGCGATCACCCCGACCGACAGCGCCACGACCGTCGCCAGGGCCGCAGCCGCGACGCTGATCTGGGTGGCGGCCAGAAGTCGCGACAGAACGTCACGCCCCGAGTTGTCGGTGCCCAGAAGATGCTCCGCTCCCGGCGGGGCGAGGATGAGGTCCATCGCCGCCCTGTTCGGGTCGAAGGGCGCGATCCACGGACCGATCACCGCGACGACCAGCACCAGCGCCAGGAACAGCAGTGAGGACAGTCCGAGCGGACGGCGCAGCAGGCGCCGCAGGAGGGAAACGCGCGCGGGTGCCGTGACAGGAGCGGAGTGCCCGGTCATGAGCGCCTCACCTTCGGGTTCAGTGTTGCCTGGGCCAGATCGATGGTGAGGTTGACGACCACCACGATGACGGCCACCGTGATCACGACCCCCATGACGATCGGTATGTCGCCCAAGGACGTCGCCTGCACGGTGAGCTGCCCGAGCCCGGGCATGGCGAAGATCTGCTCCACGATGACCGCCCCGCCGATGAGTCCGATGAACTGCACCGCCAGCACCGCAAGCGCTGGGCCGCCCGCATTGCGCAGGACGTGCTTGAGAACGACGCGGTTCATGCTCAGCCCGCGGCTACGGAGGGTGCGCACGTAGTCGCGGGAGAGCGCGTCGAGCACCGACCCGCGGACCTGCTGCGCCACTGTCGCGATCGCCCCGACGGACAGCGCCACGACGGGGAGGGTCACCGAGGAGAGCCATCCACCGAACGACGTGGTCATGGGGACGTACCCGGTCGCCTTGAACCATCCGAGCTGGATCGCGAAGAGGATCACGAGCGCGAGCGCGATGAGAAATCCCGGCACCGCGAACCCGACCACCGAGACGAACTGCGTGACGGCGTCGACGACCCCGCCCCGCCGGGCGGCGAGGACACCGAGACCCACGGCGATGATCGCGGACAGGAGCGTGGCTCCCACGACGATCGACAGCGTCACGGCGACCCGGCTGGACAGGCTGACCGCCACGAGCTGCCCGTTGAACCAGGACCTTCCGAAGTCGCCGGTGACCGCCGACGCGGCCCAGTCGAGGTACTGGGTCAGGAGCGGACGGTCCAGTCCCAGCTCCTGGGCCTTCTTCTCGACCGTCTCGGGAGTCGCGTTCTCACCCAGGATGCGGCGCGCGATGTCGCCGCCGCCGGCGTAGAGGAGAGAGAAGGCGAGCATCGATATGACGGCGATCAGCACGAGTCCGGCGAGGATCCGCCGGACGGCGAAGAAGAGCACGTTTCAAGCCTCCATGCGAGAGCTGAGAGGGTCAGCCGACCGGAACGATGTCGTAGAGCGCGGGGTAGGAGTTCGTCGGCAGCAGCTCTGCCGTCGTGTTCGCGTCCGTCGCGAAGGCTCCCTGCAACCGGAACCACGGCGCGAACCACGCCTGTTCGACGATGTACTCGTTGAGCTCCCTCGCGGCGTCCGCGCGCTCGTCGTCGTCGCCGGTCTGGATTTCCTGGAGGTACTCGTCGACCTCCGGGTCCTGGAAGCCGAACGGGTTGAACGGCGCGGTCGGGGAGATCATGAACTGGATCAGCTGCCAGTCCGGGTTCTGCTCCAGGATCATCAGCGCGGCGGGGTACTTGGGCGCGAGCATCTCGGAGAGGAAGTTGTTGCCCGGATCGGTGAGCTCCACGGTGATGCCGACGTCGGCCAGCTGCTGCGTCAGCAGGGTCCATGTGGCGGGGGCGACGAGGGACGTGCTGGGCATGCTGATCGTGAACCCGTCGGGGTATCCCGCCTCGGCGAGCAGTTCCTTGGCCTTCTCGGGGTCGTACGGGTAGCGCTCGTCGAGCGCCTGGTCGAACCCTGGGCTCGTCTCGGGGAACACCTGCGTCGTCGGCGTACCGTGATCGCTCTGCAGCGCGGAGAGCAGCGCCTCCTTGTCGAAGGCGTGGTTGATCGCCTGTCGCACGCGGACGTCGGCGAGCTCGGGAGCCATGTCACCGCCCCGGTCGAAGAGCAGCACGCCCTGGAACTCGAGCTGGTGCTCGTGCACCGTCCATCCGGCGCCTTCGACCTCCGTGCGGTAGTCGTTGGAGGCGACCTTCATCCCGTTGGCGTCGCCCGCCTTGATCGCGTTGAGCGCGGAGGTCGGGTCGGTGAACACGTTGATCGTGATCGCGCCGTAGTGCTGCGCGTCCGGGTTCCAGTAGTCGGGGTTCGCCTCGTAGGCGTAGCTCGTTCCCGTGACCGTGGCGGACGCGTCGAGCACGTACGGCCCGGATCCGATCGGCTCCGTGGCGATGCTCGGGTTGTCGAAGTTCTCGGCGCTGCCCACGAGGCCCGCGTCGCGGGTCAGGTAGTTCAGCAGCGCGGGGTTGGGAGCATCCAGCCCCAGGACCACGGTGGTGTCGTCAGGAGCCTCGATCGAGACGACGCTGCTCAGGTCACCCGCGTTGGGCGACGTCCCGTCCCGGAACCGCTCCAGGTTCTGGACCACCACGTCGGCCGTGAGCCGGGAGTCGTCGGTGAAGGTGACGTCGTCGCGGATGGTCAGCGTCAGCTCGGTGTTGTCCTTGTCGTACGCCCAGTCCGTGGCGAGCCACGGCTCGATCGTTCCCTCCGGGGTGGCCAGCAGGAGCGTGTCGAATACCGCCTGGTAGAACGGCGCACTGCTCCCCCACTTGGATCCGGACGGGTCGAGCGTGGCCGGTGAGCTGACAGCACCCAGGGTCAGGGTGGCGCCGTCGCCGTCGTCCTCCGCTCCCGTACTCGCCGCGCACCCCGAAAGGGCCAGCACGGAGGCGAGCGTCACGGCGATCAACTTCGTCTTCGATCGGAACATCGTTGGTCCTCTTGACTCGTTGCACTCCTCCGTCGGAGCGCTTCTGCGGCGACGGTACCAGATTTCCCGAATGAACGCTCGTACATATTTGGGCCCACAGCGGCGAGCAGCGCGGACTACGCTGACCCGCATGGACGACGTCGACCGGACCCCATCACCGAAAACGCGCGGTCAGCACGCGGCGAGCCGAGCGACGAGAACGGCGATCCTCGACGCCGCGCTGGAGGTTTTCGCGGAGGAGGGCTTCCGATCCGGTTCGCTGCGGCTCATCGCGGCTCGGGTCGGGATGAGCGAGGCCGGGCTGCTGCATCACTTCCCGTCCAAGAAGGCGCTGCTCCTGGCCGTGCTCGAGCGCCGGCGCGAGTCCATCAACAGCATGATGTCGAGCGACTTCACGGACGGTGAGGCATCGCTGCGCGGCATCGTCCGCATGGCGGCCGGCCTTGCACGCACCCGCACCTCGGTGAAGTTCTTCTCCGCCATCTCCGGAGAGGCCATCTCGTCGAGCCACCCGGCGCACGCGTACTTCGTCGCCCGCTACGAGACCTTGCGCGACCAGCTGACGACGGCGTTCGACGATCTCCTTCTCCAGGGACGGATGAGGAGCACGATCCACCCGAGGAGCGCGGCGATCGCGGCGATCGCGCTGATGGACGGACTTCAGACCCAGTGGCTCCTCGATCCGGAAGCCGTCGACATCTCAGCCTCGCTCCGCGATCACTTCGCAGCGCTCGTGGACATCGACTTCGACGCCCCGGTCGCCCGCTGACGCCGGACCGGTCAGGACCACTTGACAAGCTGGTCGAGCACCTCTAGCGGGTGACCGGGATCGTGGGGCGTGGACGATCCGTAGCCGGCCGGGATTCCGCCCCCGCCCCAGCGGGCCGCATGAGCTCGCGGCCCGCTGGGGCCGGTTCCGCCGAGCCGGGCAACTCGGCCTCAGACCGCGCGTCCTTCATCGTCAGGATGTAGAGATATCCCTTGTTGTACGGCTTGCCGTCGCGTGCGCGGGCCGTGCTGTCGACACGGACGATGACGTCGTCACCGTCGGCCCAGATGCCGCGCGGCGTGATCGCCACATCGAGCAGGTCAGACCTTCCGCATTGCGCGCGCCTCAGCCAGCTCGCGCCCGCAGCGGACGGCGTCCGCCTCGGCGTTGCGCTTGAGCTCGGCGGCCGGTCCGGCGAAGGCGTCCAGCGCTGGATTGATGCCGACGAGCGTGAACGCGCGGTGCACGACACGCAGGTCGAGGCCCCAGACGTCCTCCAGCACGCGGCGCAGCCAGGCGGTGGAGTGGTCCCAGCCCTCCTTGGGCGAGCCCTCGGTGTAGTTGCCGCCGAGCACCGTGACCAGCGTGGCGGGCTTGCCGCGCAGCGCGGTGCCTTGAGGGTCGATTCGCGGGTCGGTGTAGGCGAGGTCGAACCAGGTCTTGAAATGCTGTGAGACGCCGTAGTTGTACAACGGCACATTGAACAGGAGCGCGTCGGCGTCGGTGAGCTCGTCGGCGAAGGCACGGGCCAGGGCGATCGCCTCGCGCTGCGCCTCGGTGCGCTGGTCCTCCGGGGTGAACCCGCCTTGCACGGCGTCCGGCCACGCGGTGGCCGGGACCGGGGCGGTGGCGAGGTCACGGCGCACCACGGTCGACGCGGGGTGGGCCGAGGTCCATTCTCCCTCGACGAGGTCGCCGAGGGAGCGGCTGGTCGAGGTGGCGGGGAAGATGCTTGCGTCCAGACGGAAGAGGGTCACGACAGCTCCACTTCATATTTTCAGAGTGACTCTGTAAATCAGAGCGACTAGTGAGACTGTAGCACGGGTAGACTGGTGCGATGGCAGATGACGGCGCGCAGACGCACCAATGTGACGCGGCGATCACGCTCGCCTTCTCGATCTTGGGCAAGCGCTGGAACGGCATGATCGTGGCCGTCCTCGGCTCAGGGCCGCTGTCGTTCGTGGCCGTGAGACGCGCCGTCAGCGGCATCAGCGATGCGGTGCTGTCGGACCGGCTCTCCGAGCTCGCCGATGCCGGGCTCGTCACCCGCGATGTCGATCCTGGACCACCCGTCGCGGTCACCTACGCCCTCACGTCATCCGGTCAGCAACTGCTGCCGTTGCTGCAGGAGCTCGGTCGCTGGGCCTTGGAGAACATGGCAGACGTCGCCCACCGCTGACACCCAGGCCAGACGCCGCAGGGCCTGCGCCGGGTCACGCCCTGAGCCGGACGCGGTTGCCGGCATGGACTACGTCATCCACCTTGCCTCACCGATCCACACCGGCAACGTCAAGGACGAGGAGGGGGCGTCGCCCCGCCCGCGGCGGTGCGCTCTGCGCCCTCCGCTCCGCCCGGAATGCGGGGGTCAAGCGTGTGGTGCTGACCTCCGCGTTCCACGCCGTCGGGTTCGGCCACGGTCATATCGACCACGTGTTCACCGAGGACGACTGGTTGTCGCTGGACGGCCCGCGTGTCGACGCCTACAGGCGCAGCAAGGTCCTCGCCGAAAGGCCGCCTGGGACCTCATCAAGCAGTCCCGCAGCGCGCTGGAGCTGACGACGATCCTGCCGGTCGCGGTCATGGGCGAGGACGTCTCCGGTGCGAACCACATCGTCCGAAACAGCCTGAGCGGCGAGATGCCGGGCTACCCGACCATGTTCGTCCAGATCCCGAGCCCTCGGCGCCCCCCCCAAGCCAGCCCGCGAAGCGATCAACCGGGCCTACCTGGGTGTCTCGTCGGAGACCAGCCCTCGCCGACGACAGCCGGCTATAGCACACGAGGTGTGGGTGCCCTTCGCACGGAAGGGAACGCCCGACCAGCACCATCGACCCCGACCGCAGCTACTGCGAAACAACGAACGGGAGCCCGGCCGCTGGCCAGACTCCCGATATGAACGATGTCCCGCGTCATCACACTGGTAGCGGGAGAGGATGAACCTCCGACCTCTGGGTGCCGACAGCCTGTCACCACTGGCCCTCATGGGACCCGGATTTCCCCCGCCGGAGCATAAAACTGAGGCCCTCACCAGTATTTCTACTGGTGAGGGCCTCTCTCTGGTAGCGGGGGGAGGATTTGAACCTCCGACCTCTGGGTTATGAGCCCAGCGAGCTACCGAACTGCTCCACCCCGCGTCGGTGATATGAACACTACGCGACCGCAGACCGGAGTGCAAACCCGATCGGCCGGTGGAGACGCAGGTCACACGTGTTCGAACCGTTCCGACGTGTCAGGCTCCTGCTCATGCCCCCCGACGCGACCTCCGCATTCGTCGATCTCGCATCCGCTGACGCCGCCACCGTCGCCGAGAGGCTCGCCCGTCTCACCGACGAGCTCACCGCCCTCGGTTCGCTGGCACCCGGCCCCGACGTGGACCGGCTGTTCTCCGAAGTGGTCCGCACCGTCACGACCACACCCGGGGCGGTCGCACGGCAGGTCGGCGCCCACCCCGGGATCGCCGCGCGGGTGGACCGGCTCCGCGACCTGAGCGCGCGCGGCGAGTGCGAGCTGGAGGCGTACTGGTCGCACCGCGTCGCCGCCGCCGACGACCCGGTCGCCGAGCTCGGCCGCTTCCCCTACCGCGACAACTACCGCGATCTCGTGGCCATGGAGCTGCACCTGCTCCGCCGGCACCTGGGCCGCCGGGCGCCCCGCTCCGTCGTCGTCCTCGGGTGCGGTCCGCTCCCGCTCACCGCGACCGGGTACGCCCACGGCCTCGGCACCCGGGCTGTCGGCGTCGACCGTGATCCCGCGGCCGTCGCGGCCGCGCGCAGGCTCCTCGAGGCGACCCGCGACCCCGGCACCGTCGTCGTGCACGACGACGCCGCCGGCGTCCCCCTGCTCGAGTACGACCTCGTGGTCCTGGCGGCCCTCGTGGGGACGACGACGACGGCCAAGGTGGCGATGCTGCGCTCGCTCGCCGACCGCATGCGACCGGGCGCGCTCCTGCTCGCCCGCAGCGCGCACGGCCTGCGGGCGCTGCTGTACCCGGAGATCGACCCGGCCACGATGACCGGGTTCGACGTCCTGGACGTGAAACACCCGGCGGGCGACGTCATCAACTCGATGATCGTCGCCCGCCGGGTGTGACGGTTCGCGCCGGCCGGTGGTCCCGCGAGCGAGCCGCTGCCCGCTCCCGGGACCGCCGGTGGCTCACGGCCTACTCGGCCGCCGCCTGCTCCGCCGCGATCGCGTCCTCGATGGCCTGCTGGAGGTCGTCCTGCGCCTCGCCGTAGGCCGTCCAGTCGCCGTCCTGCTGCGCCCGCTCCGCCGCCTGGATCGCGTCGGCCGCGCGCTGCAGCGCCTCCTCGAGGTCGCCGGTGGGCACCGCGGGCTCCTCGCCCGGCTCCTCGGTGGGCTCCTCGGCGGGCTCTTCGGTACCGGTCGGGTCCTCGGGTACGACGGGCTCCTCGCCGTCGACCGGAGCCTCCGGCGCCTCGCCCTCCGTGGATCCGTCGGCGTCGCCCGCCTCGGCCCCGGAGTCACCGCCGAACACCTGGTCGAGCGCCTCCGTGAGCGTGTCGGCGTAGCCGACCTCGTCGCCGAACGCCACCATCACCTTGTGCAGCAGCGGGATGCTCGTGCCCGCGGCGGACTGGATGTACACCGGCTGCACGTACACGAGACCGCCGCCCACCGGCAGGGTGAGCTGGTTGCCGAGCAGCACCGTCGAGCGCCCCTGTTCCAGGATGCGCAGCTGCTCACCGGCCACCGGGTCGGAGTTGAAGATGTTCTGCACCTGGCCGGGGCCTGGCACGGTGGTGTCCCGTGGCAGTTCGAGGAGTCGCAGCGTGCCGTAGTCCTCGTCCTTCTCACCCTCGGTGGACCCGGCATCGGCGTCCGCGGCCAGGAAGCCGGTCAGCACCTGCCGTGGGGTGTTACCGCCGGGGATGAAGGTCGACGTCAGCGAGAACGCCGACTCCTCCTGCCCGGGCATCTGCAGCGTGAGGTAGTACGGCGGCTGCAGCGGGCTCACCGTGGCGTCCGACGTCGGGTCCTCCGGGTTGTTCCAGAAGTCGTTGCCCGAGAAGAAGTCGCTCGCGTCGGTGACGTGGTACTCGGTGAGCAGGCTGCGCTGCACCTTGAACAGGTCCTCCGGGTAGCGCATGTGGCTCATGAGCTCGCCCGAGATGTCCTCCAGCGGCTGCACCGAGCCCGGGAACACGTTCTCCCAGGTCTTGAGCACCGGATCCTCCGGCTCCCAGGCGTACAGGTCCACCGAGCCGTCGTAGGCGTCGACCGTGGCCTTGACCGAGTTGCGGATGTAGTTCACCTCGGCCGGCAGGTTCACGGGCGCCCCCTCCTGCTGCAGGGTGAGGGTGTCCGTCGTGGCCTCCTGCATCTGGGTGAAGGCCGAGTAGGGGTACTGGTTCGTCGTCGTGTACGCGTCCACGATCCACTTCACGCGCCCGTCGACCACCGCCGGGTAGACCCGGTTGTCGAGCGTCAGCCACGGGGCGACCTTGGCGACACGCTGCTGCGGGTCGCGGTCGTAGAGGATCTGCGACTCCTCGGTCACGCGGTCCGAGAGCAGCAGCTGCTCCTCGCCGAACTTCAGCGCGTAGAGGAGCTTGCTGCCGAACGACCCGATGCTCGGCCCGCCGTCGCCCTCGAACGTCGTCTTGACCTGGTCCCCGCCGTCGGCGTCGTCGGCCGGGTAGTCGAGCTCCCACGGCTCACTGCCGTCGTCCGGCTTGCCGACCACGGAGTAGTTCGCGGTGGAGGGTGAGAAGTAGATGCGCGGCTCGTAGTCGCCCTCGAGCTCGGTGATCGCGCCCTCGGACGGGATGCCGCCCTCGAAGAAGGCCGGCTGGCCGCCCGGGCCGAGTTGGTTGCCGTAGGCGGCCACCACGCCGTAGCCGTGCGTGTACACGGTGTGGTCGTTCACCCAGTTGCGCTGGTCGGCACCCAGGCCGTCCTGGTTGAGCTCGCGCACGGCGATGACGGTGTCCCGGCTCTCCCCGTCGATCTCGTAACGGTCCACGGAGAGGGAGTCGCTGAAGTTGTAGTACTGCTTGTTCTGCTGCAGCTGCCGGAACGACGGCGACACGATCTCCGGGTCGAGCAGGCGGATCGACGCCGTCGTGTTGGCGTCGGCGCGCAGCGCGCCCTCCTCGGCCTCCGTCGTCGCGTTGTAGTTCTGCGTCTCGACGTCCTCGATGTCGAACGCGGTGAGCGTCGCGTCGATGTTGCGCTGGATATACGGCTGCTCCAGCTCCTGCGCGTTCGGCGTGACCTGGAAACGCTGCACGATGGACGGGTAGATCCCGCCGATCACGATCGCGGAGACGACCATGAGCCCGACGCCGATCGCCGGAAGCTGCCAGTTCCCGCGGAAGACCGTCGCCAGGAACAGCACCGCGACCAGCAGCGCGACCACCGCGAGGATTCCCTTGGCGGGGATCACCGAGTTGACGTCGGCGTAGGACGCGCCGTCGAACCGGTTGCCGGCGCTGTTCAGGATCGAGTAGCGGTCGAACCAGTAGTTCGCGGCGAACAGGAGCATCAGCACGGTGCCGAGGACGGCGATGTGGATCCGCGCGGCGTTCGTGGTGCGCGGGATGTTGCCCTGCGACGGCCCGATCCGCAGTCCGCCGTACAGGTAGTGGGTCACGACACCCGCGATGCCGGAGATGATGACCACGGCCATGAGGAAACCGACGATGCTGCGCAGCGCCGGGAGCAGGAACACGTAGAACGACAGGTCCAACCCGAACTGCGGGTCGGTCTCGCCGAACATCTCGGAGTTCAGGGCCATCAGGACCGTCTGCCACTGGGCCGACGCCGCGATCCCGGCGAAGAACCCGACGAGCACGGGCGCCGCGAACGTCACGACCTTGCGCAGGGGCTCGATCGCCTCGCGGTACTGCTCCAGCGTGGCCTGCTCGGCGCTGGGGACGTACATGGGGCGCGACCGGTACGCGACGGCGAACGACGCGAACACAGCGCCGCCCATCACGAGGAAGCCCGCCACGAACAGCAGGCCGCGGGTGATCCACTCGGTCCAGATCACTTGGGAGAAGCCGAGTTGCTCGAACCAGAGGATCTCGGTCCAGAACTGGGCCATCAACAGGAGGGCGACCACCACGACAGCGACCGCGACGATCGCCGCCCCAAGCGGACTCCGTCGGCGAGCGGGGGGAGCGCCACCCTGCCGGGGACGCGGTACGGCGAAGGACACGGCGTTGTTACCTCACTGCTCTCGTCGGATTGTCAGTACCTACCCAGGGGCAACGGGCGGGACGATCACAAGGTTCCCACATCTACGACGCCGCCGAGCAGGGAGCGAGGCTCTCGCCCTCGCCGGCCCCGATCGCCTCCATCGCCTCGCGGGCGTCGCCCAACGTCTCGACCCGGACCACGCGGAGCCCGTCCGGCACGTTGCCCACCACCTCGGCGCAGTTCCCCGCGGGCGCGAGGAACCAGGTGGCGCCGTCGCGCCGTGCCCCGTACAGCTTCTGCTCGATGCCGCCGATCGCACCGACGACCCCCTCCGGGCTCATCGTCCCCGTTCCCGCGATGACCTCACCGTTGGCCTCGTCCTCGGCGGTGAGCTTGTCGATGATGCCGAGCGCGAACATCATCCCGGCGCTCGGGCCGCCGATGTCCTCGATCTGGATCGACACGTCGATCGGGAAGTCGTACTGCGGGTCGATGTACACCCCCATCACGGCGCGGTCACTCCCCTCGACGCCACCCGTGGTGATCGTGAGGTCCCGCGTCTCGCCGTCGCGCCGCACGCCGAGGACGACGTCGGCCCCCGGCTCGGTCTCCGCGAGCCGGTCGATGAGCTGCGCGTACGTCGCGACCGGCGCGCCTTGGAAGGAGACGATGACGTCGCCCTCGGCGACCACGCCGTCCGCGCCCGTCCCCGGCTCGGCCCCCGTGACCTCGAGGGTGGCCGGCACGGCCTCGCCGAGCTCGGTGAGCGCGGCCGCGGTGGCCGACTCCTGCGAGCTGACCATCTCCGCCTGGCTCACCTCCTGCTGCTCCTCGGCGGTGGTCTCCTCGGGGAAGATCGCCTCGACCGGGACCACGGACCGCGTCGGGTCCAGCCACGCCTGCACCACCTGCCCGGCGGTCACCGGGTACCCCGGCCCCCCGGAGACCGAGACGGTCGTCAGCCGCAGCTCCCCCGTCGACTCGTACGTCCTCGCACCGTCGACCTCGATGAGCGGCGTCTCGTCCTGCTCCCCCAGCGTGTTCTCGGTGGGACCGGGCGCGCGCACCGCGTAGGGGGCGGGCAGGACGAGCGCGACGGCGGCCAGTGCCGCCGTCAGCAGCAACGTGACGCCCAGGGTGACCGTCCGGCGTGTGACCGGAGGCGCGTCCGGGTACACGACGGCGTCCAGGGCACCCTCCCGGTCCGCGGCGCCGCCCGGGGAGATCGCTGAGCCGGCACCGGTCATGCGCGCCCGGCCGGACGGCCTGGAGTTCTCGAGATCGCTCGACGTCACCGCCTCATCATCCCTCATTCGCCTGGAGGATCCCTGCGAGCGGACCTCCCCTGCGTTCTTGTGCGCCGAGAGCGAAGTCGGGAACCCACCCCGTGGTCCCCGGAGTTGGTCACACGTGGATACGGTGGCCACGGGGCCTGTCCCCAGCGGCCACGGGGAGGCCCGCGGGAATCCCGCCGAACGAACGAGGAGCAACATGACCGAGAACCCCAGCCGCGGCGACCAGCCGTGGGAGGAAATGCTCCGTTCCATGCTCGGTGACGGCGCCGACGAGGTGCTCGCCGAGATGCGTGCGCGCGGCTTCGACCCGTCGACGATGTCCGGCGCCCAGGACCCGATGATGATGCAGTTCGCGCTCTCCCAGGTGCAGCGGATGCTCGCGGAGCCCGGCACCGGCCCGGTCAACTCCGACGTCGCGCACGACGTCGCGCGCCAGGTCGCCGTCGCCGAGGGCGACCCCTCCCTCACCGGGGGCCAGGCCAAGGCCGCCACCGACGCCCTCTCGGTCGCCGAGCTCTGGCTGGACGCCGTCACCGACCTGCCGCCGTCCGTCGGGACGGCTCGCGCGTGGTCTCGTTCGGAGTGGGTGGAGGCGACACTGCCCGCGTGGAACAAGCTGGCCGCGCCCGTCGCGGCGTCGGTCGCCGACGCCCTCGCGACCGTGCTCGCGGACCAGCTCCCGGAGGGCGTGGACGACGGCGTCGCGATGCCCGGCATGCCCGCCGGGGCGCTGGCGGGTCTCGGCATGGACCCGGCACAGATGATGCGCCGGCTCGGCTCGGCCGTGTTCGGCATGCAGGTGGGGCAGGCGGCCGGGACGCTGTCGCGCGAGGTGTTCGGCGCCACCGACATCGGCCTCCCGCTGCTCGACGACGCGCACACCGTGCTGCTGCCGACCAACGTCGACAAGTTCGCGGAGGGCCTCGACGCCCCGCCGGACGAGGTCCGGCACTTCGTCGCGCTGCGCGAGGCCGCGCACACCCGTCTGTTCACGCACGTCACCTGGCTGCGCGGACACCTGCTGGGGATCGTGGAGCAGTACGCGCGCGGCATCACCATCGACCTGGACGTGCTCGAGTCCCAGGTGCGCGACATCGACATGTCGGATCCGGACGCCCTGCGCGGGGCGCTGTCAGGCGGCGTGTTCGGGCTGCAGAACACGGACGAGCAGAAGGCGGTGCTGCTCCGGCTGGAGACGACGCTCGCACTGGTCGAAGGCTGGGTCGACGAGGTCGCGGCGGCTGCGGCGCTGCCTCACCTGCCCCACTCGGTGGCCCTGCGCGAGATGATCCGCCGCCGCCGGGCCGCCGGAGGCCCCGCGGAGCACACGTTCGCCACGCTCGTCGGGCTGGAGCTGCGCCCGCGCCGCTCCCGCGACGCGGCCCGGCTGTTCACGATCCTGATGAACGACGGCGGACAGGCCGCGCGCGACAGCGTCTGGGACCACCCGGACCTGCTGCCGGTCACGGACGACCTGGACGACCCCGCGGGCTACCCCGCGCGCCGCGCCGCCGCGGCCGAGGAGCACGCCGACGTCGACGCCGCGCTGCGGGAGATCCTCGGCGACGACACCGGCAGGAGCTGACGCGCGGGGTGGCGCCCACCCCGCGCGATCCCTCACTCCCCGCGCTCGGCGCGGGCGAACCTGCGGCCGGAGACCTCCGTGGGGGTGATCCGGAGCCACTCGGTCTTCTCCGTGGTCGTGTAGGTGGCCAGTCCGGTCGCCTCCGCCACGGCCATCTCCGCGTCCGTGTCCAGGATCCGCACGGTGCCCTTGATCACCACGGAGTCCGCGAAGTCCGGGCCCCACTGGTCCACCTCGAACGCCACCTTGGGGTTGACGGCGGCCTCCACGAGCTTGCTGCCCGGCGTGGTCTTGATGTAGATCTCGCGGTTCGCCACCGCGAAGTTGACCGGGAAGATGTCTGGCTCGCCCGCGGCCGCCGTCGCGAGCCGGCCGATCGGGATCATGGACAGAAGGTCCCAGATCTCGTCGTCCTGGAGCGGGGTGATCGTGTCCGACGACGTCCATTGCGTCATGTCATCCTCCATGATGCGGTGCGGCTCGCCGACCTGGGTGCGACGGCCTGCTTCTCTCATCGTGGCCCCCCGCCGGACAGGATGCAGCATGGTGTGAGGAGATTCATCCTGCCGGCCCCTCGCCGGGAGGTCGCTCGCGCCCGCCCCCGTCAGGGAGCTCAGTCCTCCTCGTCCGAGGTCGGGGACGCCACGTCGTCCTGCGCGTAGGAGGCACCCTCCAGGAAGCCGCGGGCACGCTCCGTCTTCGGGTACGCCTCCAGGATCTTC
This sequence comes from Myceligenerans xiligouense, assembly GCF_003814695.1. Classification (GTDB taxonomy): domain Bacteria; phylum Actinomycetota; class Actinomycetes; order Actinomycetales; family Cellulomonadaceae; genus Myceligenerans; species Myceligenerans xiligouense. Next base: position 3,781,970 of record NZ_RKQZ01000001.1, read on the forward strand.
CAGAAGCTGGGGCCGTGGCCCGCGTGCAGCAGGTGGGCGAGTTCGTGCAGCAGGACGTAGTCGAGGACCCAGGCGGGCATGCCCTGCACGCGCGTGGAGATCCGGATCGATCCGTCCAGCAGCGTGCAGGAGCCCCACCGCCGGCCCTGGTTCGACGCCCAGCGGACACTGGAGGGCGTGGCCCGCCCGCCGAGATACTTGGCGGACAGGGACTCCGCCCGGGACAGCAGTTCGTCGTCGGACGGCTTGCGGCGCCGTTCCTTGTCCTCGAGCCGGGCGAGCATCTTGGCCACCCACTCCCGCTCCTGAGCCCGCGAGAAGCGCGCCGGAATCGCGACGATGGTTCGGTCACCGTCGCGATACGCGCTCACCGTGGCGGTACGACGGCGGCTCCGGCGTACCTCCACGGACGTCGGATCGTCGTGGGCCACACCAAGACGGTAGCGGGTATCGGCGCGCAAGGGTCAAGAACACGCCCCGCGACAGAAAAGTCCGGCCATCCGCCGCGGCCTGTGGACAGGCGGCGGCCCGGCGGAGGCCCTGGCACGGTGGAGTCCCTGCCCTCCGCACCGCCCCAGGAGTACGTCCATGAGCACTCCCGGCACCAGCCGTTTCCCGTCGACCGGGACGCCGGGCGCCGCGCCGCGGCTTCGCCCCGGGACACCGGTGGTCATGCGCCCGGGCGGTGCGGTGCAGTGCGGCACCGACCCGCGCTGGGCGCTGATCCTCGAAGGGCTCACCCCGGCCGAGGCCTCGTGGCTGCGCGACCTGACCGAGCGGCGTCACGTGACCCCCGGGCAGTCCGCCGCGCGCCGCGGCGTGCACCCGGGGCGCCGGGATCTCATCCTGGACGTCCTGACCCGAGCGGGGATGCTCGTGCCGCCGGCCCCGGCCGGACGGACCGTCGTCGCACCGGGTGACGGGACGGCGGACGCCCGGACCCTCGGCATGCTGCGGGTCGACGGAGCGGGCCGGGAGACCCTGGCCGACCGGGCGGCCGCCACGGTGGCGCTGGCCGGGCTCGGGCGCATCGGCGCGGCCCTCGCCCTGCTCCTCACCGCCGCGGGGGTGGGCCGTCTGGTGCTGCACGATCCGCAGCCCGTGCAGACCACCGACCTCGGGCTCGGTGCCTATGCCGAGGGTGACGTGGGCGATCCCCGGGACGCCGCTCTCGCCCGCCTGCTGGCCCGGCGGTCGGCAGCGCTCGACGTCCAGGTGAACGGCGACGCCGAGCCCGACGTCGCCGTGGTGGTGGAGTCGCGCGCGGCACTGCCGGCCCGCTTCACCCGGTTGATGAGCACGGCCGTGCCACACCTGTCCGTGGTGGCACGGGAGGCCGATGTCACCGTCGGGCCGCTCGTGCGGCCGGGCCGGAGCGCCTGCGTCGCCTGCCTCGACGCGGACCGCGCCGATCAGGACCGGGACTGGCACCTGATCGCGGCGCAGCTGCGCCAGGGCCCGGAGCAGCTGCACGAAGCCACCCTCACGGCCCTGGCGACGGCGACGGCCGCCGGCCAGGTGCTCGCCCAGGTGGACGGGCACCGGCCGACGGCCGTCGGCTCCTGCCTGGAGATCGCGCTCCCGGAATGCCTGCCTCGCGTCCGGAAGGTCGATCCGCACCCGCGGTGCGGATGTCTCGTCCTCGCCCCCTGACGCCGGCGGGTCATGCCGCGGCCGGCGTCCCGGCGACAGCGGTCTCCGACTTCCGGGGCCGGCCACGGCCACGCTTGCGCGCGACCACGGAGCCGTCGACGAAGACCTCGCCGCCCCAGACACCCCAGGGCTCACGCCGCTCGAGGGCTCCGGCGAGGCAGCCGTCGATCAGCGGGCACTCGCGGCAGAGTGTCTTGGCGCGCTCCACCTCGGTGGAGTGCTCGGCGAACCAGAGCTCGGGGTCGTTGGTACGGCACGGGAGCAGCGAGTCCATGATCCGGTTGAACTCGCGGGAGTCGACGTCGCTCGTGGCAACGCCGGTCGAAGGGTTCCAGGGGCCGGATCCGCCCTGGGGGAGGGTGTCGAGGAGCGCAGTGAGGCGCACGGTTGTCTCCTGAGATCCTGTTACGTGAACGTCGTCGGTGAACGTCGGGTGATTCAGGACCCAGGTCTGGTGTTCATCCAGCCGGCTCGGTAGAGCCAGAAACTGCCTGGACAGAACTCAGGCCGCGGGTCCCGTGTGGACTCCGCGGCCTGGATGCGCCGGTCGATCTAGACCGGATGCGCTCCTGGAGCGGAGTCGGGGGCGAGGATGGCGTTCGGGAAGCTTCCGCCTTCGCCGCGCAGACGCGGCGTGTGGACAGAGATATCCGCGCGCGCAGAGACGGGCCGGTTCGCGTACGAGGGCACAGCGATGCCGCACAGCGAGTCCGTCCACGTCTGGACCTGCTTCATGATCTCCATCAGGCTTCCCACCTCCTCACGCACTCAGGGCTCGGCCTTCTCGGCTCCGCCCGCTCTTTCAAGGACACGAGCACACTATGACGCCCGACTCACGGACTCCAACTCTTTTTCCAACTTTTTTTGCTGACAGTTTTCCGAGATTCGTCAACGCCCGATGAAAGCGCTGTCCAGACCGGGGTTTCCGGGCTGCTCAGGCGTGTGGCGCGCTGCGCACGATGGCCAGGATCGTCGATCCGTAGCGGTCGATCTTTCCCGGCCCCACGCCGTTGACCCGGGCCAGTTCCGCGACCGACCCGGGGCGCGCCTCGGCGATCTCCGCAAGGCTCGCGTCCGTGAGGATCGTGTAGGCGGGCTTGTCCACCTCCTGGGCCACCCCCAGCCGCCACTCGCGCAGCGCGTCGAACAGGGCGACGTCGTGCTCCCCGGTCAGCAGCGCCCGCGCCTTCCCCTGGCCGCCGCGGGTGCGGCGCGGGCCACGCGCCTCGTCGGGCCAGATGCCGTCGAGGAAGCGCGTGCGCTTCCGGGTCGCTCGCCCGCCCGGGTTCCGGCTGCGCGCGAACGACACGTCCAGCCGCTCCCGGGCCCGCGTGATCCCGACGTAGAGCAGGCGACGCTCCTCGTGCACGGCCTCGTCGGTCTCGGCCAGGGAGATCGGCATGAGGCCCTCGCTCATCCCGGCCAGGAACACCGCGTCCCACTCCAGCCCCTTCGCCGCGTGCAGCGACGCGAGCGTCACGCCCTCGACCGTGGGCGCGTGCTGCGCCTTGGCCCGCTCGGTGAGCTCGTCCACGAGCATCGCGATCGTGGCCGGCGCCTCCGCGGGCGCCGACGCGGCCAGGTCGTCGGCGAGCGAGACGAGCGCCTGCATCGAGTCCCAGCGCTCACGCGCCGCGCCGCGGGCCGCGGGGGGCTCGGCGGCCCATCCGGCGGCGGCGAGGACGTCACGCACCTGTTCGGGCATGGTGTGCTCCGGGTCGGCGGAGCGTGCGGCGCCGCGGAGCAGCACGATGGCGTCGCGCACCTCCTTGCGCTGGAAGAAGCGTTCACCGCCGCGGACGAGGTAGCCGACACCGGCGTCGGCGAGAGCGGCCTCGAAGGCCTCTGACTGCGCGTTCGTGCGGTACAGGACGGCGATCTCGCTGGCGGGGACACCGGACTCGACGAGCCGGGCGGCCCGCGTCGCGATGGCGGCGGCCTCGGCCTCGTCGTCGTCGTGGGTGGTGAACGTGACGGGTGGCCCGGGGTCGCGCTGCGCCACGAGCTCCAGCGCCTGCGCGGCGCCGGGGCCGGCGCGGCGCAGGAGGTCGTTGGCGAGGCCCACGACCTGTGGTGTCGACCGGTAGTCACGGACGAGCCGGATCTCGACGGCGTTCCGGAAGCGTCGCCGGAAGTCGAGCAGGTAGCGCGGGGTGGCGCCGGTGAAGGAGTAGATGGTCTGGGACGGGTCGCCGACGACGCACAGCTCCTCGCGGCCGCCGAGCCACTGGTCCAGCAGGAACTGCTGGAGGGGTGAGACGTCCTGGTACTCGTCGACGACGAAGTGCCGGTACTGGCCGCGTACCTCGTCGGCGATCGCGCGATGGCTGTTCAGCATGTCGGAGAGCATGAGCAGGACGTCCTCGAAGTCGACGGCGTCACGCTCGGTCTTCACGTCCTCGTACATGGTGATGAGGCGCGCGATCGTCTGGTGGTCGTAGCCCGAGGGCGCTTCGCGGCCGCGGGCGGCGGCGACCCGCTCGTAGTCGTCCGCGGTGACGAGGCTGACCTTGGCCCACTCCACCTCGGAGGACAGGTCGCGGACGGCGACGCGGTCGACGGACAGGCCGAGCCGGCGGGCCGACTCGGCGACGAACTGGGCCTTGTGCTCGACCAGCCGGGGTGGGGCTCCCCCGACGACGCGCGGCCAGAAGTACGCCATCTGGCGCAGCGCCGCGGCGTGGAAGGTACGCGCCTGCACGCCCTGCACGCCCAGGCCGCGCAGGCGGGTGCGCATCTCCCCCGCCGCGCGTGCCGTGAACGTGACGGCCAGGACGCTGTTGGGCTTGTAGACGCCGGTGCGCACGCCGTAGGCGATGCGGTGGGTGATGGCGCGGGTCTTGCCGGTGCCGGCTCCGGCGAGCACGCACACCGGCCCGCGCAGGGCGAGCGCGACCTCCCGCTGCTCGGGATCGAGCGCGTCGAGGATCGAGTCGGGATGAACCGGCCGGATCGCTGAGTTGGAGTGTGCAGGCGCGTGCGTCACCATGGCCGAGATTCTGTCAGGCGACACCGACATCCACGCGCTGTCACCGTCGTGCACCGTGAAGGAGACGAAGAGATGACCGAGATCGCCACGCCGGTTCCCGCCTCGGGGACCGTCCTCATGTACTCGACCACGTGGTGCGGGTACTGCCGGCGGCTGCGCACGCAGCTCGACTCCGAGGGCATCGGCTACGAGGTGATCGACATCGAGGAGCGTCCGGAGACGGCGGCGTTCGTCGAGCAGGTCAACGGCGGCAACCGCACCGTTCCGACGGTGGTCTACCCGAACGGCTCGGCCGCGACCAACCCCTCCCTGGCCGAGGTGAAGGCGGCCCTGGCGGAGCGTCCCGCGTAGGCCTCAGCCGCCGATCCGGCCGCCGTACCACTCCTCGATCAGCGCTCGGGCGATCGAGGCGCGGCCGGAGAGGCGGAGGCTGCCGTCCACGTGGGCCGCCGCCAGCTCGGCGCGGGTGAACCAGCGCAGCTCGCTCACCTCGTCGCCGTCGGGCCTCAGCTCCGTCGTCTCGGCGCGGGCCCGGAAGCCGAGCATCAGCGAGGCCGGCATCGGCCACGGCTGGCTCGCCCGGTACTCGATCTGCCGGACCGCCAGTCCCGCCTCCTCCATCGCCTCCCGTGCCACCGCGTGCTCGGCGCTCTCGCCGGGCTCCACGAACCCGGCCAGGACCGACATGCTGCCCGGAGGCCAGGACGGGCCGCGGCCCAGGAGCAGCCGGTCGTCGTCGTCCACGATCGACATGATCACCGCCGGGTCGGTGCGCGGGTAGTGCTCCACGCCCTCGTGCACGCACCGGCGGACCCAGCCGGCGGCGGCGACCTCGGTGGGCCTCCCGCAGCGCGGGCAACGGGCCGCCCGGTCGTGCCAGTTGGCGAGCGCGACGGCCTCGACGGCGAGGCCCGTGGTCAGCGCGTCACCGGAGTCGGTGAGTTCGCGCGGGGTCGTCCAGGTGAGGCCGTCGGGGAGGCCGGTGCCACCGGTGTCGGCCGTGCCGGGCAGAAGACGGGCCACGTACGGGACGTCGTCCGACTCGCCGAGAAAGAAGTGCTCGGCAGCGGACGGCGGCGTGCCGGCAGGTCCGGCGGCGACGGCCTCCTCGGCGGACAGCAACACCGGCATCCGGCCGTCGGTGGCCACCCGCCCGGAGCTCACCAGCAGCAGCCGGGTCGCGGGGCGGGCGAGCAGTTCGTCGAGAAGGCCGGGCTTGGTGCGCCGATGGGCGGCACGGTCGTGTGCGACGGCCGCGAGGGGAAGATCGAGCATGGACCGACCGTAGCCTCGACCTCGTGCGGCGCGGATGGCGCACGACGCGGCCGGAGCGGAATACCGTAAGGGTGTGCCACGTACTCCCCTCGCGCTCGCCGCCCTGTCCACGGCGGCCGTCCCCGGTCTGGAGGCCGCGTCGGTCCGGACCGACACCATGCCCGGCGACTACGACACCGCCGTCGTGACCAGCCAGGACAACCAGGAGTGGGTGGTCCGCGCCCCCCGGAGCACGGTCGCGGGCGCCGCGCTCGAGGCGGAGATGGAGCTGCTCGAGTCGCTGAAGCTGTACGTCGACACGGGGGTGCTGCCGTTCGTCGTGCCGCAGATCGCCGGGTACGCGCTGCTACCCGAGGGCGGGCGCGCGGTGGTGCACCGGCGGATCGTCGGCGAGTGGCTCGACGTCGAGGCCCTCGCCCCGGGGCCCGGGCTGGCCGCGGACCTCGGCCGCGCGATCGGCGCGATCCACGAACTGCCCGCGTCGGTGGTGGAGGGGTGCGGGCTGCCGAGCTACGCCGCCGCCGACTACCGCGACCGCCGCATGTCGGAGATCGACGAGGCAGCGAAGACCGGCCGCATCCCGCCGAACCTGCTGCACCGGTGGGAGGCCGCGCTCGAGGACGTGTCACTGTGGAAGTTCCAGCCCGTGGTGGTGCACGGCGACCTGGCCGCCGACCAGATGCTGGTGGACCGCGGCCGGGTCGTGGCGATCTCCGGGTGGTCCGAGGCGAAGGTCGCCGACCCCGCCGACGACCTCGCCTGGCTGCTCGTGGCGGCACCCGTCGAGGCGGCGGACTCGATCATGGAGGCCTACCAGCTGCGCCGCACCGAGCTGAGCGACCCGCGGCTGCAGGATCGTGCGTTGCTGGTGGGTGAGCTCGCGCTCGCGCGGTGGCTGCTGCACGGCGTGCGGCACAAGCTTCCCGAGGTGGTCCAGGACGCGACCGCGATGCTCCACGACCTCGACGAGGCGACGCGCGAGGAGGGGTGAGCCCGGCGCCCACCGACAGCCGCCCGCGCTGCCGGCCGCCCGCGCCGCCCGCCGTTCAGGACGACGTCGGCACCTCGCCGTCGCCGCGGATCAGCGCCTCCAGTTCCGCCTCGGTGAGCAGGCGTTCCGGGCGGACCGTCGTGTCGGAGCCCAGGTAGCAGAAGGCCGCGCCGACCTTCTCCAGGGGCAGGCCCGTCCAGCGCGACCAGGCCAGCCGGTACACCGCGAGCTGCACCTCGCGGGCTGCCCGCGCGGTTTCGTCATGCGGCTCGCGGCCCGTCTTCCAGTCCACGACGACGACGCTGCCCGGCTCGCCGTCGGGGTCCGGGAAGACGGCGTCCATGCGGCAGCGCAGCATGACCCCGGCCACCGGGGTCTCGACGTCCGCCTCCACCGCGACGGGTGTGCGCGACGCCCACTCCGAGCGCAGGAACGTCTCCCGGAGCTTCGCCAGGTCGCCGTCCACGGGCAGGTCGTCGCTCTCGGCGCCGGGCAGGTCGTCGACGTCGAGCAGGGAGGCCGACCGGTAGAACTGCTCCACCCACGCGTGCAGCTGGGTGCCGCGCCGCGCGTGCACCGTCGGCTGCGTCGGGACGGGGCGCCGGAGCTGGAGGGTGAAGTCGTCGCGATCCGCCGCGAGCCGCACCAGGCCCGACGCCGACACGTGCGCCGGGAACTCCACGAGCCCCTGGTCGCGCTCGGCGCGCTCGGCCAACAGCATGGCCGTGAGCTCGACGAGGTCGTGCCCGGCGGCGTCGCGCAGCATCCCGTCCGGGGCGGTCAGGAGGCCCGACGCCGGCTGCCGGGCCGCCGATGACGCCTCGCCGGCCCGCGCCTCCGCCTCCTCACCCACCAGCATGGCCGTGGCACGCAGCACCTCCCGCGCCGAGGGCATCGACGAAGCCTGTGCCGGAGGCGCGCCCGACGGCCAGACCGCCGTCTCGGTGACCAGGTCACGAGGATTCCCGGCATCCGGATCCGGCGGGGCGACCCAGCCGTCCGTGGACACCAGACCGGCCTCGGCCAGCTCCTCCAGGAACACCGCCACCGTGCGAGGGCGTGTTGCCGTGCCCCACCAGGAACCGGTCAGCAGCAGGTCGCGGCGTGCCCGCGTGAACGCGACGTACGCGAGCCGCCGCTCCTCCGCCAGCCGGTGGGCGCCGCAGTCCTCCTTGAACTCCTCGCGCAGCGCCACGAGGTCCTTGGTGTCCGACGCGGCCTCCCACCGGAACGCCGGCAGGTCCTCGGCGTCGCCACGCAGGTGGTAGGGAACCTCGCCGAGGCCGCTCAGCCAGCCGCTCGACTTCTCGCCGGAGCGCGATCCGCGGTCCCACGCCGGGAAGACACCCCCGACCAGACCCGGCACCGCCACGACGTCCCACTCCAGCCCCTTGGCCGCGTGCGCCGTGATGATCTGGACCGCATCCGGGTCCGGCTCCCGCACCGGCATGTCGAGGCCGTTCTCCCGGGAACTCGCCACGCCCAGCCAGGCGAGGAACGCGCCGAGCGTGGCCACGTCCGCCGACTGCGCGAACGACGCGGCGACGTCGCGGAACGCGTCCAGGTGCTCGCGCCCCCGGTCGCTCACCGCGCCGGCGGCCCCCGATCCGGTGAGCGCGGCCGCCGTCACCGCCTCCACGTCCAGCCCCAGCGCCCGTTCCGCCTGGACCACCAGTTCCGGGAGCGACAGGTAGGTCAGGCCACGCATCCCTCGCAGCACCTGGGCGAGCGCCGTCAGCCGTGCGTGTCCCTCGGCGGTGAACGTCCGCCCGTCGCGAGCGGCCACGCCGGGTTCGGGCAGGTCGTCGAGGGCGTCGATGATCGAGCGGTGGTCGACGACGTCGCCCTCGACGACGGTGACGTCGTCGGAGCCGGGTTCACCGGAAGAAGGTTCACCGGAGGCGGGTTCACCTGCGCCCGCCGGGTCGTCGTCCGTGCCGGGACCGGTCCGCCGGGGATCGTCCGCGCGGGCGATGTCCGCGGCCCACGATCCCAGGGCGAGCAGGTCCGCGGCGCCGAGGTGGACGCGCGGGCCGGTGAGCAGGCGCAGCAGCGAGTCGCCGCGCGACGGGTCGTGCGCCGCCTCCAGGAGCGCCACGACGTCGACCACCTCGGGTGTGGTGAGGAGCCCGCCGAGGCCGACCACCTCGACGGGCAGGCCCGCCGAGCGCAGCGCGACCTCGACCGCGGTGAACTGGGACCGTGCCCGGCACAGGACGGCGGCCGTGACCCTGCCGCCGGTGTGGGTCCCGGGGCGCCAGCGCTCGGCCACCCACTCGGCGACGGCGGCGGCCTCCTCCTCGACGGTGGCCGCGACGTGGGCGTCCACCCGGCCGTGGCCGGCACCGGGGCGCAGGTCGAGCGGCGGGACGTGCACGCCGGATCCCGGCCCGCCGCCCGGCGTCGTACCGGATCCCGCGGCCGCGCGCAGGGGCGCGGCGACGACGTTCGCCGCGGCGAGCACAGCGGCGTCGTTCCGCCACGAGGTGGACAGGTAGTGGACTCGCGCGGCGACGCCGTCGTCCCGCCGGAACCGGTCGGGGAAACGGGCGAGGCCGGAGGCGGACGCACCGCGCCAGCCGTAGATGGACTGGTGCGGGTCGCCGACGGCGATCACGGGGTGCCCGTCGCCGAACAAGCCGGCGAGCAGCTCCACCTGCGCGTACGAGGTGTCCTGGTACTCGTCGAGCAGCACGACGGCGAACCGCGAGCGCTCGGCCGCGCCGACGGCGGGGACGGAACGGGCGAGTTCGGCGGCGAACGCGACCTGGTCGCCGAAGTCGAGCGTCTCCGTGATCCGCTTGCGGCGGCGGTACTCCACGACGAGGTCCACCAGCCGGGCGCGCTCCGACACCGAGCCGATGAGCTGCTCCACGTCCTTGGTGCGCTTGCGCTGCTTCTCACCGAGCGGGATCGACTCCAGGTGTTCCGCCATCGCGACGAGGCGGGCGCGGGCGTCGGCGGGGTCGAGCAGGTGCTCACCGAGCGCCCCGGACAGGGAGACCACCGCCGCGGTCACGGTGCTGACGGCCTTGTCGGTACCCAGATCGTCCGCCCACGACTCGACGACCTGCGACGCGAGCTGCCATTGTTCGGCCTCGCCGAGGAGCCGCGCACCGGGCTCGACGCCGAGCCGCAGCCCGTGGTCGCCCACGAGCCCGGCCGCGTACGCGTTGTAGGTGGCGATGGTGGGCCGGTCGATCGCCAGGTCCGCCGCGCCGGGCAGCGCCTCGCCCGACTCCTCGCCGAGGGCGCGGGCGAGTTGCGCGAGGCGGGTCTGGACGCGCTGGGAGAGCTCGCCGGCGGCTTTGCGGGTGAAGGTCAGGCCGAGCACCTCCTCGGGCGAGACCAGGCGGTTCGCGATGAGCCACACGACACGCGCCGCCATCGTCTCCGTCTTGCCGGACCCGGCGCCGGCGACCACGAGGGCGGGCTCCAGGGGGGCCTCGATCACGGCGGCCTGCTCGTCGGTGGGTTCGGGCCTGCCGAGCAGCCGCGCGATGGCGCGCGCGGAGAGCCGGGGGCGTCCGGCCTCCGACAGCGCCCGGTCCTGCGTATACCGCAGGTCGCCGGCCGGGCCGTCGCCGCTCGTCAGGTAGTCGTCGATGACGAGGTCGTCACCGAACAGGGCGTCCTGGCTCACTCGACCACCTTGCGCCCTTCCGGCTGCAGCGGGCAGGAACGACGCACCGAGCACATGTCACAGAGCTTGTTGCGCTGCGCCGCGAAGCTGTCCGACGCCATCGTGTCCGCCGCCCGCTCGACGACCTCCTGTGCCCACGTCCCGCCCTCCGGTCCGGGCTCGAGCGCCGGCTGGTCCCGGACGGTCGCACCGGCCGACGGAGTGCCGACGTACACCAGGCTCGCGCCCTTGCTGACCGTGCCCTCGGGCAGGTCGAGGGCGTTCTGCTCCACCGCGAGCTGGTAGGCCCCGAGCTGCGGGTTCTCGGCTGCCTCGGCCTTCGACTGCGCCGACTTGCCGGTCTTCAGGTCCGCGACCCGCACCGCGCCCTCACCGGCGTCCTCGACCCGGTCGACCTGTCCGCGCAGGCGCGCACGCCCCACGCGCAGGTCGAAGTCCGCCTCGACGAGCAGCGGCTCGCCGGATCCCGCCAGGTAGGCGGCAAGCCGCTCGACCATCTGCTCGGCACGCCCCCGCAGCTGCCGGGACGGCCAGCCCTCGGGCAGCGCGAGTTCCGGCCAGCGCCGGTCCAGCTCCGCCTTCAGCTCGTGCAGGGAGCCCCGCGGCATGTCCTGGGCGATGGAGTGCAGCAGGGTGCCGAGGCTCTGGTGCGTGGCGTCCGGCGCGGTCCCCCCGGCCGCCTCGAACACCCAGCGCAGGGCACACGTCGTCACCGTCTCCACCTTCGACGGCGACACGGTCACCGTCTGGCGAGGGCCCCACAGCGGCGCGTCGCTGGACGCCCCGGCCACGCCGTACCAGGTGGTCGGGTCGGCCTCCGCGATCCCCGCGGCCGCCAGGTCGGCCAGCAGCCGGGCAGCGGCCCGCGCGGACTCGCCGATGGCGGCGGGCGGCGGGTCGTCCTGCGGCTCCGCTCCGTCCGACAGCTCCGCTCCGTCCTGCGGCCCCGGCGGGCGTGCCGTGACCGCCCGCACGAGTTCCGCTCGCGCGGCCGCCACGACCCCGCGCAGATCGAGCGGCGGGCCGACGACGACGCGACGCGGGTCCGGGCCCTCTCCGTCGTCGTCACGCGGGGAAATGAGGTCGCAGAAGACACTCGGTGCGTCCTCGGCGTCCTCGACGGCCGTCACCAGCAGCCGGCGCCGGGCACGGGACGTCGCGACGGCGAACGCGCGCAGCTCGTCCGCGAGCACTTGGCGGCGGGCCTCGGCGCCGTGCACCCGGGCGTCGTCGGCGCGCCCGGCGTGCAGCTCGACCAGCGCCTGCGAGCCGAGCAGCGAGTCCCGCAGCCGCAGATCGGGCCACACCCCGTCCTGCACCCCCGCCACCACCACGACATCCCACTCCCGCCCGGCAGCGCCCGCCGGAGTGAGGGCCTCGACCGCGCCCGCCCCGGAGCCGGACGCCGCGAGCGAGTCGGCCGGCAGGTCCTGCGACTCCAGGTAGTCCACGAACGCCGACACCGGTGCGCCCGGCATCCGGTCCACGAACGTCTCCGCGGCGCGGAACAGCGCGAGCACGGCGTCCAGGTCGCGGTCGGCGCGCAGGGCGCCGGGCCCGCCGCCCAGGGCGTACTTGCGCCAGCGCTCGGCGAGTCCGGTGGCATCCCAGACCGACCAGAGCACCGTCTGAGCCGTCGCACCCGGCTCGGCCGCCGCCGCTCGGCCGGCCGCGAGCACGCTCGCCACCCGCACCGGCGCCTGCCGCACCGCTTCGGGAAGCAGCCCCGCCCGGGCCGGGTCACCGAGCACCTCCACGAGCAGCGCGTCCGAGGTGCGCCCGCCCCCGTCGGCCAGTTCCTCCGAGCGCAGGGCACGCCGCAGCCGGCGCAGCGCCACCGCGTCGAGCCCGCCGACCGGCGAGGTGAGCAGGAGGGCAGCCGTCTCCGCATCGAGGGACCCGGCCGTCGCGCCGTCGATCTCCGAGGCGAGGAGCGCCTCCAGGCTGCCGCGCGGCGCACCCGCGGCCACGCGGGCGGCCGCGAGCAGGGGCGCGACCGCCGGCTCGTCCCGCAGCGGCAGGTCCGAGCCGAGCAACGCGACCGGCACCGAGGCCGACGCCAGCTCCCGGCGCAGCGCGGCCAGCCGAGTGCCGCTTCGCGCGATCACCGCCATGCGTTCCCACGGCGTGCCGTGCAGGAGGTGTTCGGCCCGCAGCTCGCGCGCGATCCACGCGGCCTCCTGCGCGGTACCGGGCAGCACCGCCACCCGTACCGCTTCGGTGGCGCCCTCCCCCGCGTCCCGGGAGTCCGCCCCGGTGCCGCCCTCGTCCGGCTCCGCCTCGGGCCGTGCCGCCGCGCGCCGGTGCAGCACGCTCGCGAGCACGGGGATCCGCCCCGTCACGGCGCGCGTCACCTCGCGGAGCACGGCACCTTGCCGCCACGCCGTCCCGAGCACCACCGTCGCGGCGTCGAACGCGCCCACGGGCCCTGGCCTCGCGGCGGCACGCCCCACGAGCCCCGGCGCGGCACCGCGGAACCCCTGCACGGCACTGTCCGGATCGCCCAGGAGCACGAGGCGGGCGCCGTCCTCGTGCAGGACGTGCAGGAACCGGGCGGTGGCGGCCGTCGCCTCCTGGTAGTCGTCCACCACGACCACGTCCCACGTGAGGCGCGGCAGGCCGGGCAGGTCCCGCTCCCAGGAGCGCAGCGCGTGCGTCGCCTCGTCCACGACGACGGCGGGGTCGTACCGGGCACCCGTGTCCGGCGTGCCCGACCGCAGCGTCATGACATCGAGGTACTCCTCGTACAACCGCGCCGCCATCACCCACTCCGGCCGGTCGTGCGACCGGCCCAGGCGATGCAGCTCCACCGGGCCGAGACCGCGCTCTGCGGCACGCATGAGCAGGTCACGCAGTTCCTGACGCAGCCCGCGCAGCGACAGCGAGTCCGCCGGCAGGCCGGGAGGCAGCTCCAGACCGGCGCCCTCGCCGTCCGCGTGCCCGGCCAGCAGCTCGGCCAGGATCAGATCCTGCTCCGGCCCCGAGACCAGGGTGGGCGGCGGCGCGTCGAGCGCGAGCTCCCGGGTGCGCAGGATCGAGAACGCCGCCGACGCCGCCGTGCGCACCATGGGCGCCCCGACCGTCCGGCCCGCCCGTGCCGCGACATCGTCCCGCATCCGCGCCGCCGACCGCCGCGACGCCGCCAGTACCAGCACCCGTTCCGGTGACACACCGGCCCGCAGCGCCTGGACGGCGACCTGCGCCGCCACCGTCGTCTTCCCCGTGCCGGGTGCGCCCGCGACCACGGTGACCGGCCGGGACAGCGCGGCCTCGACCGCCTCGGCCTGGGTGTCGTCGAGCACGCGAGCGACGGCGCCGCGCGGATCCTGCCCGGGCGGCACCAGCCGGAGTCTCGGAAGTGCTGTGGTCACGCGGAGCATCTCATCACGAGACACTGACACCGCACTCCCACCACAGCCCGCGCGGCGTGTACGTGCCGCGACCCGCCACCGCGACCCGACGGAGCGGCTCGCCCCGTCCGCCGCCGGTCCGCACGACCGGCGAGCCCCGTCAGCCCTTGCCGGGCGCCGGCCACGGCTGGGGACGGCAGCCCTGGGTGGACAGGGTCTGCTGAAGCATCACCGTGGCTCGCTTCCCCTTGCCCGCGCACTCGTCGTGCGGATGCCCGATGACGTGTCCCACCTCGTGGTTCACCAGGTACTGCCGATACCGCGCGTCGCTCTCCCAGGCGTCCGAACCATCGACCCACCGCCGGAAGTTCAGCACGGCCGTGCCGATCACCCCGCACGAGAGCGTGCCGCCCGTGTCCAGCGGGTGGCACAGTTCGTCGGTGGTCGTCGGGCCGGCCAGCACGACGCGGAAGTCGTAGTCGTCGGAGTCCGTCCGCGCGAACGTCACACCGTCCACGGACGACCAGCCGCGCGGATCGTTCAGCGTCGCCATGACGGCGTCCGCGAAGATGCCCTGGTCGACCGGGAGCCCGCGCTCCACGGCGACCCGCACCCGCAGCACCTCGCCGTCGCCGGGTGCGCGCTCGCGGCCCGGCACGGTCCGCAGCTTCCCGGACGCCTTCCGCGGCACCTCGGCGTCATCGAGCAGTCCCGAACCCGGGTCGGGCACGGGGCTCGGCTCGGGTGCCCGGCGCGCCGCCCGCTCCGGCGCCGTCCTCGACGCGCTCGGCGCCGCGCCCGGTGCCGTGTCCGAGGGCTCCGTGGCCGACGACGGCGCGGCCGCCGCGTCGACGAGCGTGTTCTCCTCGTGGGTGACTCCGGCCTCGGCCCCGGAGACCTGGTCGAGGAACCCCTGCACCGCGGCCCGCGACTCCGCGGGTCGCTGGTACGCCGTCGCCGCCGCGCCCGCGCTCACTCCGACCACCAGCACGAGCAGCAGTGCGAGGGCGGACCGACCGGGACGGGGAACCTTCTGCACGAGAACATCGTGCCACGAGGTCACGAACCGGTCACGCGCGGGCATCACGGATCGGCACGGAGATGTTCCCGCATCGGCCCTCGGCGAAACCGCACGATCCGTGACGCCCGCCGTGGTTAGGATCGCGACGAGCCGGGATCCCCCGGCGACCCGCCGCCCGCCCGAGTCCGGGCACGTGAAGGAGTGAACGTGGAAGTCACCATCGGTGTGCAGCACCTACCGCGCGAGGTCGTCGTCGAGACCGAGGAGGCGGCCGACGCCATCGCCGCCGCGGTGCGCAAGGCCCTGCCCGACGGCGTCCTGGAGCTCACCGACACACGCGGCCGCCGCGTCGTGATCCCCGCACAGCACGTCGGCTACGTCGAGATCGGCACGGAGGAGCAGCGCAAGGTCGGCTTCGGCTCCCTCTGAGCCGGGCCCCGCGTAGGCCGCCGACGGGAGCCGCGGCGTCGGCCGGGCCGGTTCGGCCAGGTCGGCGGCCAGGCCGGCCGGTCCGCGGTCAGCGACCGCGGCGCCTGGCCTCGCCGCGAGCGAGCCCCGCCGCCTCGGGAGGCGGCGCCGATAACGCCGCGGCAACGTCGACCGCGTACCATGAGCTACGTAATCGGTTGCCCGGTCGTCCTGTTCACGACTTCCGACTCCGCGCTCCGGCCGTCCGGCCGCCCCGCGGGACGTGCAGCCCGCAGCGCCACGTGGGCGCCGGGCGCGCGACGAATATTCACGATCGGCTGCCGCACGAACGGCGCGTGCCGACGCCCGCAGGGGGCCAGTTGCCGCGCCGACGAGTAGATGAAGGCGCCAGTGACCACCATCGACAGCCCGGCCGCAAGCACGGCCGAGACCGTTTCCGATTCCCCCGACTTCAGTTCGCCCTCCGCGATCCAGGCACAGAACGTGACGTTCGCGGACTTCGGAGTCCGCGAGGAGATCATCGATGCCCTGCGGGACTCCGGCATCACCCACCCGTTCCCCATCCAGGCGATGACGCTCCCGGTCGCGATGAGCGGCCACGACATCATCGGCCAGGCGAAGACCGGAACCGGCAAGACGCTCGGCTTCGGCGTCCCGCTGCTGCACCGCATCGTCACCCCCGGCGAGGAAGGCTACGACCAGCTCGTCGCGCCGGGCAAGCCGCAGGCGGTCGTCGTCGTCCCCACGCGTGAGCTCGCGGTACAGGTCGCGAACGACCTGGCCACAGCCTCCGCGAAGCGCTCGGTGCGCATCGTCCAGGTGTACGGCGGCCGCGCGTACGAGCCGCAGATCGAGTCGCTGAGGCAGGGTGTCGACGTCGTCGTCGGCACGCCGGGGCGCATGATCGACCTGATGAACCAGGGACATCTCACCCTGCTGCGGGCCGGCACGGTGGTGCTGGACGAGGCCGACGAGATGCTCGACCTGGGCTTCCTGCCCGATGTCGAGAAGATCCTCTCCCGCACGCCCGCCCAGCGGCACACCATGCTGTTCAGCGCCACGATGCCGGGTGCCGTGGTGAGCATGGCCCGCCGGTACATGAAGCAGCCCACGCACATCCGTGCCGCCGACCCGGACGAGGGCTTCACGGTCAAGAACATCGCGCAGGTCGTGTACCGGGCGCACGCGCTGGACAAGGTGGAGGTGCTCGCGCGCATCCTCCAGGCGGAGGGCCGGGGCCGGACCATCGTGTTCGCCCGGACCAAGCGCACCGCCGCCAAGGTCGCCGACGACCTCCGCGAGCGCGGGTTCGCCGCCGGTGCCATCCACGGCGACCTCGGTCAGGGAGCCCGCGAGCAGGCGCTGCGCGCGTTCCGCAACGAGAAGATCGACGTGCTCGTCGCCACCGACGTCGCTGCCCGCGGCATCGACGTCGACGACGTCACCCACGTGGTCAACTACCAGTGCCCGGAGGACGAGCGCACCTACCTGCACCGCACCGGCCGTACGGGCCGCGCGGGCAACAAGGGCACGGCCGTCACCTTCGTGGACTGGGACGACGTCCCCCGCTGGCGGCTCATCGACAAGGCGCTGGAGCTCGACATCCCGGAGCCGGTCGAGACCTACTCGACGTCCCCGCACCTGTACTCCGACCTCACCATCCCCGAGGGCACCAAGGGCCGCCTCCCCCAGGAGAAGCGCGTGCTCGAAGGGCTCGAGGGCGAAAGGCTCGAGGATCTCGGCGAGACCGGCAAGCGCACGAGCTCGGGCAGCCATGGCCGGAGCGGCTCGTCGTCGGGCGGGCCTCGCGGGCGCGGCAGCCGTTCGGGCGGCAATTCGGGCGATCGCGGCCGGAACGGTTCGTCCGACAGCCCTCGCTCCTCGGACGGCGCGGCGGGCGAGAAGCCCGAGGCCGACGGCACCCAGAACCGCCGCCGTACCCGGAACCGCCGCCGTACCCGCGGCGGCCGCCCGGCCACCCCGCCCTCGGAGAGCTGACGCTCCGCTCGGAGAGCTGACGCTCCGCTCGGAGAGCTGACCCTCCGCTCCCGTTACCGCCACCCGAGCGACGACGCCCGCGCGGCGGTAACGGGGCCGGTCAGCACCGCGTCACCGACGGAGGCCGGACATCCAGGCCTCGACAGCCTCCGGGTCGCGGGGCAGGGCCGCCGACAGGTTCTCGTTGCCGTCCGCGGTGATCAGCACGTCGTCCTCGATGCGGACGCCGATGCCGCGGTACTCCTGCGGCACGGCGAGATCGTCCGCCTTGAAGTAGAGGCCCGGCTCGATCGTGAACACCATGCCCGGCGTCAGCACGCCGTCCAGGTACATCTCGCGCCGCGCCTGCGCGCAGTCGTGCACGTCCAGGCCCAGGTGGTGGCTCGTGCCGTGCACCATCCAGCGCCGGTGCTGCTGCCCGTTGTCGCCGAGCGCCTCCGCGGCGGTCACGCCGTCGGGCAGCAGCCCCCACTCCTCGAGCCGCGCCGCGATGACCTCCATCGCCGCGGTGTGCACGTCACGGAACTTCGCGCCGGGCCTGGCCACGGCGAACGCCGCGTCGGCCGCGTCCAGCACGGCCTGGTAGATGCGCCGCTGCACGTCGCTGTACTCGCCGGACACCGGCAGCGTGCGCGTCACGTCCGCCGTGTACAGGGAGTCCACCTCGACGCCGCCGTCGAGCAGCACCATGTCGCCCTCGTGCACCTCGCCGTCGTTGCGGATCCAGTGCAGCGTCGTCGCGTGGTCGCCGGCGGCCGCGATGGTCTCGTAGCCCACCGCGTTGCCCTCGAGCCGGGCGTTCGCGTCGAACGTCGTCTCGATGACCCGCTCGCCGCGCCGGTGGGCCACCGCCCGGGGCAGCTCCCGCACCACGGCCTCGAAGCCCTCGATCGTGCGGGCCACGGCCTCGCGCAGGTGCTCGATCTCCAGCTCGTCCTTGAGCAGCCGGATCTCGGAGGCCGCCTCGACGAGCGCGGCGTCGTCCACGGTGCCGGACGACGTGGTCGCGGTGGCCTCGGCCGTGGCCTCCGCCTCGGCGCGCTCGGCCAGGTCCAGGCCCGCCTCGGCCCGGATGGCGTCGACCAGGGTCTCGACCTCCTCGTCCGCCCCGGTCACGACCAGCAGCACGACGCCGCCCCCGCCGACGTCCTTGGCCAGGGCGTCCTTCAGCTCGTCGACGTGGCGGGCCTCGATACCCGTCAGCGTCTCGACGTCGGCCAGGGTCGGCCGGGCACCCACCCAGAACTCGCCGTAGCGCGCGTCGGCGAAGAACTCCTCGTTGTCGCGCGGGGCCAGCGGCCGCACGTACAGCACGGCGTGGTGGTTCGACGGCGTACCGTCCGCCGCGGGATCGCCGGTTCCCTCCTCGACCGGGTGCAGCACGAGGACGGCGTCCGGCTCCTGGTCCGTGCCGAGGCCGGTGAGGTGCGCGAACGCCGAGTGCGGGCGGAACCGGTAGTCCGTGTCGTTGGACCGGGTGCGCAGCGGACCGGCCGGGATCACCAGCCGCGCGCCGGGCAGCCGGGCGGAGAGCGCGGCACGTCGGGTGGCCGTGAAGGGCACCGCGCGTGACGCGGTGACGCCCAGGTCCGCGCGCGGCGCCCACTGCGACATCACGAAGTTCTTGAAGGCCTGCGAGGCCGGGCGCTGCGACCGGTTGGTTCCCCGCTCCTCGATGGACTGATCGGACGAGGTGGTGTTCTCGCTCATGCCATCAGTCTCGCACCCGCGTGCGTTCTCCCGGAACCGGCTCAGGCGGTCCGCCGCGCGGGCCGATGCCGGACGGTCAGGCGCCGCCCGCGGCCGGCCGCGGCGCGGAGAACGTCGCCAGCGCGCGGGTCAGCACGTGGTTGAACGACGCCGGTGCGTCGGTGTTGACGTTGTGCCCCGCGCGGGGAACGACCACCAGCTCCGCGTCACGGGCAGCCTTGACGTGCCGCCGCTCCTCGAGCCGCATGTGGTCGCGCGCGCCGTTGACCAGCCACACCGGGGCGTCCACCCGACGCAGGTCGGCGAGGGAGGACCATCCCGCCAGGTGGGTCAGCGCGTCCGTCACCACGTTCCAGCCCGGCTGGTGGGGCTCGGCGGCCCCGCCGGGCGCCACGGTGACCTCCCGCAGGTCGGCGCCACCCGGGGTGAGCGATCCCCGGCCGGCCGGCGAGCGCCGGAACTGCGGGTTGCTCCGGACGACGTCGGACACCCGGGACACGACGGTCCGGACGCCGGCGGCCGCGTCGACGAGACCCTGCGCGAGGTCACGATAGAGCGCGACCGGCTTGCCCTTGGGGTCGGACGTGCAGGCGGACGCGACCAGGCCGGCGAGGTGCGCGGTGTGCGAGGTGCGGCGGGCGGCCCAGGCGAGTGAGGTGTAGCCGCCGAGGCTCAGGCCCACGACGGCGACCCGCCGGCCCGGCCCGAACCCGGCCACGGCGTCGTCGATCACCTCGAACGCTCGCCGCAGCGTGAACCGCTCGTCGCGGAGGGCGCCGTGCGCGGGGAGGTCCACGGCGGTCGCGTCGTGGCCGAGGAGGCGTACGTGAGCCACCTGCTCCCGCCAGATCGCCGACGAGGTGCGCATGCCGTGCACGAAGACGACGGCGGGCAGGGCGGGCTCGGAGTTCATGGGAGCCATGGTGCGACAGCGGCCTGTCGAGCAGGCGACGCGCGGGGGCAGTCGTTGTGAAGACCGGGTGCGTCCCGGACGTCCCGCCCAGCGGTGGCGTGCCGGACGTCACGCCCCGCGCGGGACCGGGGCGGAGCCCCGTAACTCTAGACTCGATCCGTGATCGACCTCCACACCCATTCCACGGCGTCGGACGGCACCGACACCCCGGCTCAGGTGATGAAGGTCGCCGCCGCCGCGGGTCTGACCGTCGTCGCGCTGACCGACCACGACACCACCGCCGGCTGGGACGAGGCTGCCGTGGCCGCGTCCGCCGCGGGGGTGGCGCTCGTGCGCGGCATCGAGATCTCGGCGCACGCGCTCGTGGGGGCACGTCCCGTGGGCGTCCACGTTCTCGCCTACCTGCACGACCCCGAGCACGCCGGGCTGCTGGCGGAACTCGCCAGGACGCGCGAGTCCCGCGCCACGCGCGCGGAACGGATGACGGGGATGCTCGCCGAGGACTACCCGATCACCTGGCAGGACGTGCTGGAGCAGACGGAGCCCGGGACCACGATCGGCCGGCCGCACCTCGCCGACGCCCTGGTCGCCGCGGGGGCGGTCGCCGACCGTGACGAGGCGTTCGCCACCATGCTCCACACGGGGAGCCGGTACTACGCGCCGCACTACGCACCGGACGCGGCCGACGTCGTCCGCCTCGTGCGCGACGCCGGCGGCGTCCCCGTCTTCGCCCATCCGGGGGCGGACGGCCGGGGGCGGATCGTGCCCGACCAGACGATCACCGATCTCGCCCACGCCGGCCTGGCCGGGCTCGAGGTGGATCACCGCGACCACGACAGCGAGGCGAGGCGGCGGCTCACCGCGCTGGCCGACGACCTCGGCCTGCTGGTCACCGGCTCGAGCGACTACCACGGGCGCGGGAAGACGAACCTGATCGGGGAGAACACGACCGCGCCGGAGGTGCTGGCGGAGATCGAGAAGCAGGGTGCCCGCGCCGTGCTGCGGCCGGAAGCGGAAGACCGCGCATGAACGAGCTGCTCGCGCTCTTCGCGACCGTGTTCGTGACGCTGTTCGTGATCATGGACCCGCCGGGCACCGTGCCCGTGTTCCTGGGCCTGACCAGCAGCATGGACCACAAGCGCCGCAACCGGGCCGCGCGGCAGGCGATCCTTGTGTCGTTCCTGGTGGTCGTCATCTTCGCGGTGTTCGGCAAGTACGTGCTGGCCTACATGGGCATCTCGCTGCCGGCGCTGCGCGCGGCGGGCGGCCTGCTGCTGCTGTTCGTGGCGATGGAGTTGCTGACGGGCAAGGCGGAGGAGCCGTCCGCGTCGGCGAACACGAACGTCGCGATGGTTCCCCTGGGCACCCCGCTGCTCGCCGGGCCGGGCACGATCGTCGCCACCATGGTGTTCGTCGAGGAGCACGCGGACCTCGCGTCCTGGGCCGTGATCGGTGCCGGCGTCGTCGCGGTGCACGTGTGCGTGTGGTTGTCGATGCGGTTCGCGAACATCATCCAGCGCGTCCTCCGGGACGACGGCGTCACCCTGGTCACCCGCATCGCCGGCGTGCTGCTGGCCGCGATCGCGGTGCAGATGATCGCGACGGCGGTGACCCAGTTCGTCACGGACCCGGCGGTCCTGACGGGGCACTGACGCGAGGCCGGGCGCCGGGACGGACGTCAGTGGTCCAGGGTCTCCAGCGTGACGGCGACCGGCTCATCCGGCGTCAGCGACTCCCTGGTGCGGACCGACTTCTTCATCGGCAGCACGTAGCCGCTCTCCCGGTCCGACGGGAAGACCGACGTCCGCCAGGTGGTCGACCCCACCGTGACCTTGACCCGGATCGACCCGAACCCGCGCGGCGGCAGGGGAAGGTCGGCCAGTTCGTCGGACACGTCGGCCGGGACCGAGACGAACCACCAGGCCTCGGTCCGGGCCTCCCACTGCCACAGCGGAGCGCTGAAGGATGCACGCACGCCATGGATCGTATGCCCTGGCCGGGCCGCGACGCACCGCACGCCGACGCCGCGTTCGCCACGGCGCCGGCGTCCGTGCTCAGCTCTGGCCGCCGGACGAGTCGTCGTTCTTGACGTCGTCCTTGGCGTCGTCCTCCGGGCGCATCGCGCCGTAGCGGGGCTTGCCCTCCGGGGTGACGAATCGCGGGTCCGGCTTCCGGGGCGCCGGGGGCGTCGCGCCCGCCGAGTCCTGGCCGCCGGGCGCGACGCCCGGTTCCGGGACCACACCTCCGGCGGACATCCCCTGAGCCGCTCCCGGACCGGCCGTCCCCTGACCGGCGGCCCCGAACGCCCCCCGTCCGCCCCCCGGGAGCATGCTCCCCGACGGCCGCCCCACGCCGCTCGGGGACTCCAGCAGCATCGACCGCGCGTCGGCGGCGTGGTCGTGCGCGCAGAGGATCGCGTACGTCGCGGCGACGATCTGGGACGACGACGTGAAGTCGCGCCGCCCGCCCGTGAACGCGTACGACAGCACGCTGAACAGCAGCCCGAATCCGGCACCGAGCCCGATACCGACGAACAGCACCCCGCCCCCGCCGTCGCCGGCGAAGAAGGTGAGCAGAAGGCCGACGAAGAGGCCGAACCAGGCCCCGGACAGCACACCGGCCAGCGCCACGCGGCCGTAGGTGAGGCGTCCGGTGACGCGTTCGACCATGCGCAGGTCGGTGCCGACGATGGTGACGTTCTCGACGGGGAACTTGTGGTCGGACAGGTAGTCGACGGCCTGCTGCGCCTGGAGGTAGGTCGCGTACGCGGCGACCTCGTCTCCGGCGGGCAGGGTGGGGACCTTGGGGATCGCGCCCGGGCGGGACATGCTCATCCGCACAGTTTCCCGTACTTCCCTGAGTATCGCGAGGAACCGGCGGCCGAGTCCGCCGCGGGCGGAACTCGCCGGCGGGCCGCGGGCCGCTCGGTGGCGCGCCGGACCGTGACCTCCGGCGTGTGCCGCACCCGCGGCGTAGCCTGACCACCATGAGCTCCAGTTCCCCGGTGTTCGTGGCACGCCTGGCCGGTACGGCGGTCTTCGACCCGATCGGGGACCAGGTGGGGCGGGTGCGTGACGTCGTCGTCCTGATGCGCACGAACCGGCCGCCGCGTGCGGTCGGCCTGGTCGTGGAGGTTCCTGGACGACGGCGCGTCTTCCTCCCCCTCACTCGTGTGACGAGCATCGACCCGGGTCAGGTGATCAGTACGGGCCTGGTGAACATGCGCCGGTTCGAGCAGCGGGCCATGGAGTCGCTGGTGCTGGGTGAACTGCTCGACCGCCGGGTGCGGTTCACGGACGGGTCGGGCGAGGCGACCGTGGAGGACGTCGCCGTCACGCGGCAGCGCTCGGGCGACTGGCTGGTGGACCAGCTCTTCGTGCGGCGCCGCCCGGAGCGGGTCGCGCCGCTGTCGCTGCGCCGCCGGGGATCGACGCTGACGGTGCCGGTGAGCGACGTGACCGGACTGGCGCGGACCGACGTCGACCAGGGGGCGGCGCGGCTGCTCGAGGCGTACGAGAACATGCGTGCCGCCGATCTCGCGGACGCGCTCCACGAGCTCGGCCCGGCCCGGCGCGTCGAGGTGGCGCGCGCGCTCGACGACGAGCGCCTGGCCGACGTCCTGGAGGAACTGCCGGAGGACGACCAGGTGGCGATCGTCACCGAGCTCGACCTGGGCCGCGCGGCGGACGTGCTGGAGGCGATGGAGCCCGACGACGCGGCCGACCTGCTCAACGAGCTGCCGGACGCGCAGGCGGACGACCTGCTGGCCCTCATGGAGCCGGAGGAGGCGGCCGACGTCCGCCGCCTGCTGGAGTACGGCGAGGACACGGCCGGCGGCCTGATGACGACGGAGCCGGTCATCCTCGGCGCGGACGACACGATCGCGATGGCGCTGGCGCAGCTCCGGCGCAAGGAGCTGCCGCCGGCGCTGGCCGCGATGGTGTTCGTGGTGCGGCCGCCGATGGAGACGCCGACGGGCCGGTTCCTCGGGGTGGGGCACTTCCAGCGGCTGCTGCGCGAGCCGCCGCACGCCTCGATGGCCTCGGTGCTGGACTCGGACTCGCACTGGTGGCTGACGCCGGACGCGCCGGTGGGACGGGTGACGCGGCTGATGGCCGCCTACGACTTCCTCGCGCTGCCGGTGCTGGATCCGAAACGCCGGCTGCTGGGTGTGGTGACGGTGGACGACGTGCTCGACCACATCCTCCCCGACGACTGGCGCGAGTCCCACGACGAGGGACTGGAGGAGTCGAGTGGCTGACCGTCTCGACCGGCCGAAGGCCGCCGGGTTCCACCGCCCGCGCCTCGACCCGGACCTCGTGGGCAGGAGCGCGGAGAAGTTCGCGCGGTTCATGGGGACGGGCCAGTTCCTCATGTGGATGACGCTGTTCGTCATCCTGTGGGTCACGCTCAACGTGGTCGCGCTGTGGGGGCTGCGGTGGGATCCCTACCCGTTCATCCTGCTCAACCTGTTCTTCTCGATACAGGCGTCGTACGCGGCGCCGCTGATCCTGCTCGCGCAGAACCGCCAGGACGACCGCGACCGCGTCCTCGCCGAGCAGGACCGCCGGCGCGGAGAGCGTGCCCTCGCGGACACGGAGTACCTGGCGCGCGAGATGGCGTCCCTCCGCATGCTCCTGAGCGAGGTCGCGACCCGCGACTACGTCCGCTCGGAACTCCGCAGCCTCCTGGAGGAACTGGACGAGCGGCGGGAGCGGAACGGCGAGAGTCGTCCGGATCACTGATCGCCGCGTCGCTGTGACGGCCTTCAGGTCGCCGCCTGCGCCGCTCGCCGCCTGTCGAACTCCTTCATGATCCGCTCGCGGATCAAGGCCGCGGTGCCGTCGTAGTCATCGATGTCGTCGAGAGCGGCGGAGAACGCTGCGGGCACCAACTCGGTCATCTCCGCCACACGTTCGAGAACGACGGACTCGTCCAGTCCAGCAGTCCCGGCAAACCTCCGCCAGGCGTCGGTGTCGACCTCGTCCAGCAGGAACGTGCCCCCGACACTCATGGACACCACACGACGTCCGTTCGAGGGGGATTCATACGCGAACCCGGAGGCCATGTCGTACAACGGCGCGAGGGTCACGTCGTCGCCGGCGAGCATGACGGCATAGTTCCGCGCATGGGCGTCGGGAGCACCGGCGACGACGTTGAAGATCAACCCATCCACGAAACGAGCGACGTTCTGTCGCGCCAGCGCCGGTGTGGCGGATGAGTCGCGCAGCAGTTCCACGATGTCGAGCGCGGAGGGTCCGCCGAACTCCTCGTACTTCTCATCGTTCCCGATCGCCTGGCACAGATCTTCCTGGTGCAGCCGCACAACACCGCCGTCGACCATGTGCTCCCGGTCGAACCTGGTCACGACGACCGCGTCCTGCGACTTGAACGACGTGAAGTCGGTCTCCGCGGCATCGACACCCAGTGCGACGGCCGCACGCATCGTCACATGCTCGTCGAGCGCCTGGCCTCTCAGCTTGCGGATGCCGGGCTTCACGATGTGGGTGGTTGCCTCGGATCCGTGTGCCACGTACCAGCGCCCATCCTGCCGACGAAGCGCGAACTTCTGCTGAGTTCCCCCGAGCGACCAGTGCTCGCCCGGCATCAGCCACGAGGCGTTCTCATCGGTGTCCATCTCGTCGAGACGCATCTCGATATCGCCATCGCTGCATGGCTCAAGGCTGCCCTCGCGCCTGCTCACGGACTCGATCTCGTCGTCGGTGCAGAATTGCACCGCTCCACCACAGTCCTTGCCGATCGCCGACAGCAGGGAGAGCGTGTCACTGGTATCGACCCGATACCGCCGGCCGATCGCTCGAAGCGCGCCGTCGTTCTCCGGGAGCAATCCCTGAAGGAACCGCTCGACCGCACCACCTCCGTGGACGGACCCGTCCAGAGGCAGCGACAGCGACAGCGGCGTCGCCCCGACATGCTGAACATCCGCGTGATACCGCAGCCGGAGCACACCGGACCGGGTGCGCGTCAGGTCCGCGACATGCCGGCCCTCGAGCAGCACGGCCAGATGGTTGGGTCCGGTCGTCATCTCAGTCTGCCCCCAGGTCGTCTCGGATCGTGAGGCTGGCGTCCAGCTCGTCGAGCACGCGCATCAGACGGCCGACCTCGAGCCCTTCGGTCTGCCCTCGCTCCAGTCCGACCACCCACTGCCGCGAGACTCCCGCCCGGTCGGCCAGTTCCGACTGTGACAGCCCACGGTCCAGGCGCAAACGTCGGACCGACCGCCCGAGCCGCGGAAGCGAGCGCGCATTGAGAACGTTCCGTCCAGCATTCACGATGTCATGATACGACGACACCGCAGCAATGTCGCCGTACCGTGACACCGCGCCGATGTCACGGCACGGCGACATCAGACATCGACGTCGTCATCGACGTCACTCCGCCAGGAGCGGGACCACCTCGGTGATCGTGTCGACCAGGTGCAGGTGGGCGGACATGTCGCGGTCCGCGGCGAGGGCGCTCAGCAGGTCCCACGCCGGCAGTTCCCGGGTCCAGAAGTCCTTGCCCACCAGGACCATCGGAGCCACCGACGACGCATCGGCGTAGTAGTTCTCGCAGGCGTCCTGGAAGACCTCCTGCACCGTGCCCGCAGCGCCCGGGAGGAACACGATGCCCCGGTTCGCGCACTCCAGGAGCACCGCCTCCCGGATCGCGTTGCTGAAGTACTTCGCGATCCGCGTGGCGAAGGGGTTCGGCGGTTCGTGTCCGTAGTGCCAGGTCGGGATGCCGATGCTGTCAGCGCCGCCCGGCCACGTGTCGATCACGTCCAGCGCGGCCGTCGCCCAGCGCTGGACCGACGGCGTGAACGACGGCGCCTGGGCCAGCATCGCGAGCGCCTTGTCGAGATCTGCCGGCGCGTGCGGGGCCAGGAAGGCACCCAGGTTGGCCGCCTCCATCGCCCCGGGCCCGCCGCCCGTGGCGACGGTGAGCTCCGCGCGGGTGAGCTCGTAGGCGAGGCTAGCGGCGTCTGCGTACGCGGCGGACCCGCGCGTGAGCGAGTGCCCGCCCATGATCCCGACCACCTGCCGCCCGGTCAGCGTGGCCGCGAGCGCGTCGTCGACGGCGTGGTCGTGCAGCGCCTGCGCGAGCGTGAGTTCGCGCGACCGTGGCTGCCGCGACCACGCGTAGGCGCGGGCGTCCGGCGTGGTCTCGTACCCGTCCGCGATCCCGTCGTACAGCTCGCGCGCGGTGTACAGCCCGGGCCGGTAGGAGTCGACAGGGCTTCCCGGGACCTGCGGGAACACGAGCGCTCCGCGCTCCCGGACCGACTCCTCGTCCGGCCTGTTCAGCGTGCAGCCGAGGAACAGCGCGCCGGCCACGTCGAGCGACCGGATGGCCGCGGTCTGGCCGGTCAGGTCGAGGGACTGGAGATGCCATCCGTACATCGACCGGGTGCCGGCGGCCACGCGCGCGGTGAAGTCGTCGAGGGACTCGACGTCGACGGTCTGACCGTGATGGGGGCGCATGTCCGGAACGCTACCCCGTCACGCCAGGTCGGCGTCGTGGACCATGATCGCGACCTGGACGCGGTTCCCGGCGTCGAGTTTTGCCAGGATGCGGCCCACGTGGGTCTTCACGGTGGACTCGCTCATGTACAGGTCGGCGGCGATCTGCGCGTTGGACAGCCCGCGTCCGATCGCCACCGCGACGTCCCGCTCGCGTTCCGTGAGCGTGGCGAGGCGGGCCGTGGCCCGGTCGGCGCGGTCGTCCCGGGGGCGCGCGACCGAGGCGATGAGCTGCGCCGTGACGCTGGGCGACAGTGTCGGGTGTCCCGCGGCCGCCGCCTGCACCGCCTCGACGAGCTTCTCGGGCGGCGTGTCCTTGAGGAGGAAGCCCGCCGCACCGGCGCGGAGCGCCTCCAGTACCAGCTCGTCGGTGTCGAACGTGGTGAGGACGATGACGCGGGCCGGTGAGCCCTCCGCGACCAGGGCGCGCGTCGCCGTCAGCCCGTCCGTGCGCGGCATGCGGATGTCCATGAGCACCACGTCGGGCCGCAGCCGGCGTACGAGGTCCAGCCCGGCGGCGCCGTCGGACGCCTCGCCCACGACCTCGATGTCGGGCGCTCCGCCGAGGATCAGCCGGAGCCCTGCGCGGACGAGCGTCTCGTCGTCGACGAGCGCGACCTTGATCGTGGTGTCGCTCCTCATGATTCCGCCCAGGGTAGCCATGCCCGCACCACGAAACGACCGCCCTCCGTGCCGTAGCCGAGCCGGCCGCCGCCGAGCTCGGCGCGCTCGGTCAGGCCCATGAGGCCCAGCCCCGACGCGGGCAGCTCGTCCCGCGCCTCACCGTGCGGCAGGGGGTTCGCGACGGTGATGTCGATCCCGTCGCCGGGCGCACCGGCGATCGTCACGACGACCGGCTTGCCCGGGGCGTGCTTGCGCGCGTTTGTCAGTGCCTCCTGCACGATCCGGTACGCGGTGCGCGACCCGGCCTCGGCCAGGCCGCCACCTGCCGCGAAACCCTCGGCCACGTGACCACCCGGCACGACGTCGGGCGCCGTTCCGTCGCTCTCCGTCGCCCGGTCGTCGTGGAAGGTGACGTCGACGCCCGCCGAGCGACACTCGTCGAGCAGCGCGGGCAGTGCCTCCAGGGTGGGCTGCGGCCGGTGCACGTCGTCACCTTCCCGGCCGATCACCGCGCCGCCCTCGGGAAGGTCGCGGAGCACGCCGAGGATCTCCCGCAGCTCCTGCATCGCGGCGTGCGCGGAGTCGCGGATGGTCTCGGCGGTGCTCGTCACCTCCTGACGCGGCAGGTCCTTGCGGTAGGCGAGCCCGCCGGCGTGCATGGCGACGAGCGAGATGCGATGGGCGAGGACGTCGTGCATCTCCCGGGCGATCCGCGCCCGCTCGTTCGAGCGTGCCTGCGCCACCCGCCCCGCCTGCTCACGTTCCGCGGTCTCCGCGCGCAGCACCAGCGAGCGGACGTGGTCCCGCCGCAGGCCGATGTAGGCACCGATGGTGACGAGCAGGACGTAGTACATGCCGCCGCCGACGCCGACGTCGAAGAGCCCGTTCCACAGCGGGTCGCTCACGTAGGGGAACACCATCAGGTACACCCCGTAGGCCACGACGTGCACCACACCGACGATCCCGATCGCCAGCCATCGGCGGGTCGTCGCCAGCGAGACGATCGCCACCGCCGCCGCCCCCATGGCGAAGGTCGACCCAGCCATGAAGCAGGTCAGGACCAGTGCGGTCGTGAAGGGCCACCGACGCCGGAGGTGCATGAGCCCGAGCGAGAGCAGCCCGAGGAACAGGTCCAGCGCGGCCAGCGCACCCGGCAGCACGGCCCGCTCCCCGAGCTCCTCCTGCCAGGCGACGGCGGCCAGGCCCATCAACCCGAAGAATGCTGCGACCAGGGTGCGCCAGATCGCGCCCCAGGCGCGCCGCCCCCCGCTCTGCCCGAGCGGCGCCCCGGGACGCACCACCGGCCGGTCACCGGCGCCCGGCCAGCTCACCGCCGCGGCCGTCACCGCGGGCGCGGTCACTGCAGGCGCCCGAACGCGTCCGCGGCGAGCAGGAAGCCGACGATACCCAGCGTCCACGCCAGCAGGTCGCCGCTACGCCTCGAGAACCAGTCGTTGATGCGGCCCAGCATCGGCTCGATCGCCCGCGCCGCACCGACCCGCAGGGCGAGCAGCAGCAGTGCGGGTGCGACCATCACCAGGCAGTACGCCACCAGTATCAGCGCGCCGGCGACGACGCCGATCCCGTTGGCGGTCAGGATCCCGATCGCCGCGAGGTACGGCAGCATCGAGGCGGCCTCGACCACCCCGGCGGCGAGCGCCGTGGCGACCACGGTGCCGGCCGACGCGTCCGGGCCCACGAGCCGGGTCTTCCAGCGCTGCATCGCGGACACCTTGCCCGCCCGCTCGCGGCGTTCCCTGCGCCACCTGCCGATGGGCCCGTCGAACAGGAAGCTCGCGAGGAACAGCCCCACGCCGAGGACGAGCTGGGCCTGGTCCAGCGTCCGTGAACTCCCCGCGCCCTCGAGGACCCGCAGCGCGCTCCCGGCGCCGGCGTGCAGCGCCACGCCCAGTACCCAGTAGAAGAGGGCGATGGCACCGAGGTAGGTGAGCACCGCGGACGCCCGGATCCTGGGTTGCGCCAGCAGGAACACCGGCAGTCCCAGGGTGCCGACGCTCGTGCTGTCCACGAGCGCGAGCCCGACCAGTACCGCCAGCAGCGGCCCGGCCGGCGTCAGGCCCTCCATCACGTCTCCCCGCCTCGTTCGTCCATCGTGCGTGACGAAACTACCCGCCGCGCCCGCCGTCGGACATCGTCCTTCAGGACGATGTCGCACGGCCGATCGGACGACCCGTCCCGGACCTTCCTGCCGAGCACATCGCGGGCCTTCGGCCGATGTGCCCGCGAGGACCGGCGGGAGAACGTGGAGCCATGATCACCGCAGACCACCTCACCAGGAGATACGGCGACTTCACCGCCGTCGGCAACGTGACCTTCGAGGCCCGGCCGGGGCTCGTGACGGGTTTCCTCGGGCCCAACGGCGCCGGGAAGTCGACCACCATGCGCATGCTGTGCGGCCTCACCCCCGCCACCTCCGGCACCGCGCACGTGCTCGGTGCCCCGTTCCGCGAGCTGGCCAACCCGGGCCGCCGCGTGGGCGTGCTGCTCGACGCCGCCGCGCAGCACGCCGGCCGCACCGGTCGTGAGGCGCTCACGCTCTCGGCGATGCTCATGGGCGTCGGACGCCGCCGCGTGAGCGAGGTCCTGGACCTCGTGGGGCTCACGGCCAAGGAGGCCGACCGCCGCGTCAAGGGCTACTCGCTGGGCATGCGTCAGCGGCTCGGCATCGCGAACGCGCTGCTCGGCGACCCGGAGGTGCTCATCCTCGACGAGCCGGCGAACGGCCTCGACCCGGCCGGCATCCGCTGGATGCGTGACCTGCTGCGCGACTTCGCCCGGTCCGGCGGGACGGTCCTGCTGTCCTCCCACCTGCTGCACGAGGTGGAGCGTGTGGCCGACGAGATCGTCGTGATCGGCAACGGGCGCATCGTCGCCCAGGGTTCCACCGAGCTTCTGCTGTCCCGTTCCCAGCGGAGCCTCGAGGATCTGTTCCTCGAGCTGACCGCCGACGTCTCGCGCGACGGGCCGGCCGCCGGCACACCGGACGCCTCCGCCCCCGCCACCCCCGAATCGACCAGGGAGAACGCTCGATGACCGCCATCCCCTTCACCCGCCTGACGCTGGTCGAGTGGCGCAAGCAGCTCGACACGCGCGCCGGCCTCTGGCTGCTGGTCTCAATCGCCCTGATCACCGCCGCGGTGCTGGCGGTCATGGCGTTCATCGGGGACGGCGCCACCAGCTTCGAGGCGCTCTACTTCGGCACCTCCACCCCGATGGCCCTGCTGCTGCCCATCGTCGGGATCCTCGCCGCCACGTCGGAGTGGTCCCAGCGCACCGGCCTGATCACGTTCACGCTCGAACCACGGCGCACCCGCGTCGGGCTGGCGAAGCTCGTCGCCGCCCTCGGCTCCGGGATCGCGTTCTTCGTGGTGGCGGTCGTCCTGGCCGCCGCCTTCCACCTGGCCGTGGTCACCTTCACGGACGCGACGACGGCGTGGGCGATCCCCACGGGCGCGCTGACGGGCGGTCTGCTCCTCACCGTCCTCTACATGGCACAGGGCGTCGCGTTCGGCGCCCTCATCCAGAACACGGCGGGCGCGATCGTGGCGTTCTTCGCCCTGCCGACGGCGTTCACGCTGGTGGGGTCCCTCGTCGGGGCCATGCGGGACGCGATGCCGTGGATCGACCTGACCACGGCGGCGGATCCCCTCCTGTTCGACGCCGGGGCGCTGACGGGCGAGCAGTGGGCCCAGGTGGCGACGTCGTCGACGATCTGGATCCTGGTTCCGCTCGTCCTGGGCCTGATCCGGGTCGCTCGCTCGGAGATCAAGTCGGCCTGAGCACCCGGCCCGTCGGCACGGCCGGCAGGCTCGACCACGAACGGCCGAGCCTGCCGGGCCGTGCACGACGGCGGCCGTGGTGCGGCGCGCCGCGCTGCCGGCCACACGCCCGCTACGGCTCCATGTCGTCGTGAAGCACCACGCGGGACAGCTCGTAGGCGCCGCCGGGGAGGCGCCAGTAGTGCATCCGGCGGGCCGACGGCGTGTTCACCTGCAGCGACACGCGCCAGCACGTGGCGCCGTCGTCCCGGACACGCTGGGGGTCGTCACCGCCGAGCCCTGAACGCAGCGGGTGCACCTGGAGCCCGTTCATCTCCGGGGCCCGCCCCGTCACCACGTGCACGACCGTCCGCAGCACCTTGTCCCGCGAGATCCCCTCGACGGTCTCCAGCGACTCGAGGAACCGCGACCCCAGCACGTACTCCTCCAGCGGCCAGCGCTCCTTCTCCCCCGCCGGGACGATCTGCACCCACGTCTGCGTGACCTCGAACCGGAACTGCTCGGCCGGGTCGGTGAAGTAGCGCTCCGTCGTGACCTCGACGTCCCGGCCGAGTTCCCGCCGGTACGCCGCCGACTTCGACTTCTCTGCCCGCAGCTGTGCTCGCGACCGTTCGAGCTGGTGGTCGCGGCGATCCACCTGGTCGCGCAGATCGGCCACGTACTGGCGCAGCTCGTCCAGCTCCACCTCGGCGCGGCGCTTCTCGACCTTGATGTCGATCAGGTCGTTCTCCAGCCGCTTGACCTGCGCCTTCTCTGCGTCGAGCGCGAGACTGAGGTCCCGGACGGCTCCCTTGCTCGCCACCGCCGACCCGCCGGGCCTCGGTGCGCGACCCTGCCGGCCGGCCTCCGGCGGGGCGGGCAGCGGGGCCGCGGCGTCTCCCGCGATCCGCGCGGCGATGTCCCCGGGCGTGGGCCGCCGCCGCGTCCCGCCGGAACCCGCGGCCTCGCCGGACGGGTGGCCCGCGGCGTCCCCGGCCGGGAACGCACCGTCCGGACGACCGGGCTCCGGCGGGGCAGCCCCCGCCCCGCTCCGGCCGTTCACGACCTCCGCGGGAGTCGGGATCCGGATCGGCCCGCTGCCCGTCTCCGGCTCCTGGAGGGACGGGTCCGGCGGGATCAGCCACGGTGGCCCGCCGTCCAGCAGCGACAGGGCGGGCACGGGCTCGTCGGACTCGTCGACGTCGTCGAGTCGCAACATGATGGCGTCGCCGGGCGCCTGCGTGACGCGGGCGAGCACCACCTCGCCGGGGGTGAAGAGGTCGTCGAGCGCGTCGAGCGCATTGCCCGTCACCCGCTCACGCGGCACCCGGACATGGACGGCGGGCACGACCGCGATCGTCACGGCGGCCTTCGTCACGGACTCCACCTTTCCGACCACGACTTTACCCACTCCATAGGCTTCCTTGACGGCTTGGCGCTGGGTCGCGTCGTCGGGCAGCATGGTCCGCGCGTCGAGGGTGCCCCGGCCGGCGTCATGCCGCCCCCGGACCTTCATGCCACGCCGGAAGATCCTCTGCAACGGCACGCCGGGAACGGTGAGCTCCTCCGCGATGGACGCCTGGCCGCCGTCGTCCAGCTCGATCAGGGCACGGGAACCGAGCACGCCCTGCACCGTCCCGCGCACCTCGGCGGCGCCCGCGCCCGGCCCGCCCGCGCCGGCCTCGGTGGCACCGGCCAGGCCGGCCCGCACCGCCGCCGACAGCGCGTCGCTGACGAGACGGTCGCGCACCTTCGGGCCGTCGGCCATGGAGTAGGCGAAATGCAGCGGGGAACGCCGCAGGTCGTGGATCCAGTCGAGCCCGGTGGGATAGACGCGGGACGCGCCGCCGTACACCTGCGTGTACTCGGGCATGCCGCGCGAGAAGGCCCAGGACACGTCGCCGGTCGGGATGACGACGACCTCGGCGAGCCCGGCGACGTCGTCGAGCACGCGCTGCGGGTCGACGTACGGGGTGGGGCGTCCGGCGGGCGTGGAGATGACCACCACGGGCCAGGCGCGGTTCGGGACCTGGAGGAAGCGAGCGAACTCGCGGGCCTCGTCCTCGTCGGCGACCTTGTGCAGGCCGGTGGGCACCGAGATGTTCACCGCCCCGTTCGCCATGCCGCACCTCCCTGTCCGCGTTTCTTCACCCTATCGGTCGTTACTGAGTATTTGCCTGACGCACGCCAGATCCGCAAGGTGTCGTGTCGTGATACGGCGGGAATCGCGGCGGCGGACCGCCCCTCCGGACGACCTCTACGATCGAAGGGTGACTCCGACCAGCCCCACGACCATCGAGACCGACGTCCGCGAGGCGCTCACGCGCGTCCTCGACCCCGAGATCCGCCGGCCCATCACGGAACTGGACATGGTGCGCTCCGTCTCCGCGGCGGGCGACGGAGCGACCGGCGCGCACGTCACCGTCGGCATCGACCTCACCGTCGCCGGGTGTCCCATGAAGTCGACCCTGGTCAAGGACGTGACCGCGGCCGCGAGCGCCGTCGCGGGCGTGGCCTCGGTGGACGTGGAGCTGGGGGTGATGACGCCCGACCAGCGCGCGGCCCTGCGGACCAGGCTACGCGGGGGCACGGGCGAGCCGGTGATCCCGTTCGCGCAGCCGGGGTCGCTGACGAAGGTGTACGCGGTCGCGTCGGGCAAGGGCGGGGTCGGCAAGTCGTCGGTGACGGCGAACCTGGCCGTGGCGATGGCGGCGGACGGCCTGAACGTGGGGGTGGTCGACGCGGACATCTACGGGTTCTCGATCCCGCGGATGCTCGGGGTGGACCGGCAGCCGACGCGCGTGGACAACATGCTGCTGCCACCGGTGGCGCACGGGGTGAAGGTCGTGTCCATCGGCATGTTCGTGCCGGAGGGGCAGCCGGTCGTCTGGCGGGGGCCGATGCTGCACCGGGCGCTGGAACAGTTCCTGTCGGACGTCTACTGGGGCGATCTGGACGTGCTGCTGCTGGACCTGCCGCCGGGAACGGGTGACATCGCGATCTCGGTGGCGCAGCTGCTGCCGCGTTCGGAGGTCCTGGTGGTGACGACGCCGCAGGCCGCGGCGGCGGAGGTGGCCGAGCGGGCCGGGTCGGTGGCGACGCAGACGTCGCAGAGCGTGGTCGGCGTGGTGGAGAACATGTCGTGGCTCACGCAGCCCGACGGGTCGCGGCTGCACCTGTTCGGGGAGGGCGGCGGCGCGCAGGTCTCGGCGCGGCTCGGCGAGGTGCTCGGCACGGAGGTGCCGCTGCTCGGGCAGGTTCCGCTGGACGTCGCGGTCCGGGAGGGCGGGGACTCGGGGACGCCGGTGGCGCTGTCGGACCCGGGTTCTCCGGGCGCCGCCGTGCTGCGCGAGGTTGCGCGCGGGCTCGCCTCGCGCAAGCGCGGGCTGGCGGGAATGCAGCTCGGAGTCACTCCGGCGTAACCTGCGGGCGCCGGGGCACCCTCTACACTGGCGCACCGTTCATCCGTCCCCGCACCCCTGAGGAATCATGAGCACCCCCGCCGGCCCTGCCGTGTCCACCGACCGACCGTCCGCGAGCACGTCACCGAGAGTCCGGCGCGGGGTGGTGAACCGGACGGTCTTCCTCGGGTCGGCCGCGATCATCCTCGCCGTGGCGTTGTGGGCGATCGTCGCCCCGGCGCGGGCGGAGGAGTCGATCGGCGTCGTCGTCGGCTGGATCTCCGAGGGTTTCGGCTGGTACTACTTCCTGGTCGCGGCCGTCTTCCTGGTGTTCGTCGTCCTGGTGGGCGTCTCCCGGATGGGGAGGATCCGCCTGGGGCCGGAGCAGTCGAAGCCGCAGTTCAACCTCTTCACGTGGGCGGCGATGCTGTTCGCCGCCGGTATCGGCACCGACCTGATGTTCTACTCGGTGGCCGAGCCCGCCTCGCAGTACTACTTCCCGCCCGCCGGGACCGGTGAGGGCGTCGAGGCCGCCCGCCAGGCCGTGGTGTGGACGCTGTTCCACTACGGGATCATCGGCTGGGGCATGTACGCGCTGATGGGCATGGCACTCGCCTACTTCGCCTACCGGCGGAACATGCCGCTGAGCATCCGGTCGGTCCTGCACCCGCTGTTCGGTGACCGGGTGTGGGGCAGGCTGGGCGATGCCGTCGACGTCGCGGCCGTGATCGGCACGATCTTCGGCCTGGCCACCACGCTCGGCATCGGCGTGGAGATGCTCAACCGGGGTCTGTTCGAGCTGTGGGGTGTCCCGGAGGGCACACCCGCGCAGCTCGGGCTGCTGGTCCTGGCGGTCGTCGTCGCGACGTTGTCCGTGGTCTCCGGCGTGGCGCGCGGGCTGCGGCGCCTGTCCGAGCTGACCGTGGTGCTGGCGATGCTGCTGATCGTGTGGATCCTGTTCGCCGGCAAGACGTCGTTCCTGCTCAACGGCCTGGTGATGAACCTCGGCGACTACGTCTCGCGCCTGCCGGGCATGACGCTGGACACCTACGCGTTCGAGGCCCCGACCGAGTGGATGGGCTGGTGGACGCTGTTCTTCTGGGCCTGGTGGGTGGCCTGGGCGCCGTTCGTGGGCCTGTTCCTGGCGCGCATCTCACGTGGCCGGACCATCCGCCAGTTCGTGATCGGCACGCTGACCATCCCGTTCGTGTTCGTGCTGCTGTGGGTGTCGGTATTCGGCAACAGCGCGCTCGACCTCATGATGAACGGCGGCGCCGCGGGTGCGGAGTTCGGCACGAACGCCGTCGACGACCCGGCCAGCGGCATCTACGCCCTGCTGGAGCGGTTCCCGGCCGCCCCGTTCACGATCGGCGTCGCCGTGGTCACCGGCCTGCTGTTCTACGTCACGTCCGCGGACTCGGGCGCGCTCGTGCTGTCCAACTTCACGTCGCGCCTGCACCGTGCGGGCGACGACGGCCCCGCGTGGCTCCGGATCTTCTGGGCCGCCGCGACCGGCCTGCTCACGATGGGGATGCTGCTGGCGGGCGGCATCAGCACCCTGCAGTCGGGGACCATCATCATGGGCCTGCCGTTCTCGTTCGTCATGGTCGCCGTGATGCTGGGGCTGTACAAGGTGCTGCGCACCGAGGGCCACAAGACCGACACGCTGCGCACCTCGCTGCCCGCGAGCCTGTCGGAACGCACGCACACCGACGGGGTCGCCGGCCATTCCTGGAAGCTCCGGCTCCAGCGCATGCTGAGCTTCCCGAGCCGGCAGCAGTCGCGCCGCTTCGTCCAGAACGTGTGCCGGCCCGCCCTGACGGAGGTGACCGCCGAGCTGACGCGGCAGGACGCCACCGCCGCGGTCACCGAGGCCGCGTCCGTCGCGGACGTCCCGTGCCTCACGCTCACCGTCGAGCACGGCGACGACGAGCCGTTCACCTACCGCCTGTGCCCCGTCGAGGCGCCCACCCCCGTGTTCGCCTCGGGCCGCCCGGTGGGTGAGGACTACTACGTGCGCATCGAGGTGTACCTCGCCGAGGGCTCCCAGGGGTACGACGTCACCGGCTACACCAAGGAGCAGCTCATCGCCGACGTGCTCGACCAGTACGAGCGGCACCTCATCTACCTGCAGTCCGTCCAGCGGGCCGGGGCGGACGCCGGAACCGAGCCCGTCCTCGCGCCCGACGACCTGTCCGGCGCGTCCTGAGAGGCACCATCCATGAGCGCATCGTCCCTGTACATCGACGGCACGTGGCAGGCCGCTGCCGACGGCGCCACCCGCGACATCTGGTGCCCCGCCGACGGCGGAGCCGTGGGCGCGGTGTCGGAGGCGTCCGCCGCCGACACCGAGCGTGCGATCGCCGCCGCACGGCGCGCGTTCGACGCCGGCCCGTGGCGCGCCACCACCGCGCCGGAGCGCGGTGACCTGCTGTTACGGGTCGCGGACGCGCTCACGGAACGCAAGGCGGAGTTCGCTCGCGCGGAGTCGCGGGACACCGGCAAGCGGAGGGTCGAGTCCGAGATCGACATGGACGACTGCATCGCCTGCTTCCGCTACTTCGGCAAGCTCGCCGGCCTCGACGCCGGGCGCCTGGTCGACGCGGGCAGCCACGACGTGGTCAGCCGCGTCCAGTACGAGCCGGTGGGCGTCTGCGGGCTGATCTCCCCGTGGAACTACCCGCTGCTGCAGGCCGTGTGGAAGGTGGCGCCGGCGCTGGCCGCGGGCAACACGTTCGTGCTCAAGCCCAGCGAGCTCACCCCGCACACCGCGATGCTCCTCATGGAGGTGCTGTCCGCCGCCGGCGTTCCGGCCGGCGTGGCCAACCTCGTCACGGGCGCCGGCCCGACGGCGGGCGGACCGCTGAGCACCCATCCGGACATCGACCTGGTGTCGTTCACCGGCGGGTTGGTCACCGGACGTCTCATCGCCGCGAACGCGGCGGCCACGGTGAAGAAGGTGGCGCTGGAACTCGGCGGGAAGAACCCGAACGTGGTGTTCGCCGACGCCGCGGCAACCGACGAGAGCTTCGCCGCGTGCGTCGACAACGCGCTCAACGCGGCCTTCGTCCACTCGGGCCAGGTCTGCTCGGCGGGCGCCCGCCTGATCGTCGAGGAGTCGCTCCACGACCGCTTCGTGGACGAGTTCGTGCGCCGCGCCGGGTCGATCCGGCTCGGGGGCCCCGACGACCCGGACGCGGAGACCGGCCCGCTGATCTCCGCCGCGCACCGCGACAAG
The DNA here is from genome assembly GCF_003814695.1 of Myceligenerans xiligouense. Lineage (GTDB taxonomy): Bacteria > Actinomycetota > Actinomycetes > Actinomycetales > Cellulomonadaceae > Myceligenerans > Myceligenerans xiligouense. The sequence goes on from NZ_RKQZ01000001.1 coordinate 3,820,507, forward strand.
GTCACCGCGTACGTCGACCAGGCCGTGGCCGACGGCGCCGTGCTGCGCTGCGGCGGCAGGTGGGGCGAGGGCGAGCTGGCGCGGGGCTTCTACTACCTGCCCACGGTGCTCGACGGCGTGGCGCGCGGCTCCGCGGCCGTCACCGAGGAGGCGTTCGGGCCGGTGGTCACCGTCGAGACGTTCCGCACCGAGGACGAGGCCGTCGAGATCGCGAACGACACGCACTACGGCCTGGCCGGGGCCGTCTGGACCGCCGACGCGGGCCGGGCGCAGCGCGTCGCGAACCGGCTGCGGCACGGCACGATCTGGATCAACGACTACCACCCCTACCTGCCGCAGGCGGAGTGGGGCGGGTTCAAGCAGTCCGGGTTCGGCCGCGAGCTCGGGCCCACGGGCCTGGGCGAGTACCAGGAGGCCAAGCACGTCTACCAGAACCTGCGCCCGGCCGTGACCGGCTGGTTCGCCCAGCGGTGAGGGGAGAAAGCATGTCCCTGGAGTTCGACTACGTCGTGGTCGGCGGCGGTTCGGCCGGGGCCGCCGTCGCGGCCCGCCTGTCGGAGGATCCCGGCGTCACGGTCGCCCTGCTCGAGGCCGGCCCCTCCGACGTGGACGACGACGCGGTCCTGCGGCTCGACCGCTGGATGCATCTGCTCGAGTCGGGGTACGACTGGGACTACCTCATCGAGCCGCAGGAGAGGGGCAACTCCTTCATGCGGCAGGCGCGCGCCCGCGTGCTCGGCGGCTGCTCGTCGCACAACTCCTGCATCGCGTTCCACCCGCCGGCCGAGGATCTCGACCGCTGGGCCGAGCTCGGCGCCACCGGGTGGGAGGCGTCGGAGACGCTCCCGTTCGTGCGCAAGCTGGAGAACAACGACCAGCCCGGCGAGCACCACGGCCACGACGGACCGGTGCGGCTGCGCCAGGTGCCCGCCGCGGACCCGTGCGGCGTCGCCCTGCTCGACGCCTGCGAGCAGGCCGGCATCCCGCGCGTGCGGTTCAACGACGGGACGACCGTCGTGGAGGGCGCGAACTTCTTCCAGATCAACGCCCGGGAGGACGGCGTGCGCTCGTCGTCGTCGGTCTCCTACCTGCACCCCGTGCTGGACCGGGAGAACCTGACGATCCTCACGGAGCACTGGGTGAAGCGGATCGTGTTCGACGCCCCGGGCTCCCCCGGTACCGGCACGCCCCGCGCGACCGGCGTCGAGGTGCAGGATCCGGACCTGATCCACACGGTGCGCATCGCGGCCCGCCGCGAGGTCGTGCTCTCGGCGGGCGCCATCGACTCCCCCAAGCTGCTCCTGCTGTCGGGCATCGGCCCGGCCGAGCACCTGCGCGAGGTCGGCGTCGAGGTGCTGGTGGACTCCCCGGGTGTCGGCTCCCACACGCAGGACCACCCGGAGGGCGTGATCTCCTGGGAGGCGAAGCGGCCGATGGTGACCGAGTCCACCCAATGGTGGGAGATCGGGATCTTCGCGCGGACCCCCGAGGCCGAGGCGCGCGGCGACGCGGTACCCGACCTGATGATGCACTACGGCTCCGTCCCGTTCGACATGCACACCGTGCGCCAGGGCTACCCGAGCGCGGAGAACGTGTTCTGCCTCACGCCCAACGTGACGCACGCGCGGTCGCGGGGCACGGTGCGGCTGCGGTCCCGGGACTTCCGCGACAAGCCGAAGGTGGACCCGCGCTACTTCACCGACGAGAACGACCTGCGGGTCATGGTCGAGGGCGTCAGGCTGGCCCGTACCATCGTGGCGCAGCCGGCGATGGCGGAGTGGGCCGGGCGGGAGCTGTTCCCCGGCCCGGACGTGCGGACGGACGAGGAGATCGCCGACTACCTCTGCCGCACCCACAACACGGTCTACCACCCCACGGGGTCGGTCCGGATGGGCGCCGAGAACGACGACTCCTCGCCGCTGGACCCCCGGCTGCGGGTCAAGGGCGTCACCGGGCTGCGGGTCGCGGACGCGTCCGTGATGCCGGAGATCACCACGGTCAACCCGAACATCACCGTGATGATGATCGGCGAGCGCTGCGCCGACTTCATCCAGCGAGACGCCGCCCGGCCGCGCGCCGTCGCGAAATAGGATCGGGCCCATGCCTTCCACGCCGCAGTGGCTCGAGTCCTGGACGCCCACCGGGGGCGCCCGACGTGTCCGCACCGTGTTCTCCCGCGCCTTCGACGGCGACGAGCCCGACGGCGTCTGGTTCGCCCCGGGACGGGTCAACCTGATCGGCGAGCACACCGACTACAACGCGGGGCTCTGCCTCCCCACCGCCCTGCCCCACCGCACGTACGTGGCACTGCGGGCGCGGGAGGACGGCGTCGTCCGGCTCGTCTCCGCGCAGGCGCCGGACGAGCCCTGGGAGGCGAAGCTCGCGGACGTCGCCCCGGGGTCGGTCAGCGGCTGGGGCTCCTACGTCGCGGGCGTGGCCTGGGCACTCTCCGAGGCCGGGCACACGGTGCGGGGGTTCGACGCCGCCGTCGACTCCTGCGTGCCGTTCGGCGCGGGGCTCAGCTCGTCGGCGTCGCTGGAGTGCGCGTTCGCCGTGGCGATCGACGACGTGGACACGCTGGGGCTCGCCAAGGACGACGCGGGCCGGGCCGAGCTGGTCGAGGCCTGCCGCCGCGCCGAGAACGAGATCGCCGGGGCGCCCACCGGGGGCCTCGACCAGTCCGCCTCACTGCGCTGCGCCGAGGGGCGTGCCCTGCTGCTGGACTTCCGGCCGGGACTCCCCGCCGTCGAGTCGGGCCGCGGAGTCCCGTTCGATCCGGCCGCGGCCGGGCTGGAGCTGCTGGTCGTCGACACGCGCGCCCCGCACGCCCTGGTCGACGGCCAGTACGGGGCCCGGCGCGCCGCCTGCGAGAAGGCCGCCGAACTGCTGGGGGTGGAGAACCTGCGCGCGATCACGCCGGACGGGCTGGAGGCCGCGCTGGCCGCTCTCGCCCCGCACGACGAGGACGGGGTGCTCACCCGCCGCGTCCGCCATGTCGTGACGGAGACCGACCGCACGGCCCGGTTCGTGGAGCTCGTGTCACGCGGCCTGGTCGCGGAGGTGGGCCCGCTCATGACGGCGTCGCACGCCTCGCTCCGCGACGACTACGAGGTGTCCTGCCGCGAGCTCGACCTGGTGGTCGACACGGCGATGGCGGCGGGCGCCGTGGGCGCCCGCATGACCGGGGGCGGCTTCGGCGGTTCGGCGATCGCGCTGGTCCCGCGGGACGACGTCGAGCGGGTGGCCGCCGCCGTGAACAGGGCCTTCACGGACGCCGGGTGGACCGCCCCGGGCTTCCTGCAGGCGCCCCCGTCGGCGGGCGCCGGCGCCGTGTGACCTCCGCGCGCTTTCGACGTCTCGCACGAGTCCGCTAGGTTGGGCTCGCGGTGTCGCGGGGGCACCGCGAGTGCACCTCGGTGCACGACACGAGGGGACGGAACCAGTGCCACGGAGCGCACCGGCCGAAGAGAACACACGTGGACCCGCCGTCATCGGCCCGGTCGTGGCCCTGCTCGTCGCCGCCCTCCTGGCGGGGTGCGGGGTCGGCGGGGAGGGCGCGAGCGACGGATTCGCCGCGGGCGACGAGTTCTCGTACATGGTGGAGATCACGGGGGCCGACGGCGACGCGACACGGTTCGGCCTGCTCGCGGGCACCATCTCGTCGAACGGTCAGGTCGTCGGCGAGCGCCGGCTCGTGACCGTCCAGGGCACCAGGACGACCAACGACACGACGGAGTTCACGGGCGAGGCGAACGAGGACGGCACGGCGACCTTCCGGGGTATCGGCCCGGACGGCGGTGACGTGACCGCGACGCTCGAGGACTCGAAGTCGGTCATGGTCACCGACCAGGAGCCGGGCATCCCGGCCACGTCGTGGCATCGCGCGTCGCTCCCGGCGTTCAACAACGCCGTCCAGGACGCCGTCCGGCGCTAGCCCGGCGCGCTGAGGGCTCCGCGGCCTGCTCCGCCGTCAGACCTCGTAGACCGCGACGACCGCCGCGTGGTCGCTCCAGCGTTCCGCGTACGACGGCGCGCGGTCGACCTCGACCTTCCGGCAGGCCGGTGCGAGGGCCGGGTTGGCGTACTGGTAGTCGATGCGCCATCCGGCGTCGTTGTCGAACGCCTTGCCGCGCCACGACCACCACGTGTAGGGGCCGGGCCCGTCGCCGCCGTGCGCGCGCCCCAGGTCGGTCCAGCCGAGCTCGGCCCAGCGGTCGAGGTGGGCTCGCTCGGCGGGGAGGAAGCCGGCGCTGTTCAGGTTGCCCTTCCAGTTCTTGATGTCGGCGCGGGTGTGGGCGATGTTGACGTCGCCGGCGACGACGGCGGGGACCGGGGAGACGGCGAGCTCGGCGAGGCGGGCCGTGGTCCGCTCCAGGTAGGCGTACTTGGCCTCCATCGTCGCCTCCTCGCCGGGCTTGGTGGACCCGGAGTGCTGGTAGGTCGAGACGGCGGTGAGCGTGCCGGCGTCGTCGGGCAGCGCGATGTCGGCCTCGACCCAGCGGCCGGTGTGCACGTCGGCCTCCTCGCCGTCGCCGGGCGACGGCAGGCCGCGCCGGACGTCCAGAACGGGGTGGCGGGAGGCGACGAGGACGCCGGCCCTGCCCTTGATCGCGCTGCCGAGGTGCGCCACGTGCCAGCCTTCGAGGTACTCGTCGACGACGGCCTGGGGCGCCCGGACCTCCTGCAGGAGCAGGACGTCGGGCTTCCGGGCGGCGATCCACGTGTCCATCCCGCGGCGGAAGGCGGCGCGGATCCCGTTGACGTTGGCGGTGGCGACGGTCAGCTCAGGCACGCGGGCAACTCTACGTCGCCGGCCCGGTGCGGCAGGGCCGGACGGCGGGACTGAGGTACCTCAGAGCCGGATCTGAGGTGGCCCGGCGTGCCGTCTGAGGTGGCCGGCACGGGCAGGACTGCCCGGTCGGCCGATCCGCCGGCCGGTGCCTCACGGCGAATGTTCTCGGTATCGCACCGGACGGGCAACAGGGCCCGCCGGACGGGATCACCGGAGGAATCATGTCGCTGTGGGGACCCGCGCTCGACGCGGAAGTGGAGTACCGGGGCGAGCGGCTGCGCCAGGCATGGGGCGGCCGGCCGCGGAAGGACAGGTCGAAGGACGCGGCGAAGGACACCGAGCGGCGGACGGCGCGCAAGCCGGCCGGGAAGCGGGCGGCGGAGATCGGGCGGGGTGTGCGGGGCATGCGACCGGCGCCGGCGCACCGCGGCCTGTTCGCGTGACCGGGGCCGGGAATGTCAGTGGTCGGTGGCACGATGTCCAGGTGCGGCGTTCCACGACCATTCCCTTGGTGTCCCGGCAGGCGCAGGTCGGATCCCTCCTGCGGGCGGTCGAGCGTGCCTCGGCCGGGCGGCCGGGACTCGCGCTCGTCGGCGGCGACGCCGGAGTGGGCAAGACCCGGCTGATCAGCCACGTCGCCCAGGCCGCGGAGCAGGCCGGCGCGAGCGCCGTCGTCGTGCACTGCGTGGACCTGGGGCAGGTCGGCATCCCGTACCTCCCGTTCACCGATGCGCTGGCCCAGCTCCAGGCCGGTGCCGCCGGGCCGGAGGCGGCGGCGCGGGTCGCCGGCCTCGTGGCCGAACGGCCCGCGCTGTGGCGCCTGCTGGAGCCCGGCGGGGGCGGTGGCGCCGACCACGACGAACGCCTCCAGCTCTTCGAGGGCATCGCACGCAGCCTCGGCGAGGCCGGCGAGCCGGGCCGGCCGCTCGTGCTGGTCGTCGAGGACGTGCACTGGGCCGACGCCTCCACCCGAGACGTGCTGCGGTTCCTCGCCGCCCGCGCGCGCACGGAGAACCTCCTCGTCGTGGTGACCTACCGGTCCGACGACGTCGACCGCCGCCATCCGCTGCGCCCCCTGCTCGCCGAGCTGTCCCGGCTGGAGCACGTGGAGCGGATCGACCTCCACCCGTTCGACGAGGCGGAGCTGCGCGAGTTCACCACCGCGCTGGCGGGCGCCCCGCTGAGCGCGGGCGAGTTCGCCGGCGTGCTGGACCGCTCCGAGGGCAACGCCTTCTTCGCGGAGGAACTGGTCGACGCCGGGCCCGAGCCCGGCGCCCTGCCCTGGACGCTCACCGAGGTGCTCCGCACGCGGCTGGAGCAGCTCGACCCGCACGCGCAGCAGACGGTGCGTCTCGCGTCGGTGGCGGGCCGTCGCGTCCGCGAGGAGCTCCTGCGCGCCGCGGCCGCCCAGCGGGACCCCGCGGCCGGGATCGACGCCGCGCTTCGGGAGGCGGTGGCCCAGCAGGTCCTGATGGTGTCGGGCGGACACCTCGAGTTCCGGCACGCGCTGCTGGCCGAGGTCCTCTACAACGACCTGCTCCCCGGGGAACGCTCGGAGATGCACCGGGCGTACCTCGCCGCGCTGGCCCAGAAGGGCGCCGACGGGGTCCCTCTGGGCGGCGCCGCCGAGCGGGCGCACCACGCCTTCGAGGCGCACGACCTGCCCGCGGCCCTGCTCGCCTCGCACGAGGCGGCCCTCGCGGCGCGCGGCCTGCTGGCCCCGGAGGAGGAGCTCCGCCACCGCGAGCAGGTGCTGGCGCTGTGGGAGTCCGTCCCCGAGGCGGAGTCGCTGCTCGGCACGGACCAGGTAGCCGTGGCGGTCGCCGCGGGCGAGGCCGCGGCGAAGGCCGGGCACCCTGCGCGGGGGGTGCGCCTCACGCTCCGCGCGATCGACGAGCTGGCGGGCGATCCGGACCGCCGCGCCGCGCTCCAGCACGTGCTCGTACGACGCCAGCTCGACCTGCCCGACTGGGGTGAGCATCCCGAGGACAGCGCCCAGGAGCTGCGTGAGGCGCTGCACGTCCTGCCGGCCGACAGCCCGGACCGGGTGTGGAGCGACGCCCTGCTGGCGCGCATCGCGATGGAGCTGGACCTCGACGACGAGGCCCGCGAGCAGGCGGAGCGCGCCGCCGAGGGCGCGCGGGCCCTGAACGAGCACGGTGCCCTCGCCGAGGCTCTCGCGACGCTCGCGGTGCTCGACGTCGGCGACGCCGACAAGGCGGCCCGTCTGCTCGACGAGGCCTGCAGGGCGGCCGTCCGGGCCGGGGACGTCCTCACGGAGATGCGCTGCCTCTACAACGTGGCGGCCAACCGCTTCTACGCGGGCCACCTCACCGACGCCGAGCAGAAGGTGAGCCACGGGCTCGCCCGTGCGGAGGAGCTGGGCCTGACCTGGAGCATCTACCCGGTGAGCCTGCGGATCCTGCAGGAGGTCATGCGGTACTTCCGCGGCGACCTCGCGTCGCGACCGGTCGGGGACGTACCGCCGACGTCGGTCCAGGTGCTCAACGCCGCCACGATGTATGCGGCGGTCGCCCGCGGGGACGGCGACGTGATCGCCCACGGCGAGGCCCTCCTCGAGCACTGGCACGACGACGGCATGATCGCGCTCATCGGCGGCGGCTGCCTCGTCGACGCCCTCACGTGGGCGGGCCGGCACGACGAGGCGCTCGCGCTCGCCGAGCGTGTCACCGAGCACCTCGTGGGGGTCTGGAACGAGCTGTTCCTCGGCGGGATCTGGCTGTCCGCGCTCGGGATCGCCGCCCTGGCCGATGCGGCGGAGGTGGACCGGTCGTCGGGCCGGGCCGGTCAGGCCGGCCCGGCCCGCGAGCGGGCGGCGGCCGAGCGGCTGGAGCGGGGCGACGCGCTCCTCGACCTCGCCCGGACGACGGCGCGGCGCGGGCGTCCGCGCGGCGGCGTGCTCGGCCCGGAGGGCAGCGCCTGGCTGCAGCGGGCGGCGGCGGAGAACGCCCGGCTGCACGCGGTGGTCGGAGGCGCCGGGGCACGGCAGGACGGCGGCGCCGCACCGGACGCGCTGTGGCGCGAGGCGGCGGACGCCTGGCAGGAGACCGTCAAGATGTTCGACTTCGGGTACCGCTACGAGGTGGCGCGCTCGCGCTACCGGTGGGCCGAGGCCCTGCTCGGCGCCGGCGAGAAGGAGGCGGCGGGAGCGGCCGCCGCGGAGGCGCTGGCCGAGGCGAACGCCATGGGCGCCGTGCCGCTCGCCGAGGCGGTGCGCGCACTCGGCAGGCGCGCCCGGCTGGACCTGCCCGGAGTGCGCCGGGCGACGGCGTCGACCCTCACCGGACGCGAGGAGGAGGTTCTCACCCTGGTGGCCCAGGGCCTGTCGAACCGGCAGATCGGTGAGCGCCTGTACATCTCGACCAAGACGGTGAGCGTGCACGTGTCGAACGTCATGGCGAAGCTCGGGGCGTCGGGTCGGGCGGAGGCGGTGAGCCTGGCCCACCGTCGCGGCCTGCTCAAGGTCTGACGGGACCCATCGCCCGCCGCCCGACGCCGGGAATCAGGACGACGCCGGCGTGGCGGCCTCCTCGCCGGCATACGCGGCCTCCAGGCCCGCGATCTCGATCTTGCCCATCTTGAGCATCGCGTTCATGGTGCGCAGGTTCGCCTCGGTCGTGAAGTCGCCGCACAGCTCGTCGAGCTGCTTCGGCAGCACCTGCCACGAGACCCCGAACCTGTCCTTGCACCAGCCGCACGGGCCGGTCTCGCCGCCGTCGCGGGTCAGGACGTCCCAGAGGCTGTCCACCTCCTCCTGGGTGTCCACCTCGACGAAAAAGGAGAACGCCTCGTCCAGGTGGACCTCCGGGCCGGCGTTGAGCCCGGTGTACTTCTGGCCGCCCACGGTGAACTCGACGATGAACGGCGTGCCGGGCTCCACGCCCGGCACGCCCTCGGGGGCGGTGACGACCCGGTCGACGCTGCTGCCGGGGATGTGCTCCGCGTAGTACTCGGCCGCCTCGTGGGCCCGGTTGTTGCCGAACCACAGGTGGGAACGCACGGTGGTCATGATGATCTCCTCCGACGGTGGACCCTCCCTGCGAGGATCCGTCATGAGGGAGGACGACGCGGGACGACGCCACTCATCGCTGTTCGGGCGCGCCGCTGAACTTCTCCTGCCCGAGCACGGCCAGCAGGCGGATCTTCTCCTCGGCCTCGCTGCCCGGGGCGGGCGTCAGCACCAGCAGGGCCTGCGACTGGTCCTCGGTGAAGAGGGCCTGGCAGTCGACCTCGATCGGGCCGAGTTCCGGATGGACGAGGGTCTTGTGGTCCTCGAACCGCCGGGCGACCTCGTGCCGCTCCCACAGCTCACGGAACTCCCGGGACTCCGCCAGGAGAACCGTCACCAGCTCACCCGGCCGGGACCGCTCCCCCGCCGCCCCGTGGGCGGCACGCAGGGCCGAGACGAGGCTGCGCGCCTGACGGTCGTGGTCCTGCGGCGGGTACACGTACCGCGACGACGGATCGGTGAACCACCGGTACACGTCGCTGCGGGCCCAGCCGGTCACCGCCGTCCGGTCCCCGAAGATCGCGGTCGCGAGCCGGTTCGCCACGAGCACCTCACTCAGCGTGTTCAGGATCAGGGCGGGCGTGTCCTCCAGCCGGTCCAGCACGCGCAGGAGCGCGGGCGCCACGTGGGTGTCGGCGGGGGTGCGGCGAGGCACGTTGTGCCCCGCGAGGCGGTACAGGTGGTCGCGCTCGTCCACGGTCAGGCGGAGCGCCCGGGCCAGCGCGGCGAGCATCTGCTCCGACGGCTGGGGGCCGCGCTGCTGCTCCAGGCGCACGTAGTAGTCCACGGACATCCCGGTGAGGGCGGCGACCTCCTCGCGGCGCAGGCCCGGGGTCCGACGGCGCGGCCCGGGCACCAGCCCGACGTCGGGCGGACGCAGCGTCTCACGCCGGCGGCGCAGGAAGTCGGCCAGGGCGGGTCGGTTCATGCGTCCATGGTGCGCCGCGCGCCCGGCCTCAGCCAGGGACCGCCGGTCCCCCGATCGCGGGGTCTCTCCCGCCCGGCGGACGGCCCGCGCAGGGTGGAGGCATGCACACCACAGGAAACACCATCTTCGTTCCCGGCGCGACGTCCGGTATCGGGCTCGCTCTCGCCGTGCGCCTCCAGGCCGCGGGGAACACCGTGATCATCGGTGGCCGCCGCACCGCGCTCCTCGACCGGCTCGCCGCCGAGCACGGCTTCGGCACCGTCCGCATCGACATCGCCGACCCGGCGTCCGTCGCCGAGGCCACGGCCGACGTCGTGGCCCGGTACCCCGACCTCGACGTGCTGATCGCCATGGCCGGGATCATGCGGGTCGAGGACTGGACGACGCCCGGATTCCTGGCCGACGCCGAGGCGGTGGTCACCACGAACGTGCTCGGCCCCATCCGGCTGATCGCCGCCCTCACCGAGCACCTCCAGACCCGGCCCGGCGCCACCGTCGTCACCGTCTCCTCCGGCCTGGCGCACGTCCCGCTGCGCCCCACGCCGTCGTACAACGCGAGCAAGGCGGCGATCCACCTGCTGAGCGAGTCGATCCGGCTCCAGCTCGAACCGCACGGCGTGCGGGTCGTGGAGCTGGTCCCGCCGGCGGTCCGCACCACGCTGCTTCCCAGCCAGGAGTTCGCGGAGTCCGCCATGCCGCTCGACGAGTACGCCGACGAGGTCATGGAACTCCTGGCCCGCCGGCCCGAGGCGCACGAGATCCTCGTCGAGCGCGTCGGGTTCCTCCGGCACGCCGAGACCCGCGGCGACTACGACCAGGTGGTCGCCACGCTCAACGCCACCGACCGGCACGCCCGGCAGGAGGCGAGCAGCCGCTGAGCCGGAGCCGGCCGGGACCGCCGGCGCTCACACCCGGAGCTCCTCCAGGAGTTCCCGCTCCTCGGCCCGGGTCAGGCCCGTGACGCTCGCGTCCGGCTCCGCGCGGAGCCAGGCGAGGGTGTCACGGGCCGTCTCGCTGACGGGCCGGGTCCGGAGGCCGGCGTCGTCCCGGGGCGCTGCTACGCTTTTCCCGTCGCGACTGGCGCCATCCCACCCGGCCTCGAGCAGGCTCGGTGGGGCGAGGTGGAGCAACCACCGGGGAGCGACGTACTGTGCCGACGACGGGTCGTTCGCCTGGGCCCGGGGTCACCTCGCGAGAAGGTGCGCACCCCGCCGGGCTGCCGGTCGCGGTGAGGCGGACCCGACGCGAGACCGTCGATGTCAGTTTCCGATCCGACATCTCCTCGGGCTCCGCTCCGGGCGAGTGCCTCGTTCCTCGGCTCTCACCCCGCGCTCACCCGTCGTCGATGTCAGTCCAGCCAGATTCGAGGAGACGCAATGAGCGCCCAGACTCCCGACCTTCCCGCCGACGTGATGAACGCGCCGCTCGCGCAGGTGGACCCCGAGATCGCCGCCGTGCTCGACGGCGAGCTGACCCGCCAGCGCGAGACGCTCGAGATGATCGCGTCGGAGAACTTCGTCCCCGCCGCCGTGCTCGAGGCGCAGGGGTCGGTCCTGACGAACAAGTACGCCGAGGGCTATCCCGGCAAGCGCTACTACGGCGGCTGCGAGCAGGTCGACATCGCCGAGAACCTCGCGCGGGACCGGGCACGGGCGCTGTTCGGCGCCGAGCACGTCAACGTCCAGCCGCACTCGGGCGCGCAGGCCAACGCGGCCGTGCTGCACGCGCTGATCCGCCCGGGCGACAAGATCCTGGGCCTGGAACTGGCGCACGGCGGCCACCTCACGCACGGCATGAAGATCAACTTCTCCGGCCGGCTGTACGACGTCGCCGGGTACGGCGTCGACCCCACCACCCACCGCATCGACATGGACGCGGTGCGCAAGGCGGCCCTGGAGCACCAGCCGGACGTCATCATCGCGGGCTGGTCCGCCTACCCCCGCCAGCTCGACTTCGCCGCCTTCCGCGAGATCGCGGACGAGGTGGGCGCGAAGCTCTGGGTGGACATGGCGCACTTCGCCGGCCTCGTGGCCGCCGGCCTGCACCCGTCGCCGGTGCCGTTCGCGGACGTGACGTCGTCGACCGTGCACAAGACCATCGGCGGCCCGCGCTCCGGCTTCATCCTCACGCGCGACGAGTACGCCAAGAAGATCGACTCGGCGGTGTTCCCGGGCCAGCAGGGCGGTCCGCTCATGCACGTCATCGCGGCCAAGGCCGTGGCGTTCAAGATCGCGGCGTCCGAGGGCTTCAAGGAGCGGCAGCAGCGCACCGTGCGGGGCGCGCAGATCATCGCGGACCGGCTCGCGCAGCCCGACGTCACCGAGGCCGGCGTCTCCGTCCTGACCGGCGGCACCGACGTGCACCTGACCCTGGTGGACCTGCGCGACTCCCAGCTCGACGGCCAGCAGGCCGAGGACCTGCTGCACGACGCCGGGATCACCGTGAACCGCAACGCCGTGCCGTTCGACCCGCGCCCGCCGCGCGTCACCTCCGGCCTGCGGATCGGCACGCCGGCGCTGGCCACGCGCGGATTCGGGGACACCGAGTTCACCGAGGTGGCGGACATCATCGCCACGGCGCTCAAGGACGGCGCGTCGGCCGACGTCGACACGCTGGCCGGCCGCGTCGCCAAGCTCACGGCGGACTTCCCGCTCTACCCGAACCTCTGAGGGGCGCGGCATGGCACAGATTCTCGACGGCAAGGCGACCGCGGCCACGATCAAGGCGGAGCTGACCGAGCGGGTCGCGGCGCTGGCCGCCCGCGGCGTGACGCCCGGGCTGGGCACGCTGCTCGTGGGCGACGACCCCGGCTCGCGGTGGTACGTGAACGGCAAGCACAAGGACTGCGCGGAGGTGGGCATCGCGTCGATCCGCGAGGACCTGCCCGCCGACGCGACGCAGGAGGAGATCGAGGCGGCCGTCGGCCGGCTGAACGACGACCCTGCCTGCACCGGCTACATCGTGCAGCTCCCGCTGCCGAAGGGCATCGACACCAACCGCATCCTGGAGCTCGTCGACCCGGACAAGGACGCCGACGGCCTGCACCCCACGAACCTGGGGCGCCTCGTGCTGCGGGTCAACGAGGAGATCACCTCGCCGCTGCCGTGCACGCCCCGCGGGATCATCGACCTGGTGCTGCGGCACGGCGTCGACCTGAAGGGCAAGGAGGTCGTGGTGCTGGGCCGCGGGGTGACCGTGGGCCGGCCGATCGGGCTGCTGCTCACGCGGCGCTCGGTCAACGCGACCGTGACCCTGACCCACACGGGGACGCGGGACCTCGAGGGCCTGGTGCGGCGGGCCGACGTCGTCGTCGCGGCGGCCGGGGTCAAGGACATCGTGTCCGCCGACATGGTGAAGGACGGCGCCGTGCTGATCGACGTGGGTGTCTCCCGCGAGACGGACCCGGCCACGGGCAGGTCCAAGGTGGTGGGCGACGTCTCGGCCGAGGCCCGTGAGAAGGCCTCGTGGTACTCCCCCAACCCGGGCGGCGTGGGCCCGATGACCCGCGCGATGCTGCTCGCGAATGTCGTGGAGATGGCGGAGCGCGCGGCCGGCTGACCTGGCCGCGTCCGGCTGCCCCGAGCGGGACGGTCGCCGACTCGTCGTCGTCCGCGACGGCGACGGCGACCGTCCCGCTCACGGCCCCAGGAGGGCCGGCGGCATCACGGCGTTCGCGGAGGCGAGTCCGGAACGGCCGGGGTGCGGAGGGCGAAGCGGGCCGCGCCCCAGGCCGCGTAGAGCAGCGGCGCCGCGGCGAAGCCCAGGCCGACCGCGGGGCGGGCGGTGACGACCGACGCCAGGAGGACCAGCAGCACCAGGATGCCCGCGCTCAGGTACCAGCGCCGCGCGCCGAGGAAGAGCCCCGCGCGCAGCAGGTCCCGGAGGCGGGCGGCGGGCCGCTCGGGGAGCAGGGTCAGCGTCAGGAAGGCGGTGACCACGGTCCCGGCGGTGAGCGTCGCGAGCACGGGGATCACGACGGCGCCCGCCGTCCGGCCCCAGAAGAACGCGATGTCCACGACGAGCACGCCCACGACGCCCGTCGCCGTCGCCCCGACGGCCAGACCCCGGCCCAGGTACCGACGCCACGCCCGCGCGAAGGTGCGCACGGGCGTCGCGCTCCCGGCGCCGCTGAACTCGCCGAACACCGCGGAGGTCGCCGCCAGCGCCGGCCCCGCCAGCGGCGCGGTCGCGACGAGTGCCGGCCAGGTCGTGGCGATGTCGGTTGCCACCAGCAGGAACGCCGCGGGAAGGCAGGCGATCACGAGCAGCATGTTGGTCGCCAGCCCGGTGTAGATCGTGCCGAAGACCATCTCGTAGGTCTCCGGTCCGATCAGGCGTCGACGGCGGCCGTCGACGGCGCCACCCGCCGGCCGGGCCGTTCTCGGCGCGGTCGCACCCGGCGTCGTCGTCCCTGACATCACGCTCACGGTGCTCACCCCTTGACGCCCGTGGTCGCGATGCCCTGGATGAAGTAGCGCTGCCCGAGCAGGAACACGATGGCGATCGGCAGCACCGACAGCACGGAGCCGGTCATGATCAGCGCGTGCTCGGCGTTGTAGTCGCCGACGAAGCGCTGGAGACCGAGCTGGATGGTCCACAGTTCACGGTCGCGCAGGTAGATGAGCGGGCCGAGATAGTCGTTCCAGGTCGTGACGAACGTGATGATCGTCAGCGACGCGAGGGCCGGCACGGACAGCGGGAGCATGATGCGCCACCAGATGCCGTACTCGGACAGCCCGTCGATGCGGGCCGCCTCGCACAGCGAGTCGGGGATCGACTCGTAGTACTGCTTCATCAGGAACACGCCGAAGGCGCCGAACGCCTGCAGCAGCATGATCGAGTAGAGCGTGTTCGCGAGCCCCCAGCTCGAGAGCATCTGGAACTGCGGGATCATGTACGACGCCCACGGAACCGCGATCGTGCCGATGTACAGCAGGAACAGCGCGTCGCGCCCCGGGAAGCGCGTCTTGGCGAAGCCGTAGGCCGCGAAGCTGCCGGTCACCACCTGCAGGACCGTCACCACGACGGAGACCGTCATGGTGTTGCGCACCCAGGTGACCATGTCGCCCTTGATCCAGATGTCGACGTAGTTGCTCCACCGGAACGGGTCCGGGACCCACTCGATCGGGGCCGTGAAGACCTGGTTGTTCGTCTTGAGCGAGGAGATGACCATCCAGGCGAAGGGCAGCAGGATGCCTGCCGCGGCGGCGATCATCCCGAGGTACAGCAGGACGCGACCGGTCTTCCGGAGCGCGGTCGGACGGGCGGCCATCACGCATCCCTCCGCTTGTTGTAGAGGAACTGCACCACGGTCACGCCGATGCAGATGAGGAACAGGACGACGGCGACGGACGAGGCGTACCCGAGCTCGAACTGCTCGAAGCCCTTCTGCCAGATGTACTGGCTCAGCACGAGGGTGGCCTGACCCGGCCCGCCCTCGGTCATGACGAGGATCAGGTCGAAGACCTTGAAGCTCTCGATGGTCACCATGACCGTCACGAAGAACATCGTGGGCCGCAGGCAGGGCAGCGTCACGTTCCAGAACCGCTGCCACACGCTCGCGCCGTCGATGCGGGCGGCCTCGTGCAGCTCGGCCGGCACCGTCTGCAGGCCGGCGAGGAACAGCAGCATGTAGTAGCCCATGTAGCGCCACGTGCCGACGATGATGACGGCGGGCATCGCCCAGTCCTTGGAGACCGTCCAGCCGGGCAGCTCGCCGCCGACGAACAGGCCGATGAACTGGTTGATCGGCCCGTACTCGGGGCTGAACAGCATGTTCCACACCACGGCGACCGCGACGATCGACGTGACGTACGGGAAGAACGCGACCGTGCGGAAGAAAGCCGCGCCGCGCAGCTTCTGGTTGAGCAGGAGGGCGAGGCCCAGGGAGGCCGCGATGGTCAGCGGGATGTGGAACGCGGCGTAGTAGAAGGTGTTGCCGAGCGCGACGTGGAAGCTCTTGTCACCGATCAGCCGCGCGTAGTTGTCGAGGCCCACCCAGTCCGCGTTGCCGAAGATGTTCCAGTTCGTCAACGAGTAGTAGAACAGCAGAAGCACGGGGATCAGGGTGAGCACCGCGAACCCGGCGAAGTTCGGCAGGACGAACGTCCAGCCGACCAGAGCGTTGCGGAGCTTCAGCGACGTCCTGGGCGCCCGCCGCTGCGGGGGGTCGGAGTACGGCAGCCCGAGGGCTCCTGGGTTGTCGACGACAGGTGTCGCCATGGGTCGTTCTCCTCGTCGAGGTACTGGTGGGGCATGCCCGCCGCGCGAAGGCTCGAGCCCTCACGCGGCGGGCGGTCGGGTGGCGGAGGTCAGCCGACCTCGTTGGCGGCACGCTCCTGCGCGTCCGCGATCGCGTCGTCGACCGGGTCCGACTCGGACATGACCGCCGAGTGGAGGTCGCCCAGGATCGTCTGGATCGCCGCCGTGTCGGCGCCCACCGGGTTCTCCGGCAGCGTCTCGTGGGTCGTGTAGGCGAACCGCGACAGGTCGTCCTGCGGAACGCCGTCGAGCGCGAAGACCGTGTCGGCCACGGTGTCGTCGATCAGGGCGGGCGTGATGCCGATCTCGGCCAGCGCGGCCGCGCCCTCGGGACCCGCCGCGAACTTCAGGAAGTCCTTCGCGGTGGCGACCTTCGCGTCGTCGATCCCGGCGTTGATGCCCATCGTCGTCGGGTCGCCGAAGGTGACCGGGGTGTTGTCGGTGCCGGTGGTGGACTCGTCGAACTGCGGGGCGGGGGCGAGGCCCCACTCGAACTCGTCCGCGTCGCCCGAGGCCTGCTCCGCCACCAACGTGCCGATGTACCACGAGCCCATCGTGACCATCGCCGACTTCTGGGTGCCGAACTGCGACTGGTACGCGAGCTCGTTGGTGGTCACGGTGGCGTAGGTGGGCTGCGAACCCTCGTCCTGCATCGCGAGCTGACGCTCGTAGTAGGGCGCGAGGAAGCCGAAGTCGCCGCTGTCCAGGGTGGCGCCCTCGGTCTGCGCGAGGGCGAAGCCCTGCACCGTGGACTGCCAGCTGTGCAGGTAGGCGCCGGTCACGTCGTCCTCACCGATCCCGTCGGTGAGCTCGGCCGCGGCGTCGGCGTAGTCGTCCCACGTCCACGAGCCGTCCGGGTGGTCGACCCCGGCCTGGTCGAACAGCGCCTTGTTGTAGTAGAGCAGCCACGAGTCCTGACGGTACGGCACGGCGTACGTCGCGCCGTCGACCGCCATCGCCTCGAGACCGCCGGTGGCCGGGTCGAGCTCGGCGGCCACGTCGGAGATGTCGAGCAGCGTGCCGCCTTCCTGGAAGGTGACGTAGTTCTTCAGGTTCTTGACGATGAAGACGTCCGGAGCGGTACCGGCCGCCAGGTCCGCCGTCAGCGCCGTGTCGTACTCCTCACCCGCGGGATACTCCGTGAGCTCGACCGTGACGTCCTCGTTCTGCTCCTCGTAGGCCGTGGCCAGCGTCTCGAACTCCGGCGTGGAGGCGAAGTCCCATCCGGCCAGGCTGATGGTGACGGGGCCGTCCGGCTCCTCGGAGCCGGAGGACGCGTCCCCGCCGCCGCAGGCGGTCAGGGCGAGGGACGCCGCGGCGGCGGCTCCCACAGTGGCGATGGTCTTGCGGTTCATTGCGTACTCTCCTTCGAGTAGAGATCGTCCCCGCGTCGGGCGGGGGGACGACGATCTTCAGGTCGCGTCGGACCGTGGTTCGTGAGGTGGTGGGAGGACGACGGCGGTCCGTGCGCCGTCCGGCCAGTGCACGACGACGTCGTCCCCGGCGTCGTCGTGGGATTCGATCCGGGGGACGGACCCGGATCGGGTGACGTCCGGGCCCGGCGCCCCGGCGAGTTCGACGGCGGCCGCGAGCCACGTGCCGGCGGGCACCGCCGCCCCTGGCGCGACGTACCCGAAAGGCACCGCGGACCGGGGGCCGAGCGGCGTCGCGTCCGGCAGTTCCCGCACGTCGGCCAGCAACGCGTCGTCCAGCGGAACCACCCGGGTGCGCATGCCGCCGGCGGTGGCCTCACCGAGTTCGCCGAGCTCGACGTCGTGCCCGCTCACGGCCCAGCCGCTGATCTCCAACGACCGGGCACGAGCCGCTCCGTCCTCACCGCGCGCGAGCGCGTCGACGCGGACGAGACGCACCTCCCAGGCGCCGTGCACCACCGAGACGGTGGTGATCGCGCCGGCGGGCGTCGCCGTACCGGGACGCCCGGAGCCGTGATCGGGCGCGTCGGGATCGACGTCGAGCCAATGGGCCTCGGCGACCGAGGCGAGCACGGCGGACGCGCCGTCGGCCGGCTCGGCGCGCAGCGTGCGGAAGCCCGTGCGGTGGGTGGCGCGGCCGGCGTCGTCGAGCAGCACCACGGACTGGTCCGCGGGACGCGTCCAGGCCTCCGCGTCGAGCAGCGGCGACGTGGCGGTCGAGTAGCCGAGGCGCGCGTACAGCGGCGAGTCCCCCGCGCGGTCGCCCTCGACGGCGTGGTCCGTGCCGTGGTTGACCACCCGCACCACACCGTCGCCGGCCGTGGACGACACCGCCCAGCCGGGGGCGGCCAGCACCGTCACCGCGTCCTCCCGCTCGACGGGGAGCAGCGGCTCGGCCGGCGCGGTCCATACCGGGTGGTCCGCGGGGAGCGCGAGCCCGAGCAGGCCCTTGGCGGCCCAGTACGGGGAGCCGGTGCCGCTGTACCGCTGCGCGATCGGCCGCCACGCGTCGTGCCAGCCGAGCGTGAGCAGCCCGTCGGGTCCGGGCACGCCGTGGTCCGCGAAGTGGCCCACGACGCGCGTGGCCGCCTGACGCAGCAGCCCGGGCGACGTGCCCGGCACGCCGGCGACCGCGCCCGCCCAGAACGGCGCGGCGGCCGCGAACCGGTAGGTCAGTGACCGGCCCTGGAGCAGCGGACTGCCGTCGGCGCCGACGAGGCCGACCGCGTCCCGCAGGTACCGGTCCAGGTGCGCGACGTCGCGCTCCCGGCGGGAAGCACGCTCCGGGCCGGAACCGGTCGCCGGAACGGGTGCGCCCGCCTCGACCGCGCCGGACATCCGCGCCCAGAGCACGGGATACAGGTGCAGCGCCCAGCCGGCGTAGTGGTCGTAGGATCGCTCGTCGCCGTCGGAGAACCAGCCGTCCGCCCGGAGGAACGAGTCGTGCGCCGCGAGGTCCGCCTCGATGTCGTCGGCCGACCAGGGGCCGCCCACCGACCGGAGGAACGTCTCCACGACGATCCGGAACCACACCCAGTTGCAGTGCGGGTAGGTGTCGTCGCCCACCACCGTGCTCAGGTAGTCGACCACCTGCTCCTGCGCCACGGGGGCGAGGCGGTCCCAGATCCAGGGCCGCGTCAGGTCCAGGATGAGGGCGATCGAGGCGGCCTCGACCTTCGCCTGCGGGTCCTCGACGGGCGTCACCCAGCGCTCGGGGTGCTCCGGGTCGGTGCCCGCGGCCAGCCCGGCGGCGTACCGCTCGGCCAGGTTGAGGGGGTCCGCGCCGGCCTCGCCGGCCAGGCGGAACCCGGCGGCCAGGAACGTGCGGGCGTACCCCTCGAGCCCGTCGACCTCGGTCCCGTACCCGCCGGGCTCGCCCGGCAGGGTGATCAGGCTGCCCGACGGCGACGCGTACTCGAGTGCGGCGGTCAGCAGCCCGTCGGCGAACGCCGCGAGTTCCTCCCGGGTCATCCCGTCGCGCCCGTAGCGGGTGCCCGACGCCGGCCGCGCGCCGCTCATGCGCTCGTCTCCAGGCTCTCGCGGGTCACCGGCGACGCGGGCGCGTCACCGCGCACGTACCGTTCCAGCTCGTCCAGCGCCGCGGCGGTCATCCTGCGCGTCTCGGTACCCAGCGAGCCCGCGATGTGCGGCGTGATCATGACGTTCGGGAGGTCGTAGAGCACCGAGTCCGCGGGCAGCGGCTCGGGGTCGGTCACGTCGAGGATCGCGAAGAGCCGGCCGGTCGCGCACTCGGCCTCGAGCGCGGCCGTGTCCACGACCATGCCGCGGGCGGTGTTGATCAGGGTGGCGCCGTGGGGCATCAGCGCGAGCTCGCGCGCGGAGATCAGGTGGCGGGTGCTCGGCAGGGCCGGCGCGTGCAGCGACGTGATGTCGCTCGTGGCCAGCACCTCGTCGAGGCCGGTGAGCCGGGCGCCCGCGGCCTTGACCTCGTCCCGGTCGGCGTAGGGGTCGGAGACCAGCACCTCACGCACGTCCAGGGCCGCCAGGCGTTCGACGACGCGGCGTCCGGTACGCGAGAACCCGACGATCCCGATGGTCCGGCCCCGGTTCGACAGGTCTCCCAGGTCGCTGACCGACCAGTCGTCCCGGGCCGTGCGGGCACGCGCGGCCAGGAAGGGCGCACGCTTGCCGGCCATGACGATCGCGGCGAACGTGAACTCGGCGACCGGGACGGCGTTCGCGTCCACCGCGTTGGTGACCAGCAGGTCGCGGTCCCAGACGGCGTCGGTCACCACGGGCTTCACGGTTCCCGCGCAGTGGATCACGGCCCGCAGGGCGGGGGCGGCCTCCAGCACGTCGGCGGTGAGCGGAGGAGCGCCCCAGGAGGTGAGCAGCACCTCGACGTCCGCCAGCCGCTCGCGCGCCGTCGGCTCGTCCAGGCGTGCCACCTGCAGCGGCTCCCCGAGCATGGCCAGCTCCGCGAGCCGCTCCCGCTCGGCAGCGCCGAACTGGGCGCGGTACGTGCCGTGCGACATGGCCAGCAGCACCTCGGGTCGGTTCACCTGCACGCCCTCCATAAGCTATCTCCGTTGATTGCCGATCGGTCAGCTTCGATCACTGTCGATCGATGACGGACAGTCAAACGCATGCGGTGCCGCATATGCAAGGGCGCAATGACACAGTAGGATGACAGAAATGATCACTTCCGATCATCGTGCAGGCCCCGACGATGTCGGCCTGAGCGATCCGACGACGACGAAGGAAGTCAGGCGATGACCACCGAGCCCGCAGCTCTCCTGCCGGCCGAACGGCGCGCACGCCTCGTGCAACGCCTGCACGACGACGGGTGGGCGCGCGTCGCCGATCTGGCCGCGGCGCTCGGCGTCACGCCGGTGACGGTACGCCGCGACATCGCCCAGCTCGCCGACGAGGGCGTGCTGGAACGGGTGCACGGCGGAGCACGGCTCGTGTCCGGCTCCGGACGGCCCGACCTGCCGAACGGCACCACGACCACGGAGGCCACGCGAACGGTACCGCCCGCGACGAGGGAGGAGGCCAGGACTCTCACCGTCGGCATGGTGGTGCCCAGCCTCGACTACTACTACCCCGAGGTGATTCGCGGGGCTCGGGTCGCCGCCGCGAGCTCGCACGTCCGGATCATCCTGCGCAACGGCTCGTACGACGCCGCGGAGGTGCGCCGGCAGGTCGCGGCGCTGGCGGCCGCCACCGACGGGCTGCTGGTCAGCCCACCCGTCGACGCGCCGGAGGTGACGGAGTGGCTCACCACGCTCGGCGTGCCGGTGGTGCTCGTGGAGCGCCGTGGACAGGCGGGGCCGTTCCACGAGCCGCTCGAGTCGGTGGTGACGGACCACGCCCTCGGCGCGGCGATGGGAGTGCGCCATCTCGCGGCCGAGGGTCACACCCGGATCGGGCTCGTGACCTCCCGGACCAGCCCGACCAGCCGCGGTGTCCGCGCCGGGTGGCGCACGGCCGTCGCCGAGCTCGGGCTCGGCGACGGCTGCCTCGACCTGGACACCGTCTCGCACCGGGACGCCGGCTGGCACGACGACGCCGGGCGTGTCCTGGACGCCTGCGCCGAGGCGGGGACGACAGCCCTGCTCGTGCACTCCGACCCGGAGGCGATCAGCCTGGTGGAGCGGGCACGCGACCGCGGCCTGCGCGTCCCGGAGGATCTCGCCGTCGTCGCGTACGACGACGAGGTGGCCGGGCTCGCCGATCCGCCCATCACCGGCATCCGGCCGCCCAAGGCGGCGCTCGGCGCGGCGGCACTCGAGCTTCTCACCCGCCGCATCGCCGATCCCGGGCGCCCCGTCCAGCGGATCCAGCTCGGCCCGCAACTGATCGTGCGGGCGTCGAGCCGCGGCGCGGGGTAGGGCGCCTCGCCGGTGGGTGTGGTCGCCACACCCACCGGCGGAACCCTCGGAGGTCCGGCGGGGCCTTCCCTAGCCGCGCGCCCACTGCTGGTTGCTCTGGCCGTTGCACGCGTAGGTGATGATCTGCGCGCCCTGCCCGGTGCCGCCGCCGCTGACGTCCAGGCACTCGCCCGAGTTCCGGGCCAGGATCCTCAGATAGGTGCCGGCGGACTCGCTGCGCCACTGCTGGTCCGTGCCGCCGTCGCAGGACTCCTGGGTGACCGTGGAGGCGTTCTCCTGCAGGCACATGTTCGAGTGCTGCGCCACGATCGTGAAGTGGCCACCGCCCGCGTCACGGAACCAGAACCGCTGGTTGCCCTGGCCGTTGCAGGTGTAGGTCTTCAGCTGCTCGCCCGCCCTGACGTTGTTGTTCGTCACGTCGGCGCAGGTGCTCGCGTGCCTCGGCTCGAGCGTGCGGAACGGCCCGCCCTGGCCGGTGACCGTCCCGGCGTCGGTGTCGATGGCCAGCTCCGCGAAGTAGTCGACCTCCATGGTGGTGCTGGTCGGGAACTCGATCGGCGCCCAGACGTAGCGGGAGTCGTTGACGATGCCGCCGAACGAGTTGCCCCACCGGTCGCCCATGTACAGGTAGTCGGTGCCCTGGCTGCCCTGGATCGGCAGCACGAAGGCGGTCTGCGAGCCGTACATGGTCGGGTCGCCGACGTTCCGCATCGCCGTCCAGGGGCCGGTGACGCTCGGCGCGGTCGCGTACTGCTGCTGGTTGGGCGACCAGCCGGTCGCTCCGGAGGTCAGCATGAAGTACGTGTCGCCCCGCTTGAACAGGGCGGGCGCCTCACGGTGCCCGCCGTGCCACGGGTCCGCCACGAGCTCGTCGATCCCCGCGAAGTCGGCGGTGAGCCGGTAGATGTGCAGGTCGTAGTTCTCCCGGGCGGACGAGTACATGTAGCCGGTGCCGTCGTCGTCCACGAACACGCCGATGTCGCGCGACATGTGGCCGAGCGGCCGGAAGCTGCCACGGTAGTCGTAGCTGCCGCACGGCTGGTTCGTGGTGGAGACGGCGACGGCAGCGCGCGCCTCGCCGTAGTCGACGCCGTTCTCCTTGTGCGCCCAGATCACGTAGCGGTCGGTGGCCGGGTTGTACATGATCTTGGGTCGCTCGATGTTGGCCTGCTGCAGCTCCGGGTCGCTGGCCTGCGTCAGCACGTTGTTGACGAACTCCCAGTCCGCCAGGTCCGTGGACCGGTAGCAGCTGACGTACCGGAAGCCGTTGTCGTCCGGCTGCCGGTGCTCACCGATCCAGTAGTAGTAGCTCCCCGACTTCACCACCCCGCCGCCGTGGGCGTGGACCGGGCTTCCGCCCGTGGTCGTGAACTGGGTCGCGTTCGGCACGGTGACCTCGTCGGCACGGGCCGGCAGCCCGAACGCCAACGTCGAGGCGACCGCGCAGCTCAGGGCCGCGAGGACCCCGTAGATGCGTCGCATGACGAACCACACTCCTTCATCGCAGTGCACTCTTCACCCGGGCCGTCGTCGGCCCTGGGCGCGGCCCGGAGCCGACGACGGCTCGGGCGCCCCGAACACTATGGCAGCGTTAACATCGGGTCAATGGCTCATTTGCGACAGAGGATCACGTACTCCAGGTGCGACACTCGACTAGACGCGTTAGCGTCCGGACATGCGATCGACACCGGTCCGTGCCACGGGTCATGACGCGCGGCACGCGCGTTGCTACCGTGATGCCATGACCGACCTTCCCGAATGGATGCGCCCTCCGCGCCCGGAGGGTTGGCTCGCCGAGGATCTGGACCACCTGCCGAACGCTCCACGCCACATCGAGCTCATCGACGGGAGCCTCATCCTCACGATGTCCCCACAGCGCCGCTGGCACATGAAAATCATCGGTGCCCTGCAGCAGCGGTTGGCCGAACAGGCGCCTGGTGGCCACGAGGTCGATCGCGAGATGACCGTGCTCCTGGACCCGAAGAACCGCCCCGAGCCGGACCTCGTCGTCTCGACGACGCCGTACGAGGGTGATCAGACCTGGCTGCCCGCGCAGGACGTCGAACTCGTGGTCGAGGTCGTCTCCCCCGAGTCCGAGCAACGCGACAAGAAGATGAAGCCCGCCAAGTACGCCGACGCGGGGATCCGGAGCATGTGGATCGTCGAGCAGGAGGCGGACGATGCCGTCGCCGTCTCGGTCTACGAGCTCGACGACGTCACGAGCGCCTACACGCGCACCCAGGTCGCCCGCGGCACGCTGAAGGTGGACCTCCCGTTCCCGATCGAGGTGGACCTCACCACGCTCGCCCCGTGAGCAGAGCGCGGCACCCCGCGTGACGGCGCCACTACGCTGGCGCCATGCCCCACCTCCGGATGGAGACCCTCGTTCCGACGACGGTCGATGAGTGCTTCCGCCTGAGCCTGTCGGTGGACGCGCACACGGCATCGATGGCCGCGGCGGCCCGGGCGTCGTAGGGCGGCCGCGGCGGCGGGCGCGTCGTAGGGCGGCGCACAGGACGGCGGGGACGTGGCCGGCCGGCTCACTCACTCCTCGTCGTGCCCCAGGTCCGGCTCCGCCACGAAGCTCACCTGCGACGAGGACGCTCCCTGGAGCTCCAGCACCACGAGCTCGTTGTGCTCGCGCATCACCGGGCCCGGCACGTACATCGTCCGAGTGGGGCCGTGGCTCCAGTACCGGCCGAGGGGCCAGCCGTTGACCCAGGCCAGACCCTTGGTCCAGCCGTCGAGCCGCAGGAAGTGGTCGGCGCCCGGCTCGCTCGTGAACTCGCCACGGCACAGCACGGGCCCGGCCACCGGACGTGACGACGGCGAGCCCTCGGCGAACACCCCGCCGACGGCCGGGGCCAGCAGCCCGTCCGGACCTTCCAGCTCCAGTGCCGTCACACTCCAGTCGGTCACCTCCCGCGTCGTCGTCCGCGCCGGACCGATCAGCCCCTTCGCCTCGCCGATGCGCGAGGCGTAGTTGACACGCCCCTGGTCCTCGACGAGCAGCGTCAGTTCGCCGTCGACCGCGGGCAGCGGCAGCGTCCGCTCCCCCAGGGTCCGGCTCAGCGTGCCGACGGGTGCTCCGTCGACGAACGCGATCGCCCGGTCGCGGATCTCACCGAAAGTGATCACGCCGTCGTCGGGCCGGATGCGGGTCGCGTAGAGGCTGAGCCCGGACCAGTGCCCGACGTCGTCGTGCGTGAGCAGGCGGTCGCCGCGCACCGGGCGGCCGAGGCTTCCCGCCACCTGCGCCAACGGTATCCGCTGCCCCAGCGGAATCGCGAGCGTGGGCGCCGGCTCAGCCACCGGAGGCACCTCGTCCGGCACGTCCCGGTACCGCCCGATCACCTCCCGCATCGCGAAGAACTTCGGCGTCGCGGCGCCGTGCTCGGACAGGGGGGCGTCGTAGTCGTACGACGTCGTGATGGGCAGGTACGTGCCCTTGTCGTTCGCGCCGTTGGTGAACCCGAAGTTCGTCCCCCCGTGGAACATGTACAGGTTCACGGACGCACCCGCGGCGAGCAGGTCGTCGAGGTCCCGGGCGTTGGTGTCGGGCGCGGTGACATGGTGGTGCTGTCCCCACGAGTCGAACCAGCCGTTCCAGAACTCCATGCACATCAGCGGCCCGGTCGGCTGGTGGCGGCGCAGCACCGCCAGGCGCTCCGTCGCCCGCGACCCGAACGACGCCATCCTGTGCAGCTCGGGCAGCCCGCCCCGGGACTGGTGGTGGTCGTTCGCCTGGTCCACGGTGAACAGCGGCACGTCCAGGTGTTCGCGCAGCAGGTCGACGAGCGCCCGCAGGTATGCCTCGCGGCGCTCGGGCGGGTCGTCACCGTAGGCGCCGTACTCGTTCTCCACCTGGACGGCGAGCACCGGGCCGCCCGCCGTGACCTGGCGCTTGGCGACGATCGGCAGCAACGCACCGAAGTACTCGCCGATCGCGGCGAGGAACCCGGGGTCCGCGCACCGCACGCCGGCCGCGCCGCGACCGTCGTCGTCGGCGGCGAACAGCCAGGCCGGGAGGCCGCCACCGTCCCACTCTGCACAGATGTACGGCCCGGGCCGGACGATCGCGTGCAGCCCCTCGGCGGCGACCAGGTCGAGGAACCGCCCCAGGTCGTACCGGCCCGTGGTGCGGAACTCGCCGCGCGACGGCGCGTGGAAGTTCCACGGGACGTACGTCTCGATCGCGTTCAGCCCCATGAGCCGGGCCTTCCGGATCCGGTCCGCCCACAGGCCGGGGTGCACCCGGAAGTAGTGCAGCGCGCCGCTGACGAGCTGCACCGGCTCGCCGTCGAGCAAGAAGTCCCGCTCACCGATCTCGAACCTCGCCATGGATCCCATCTCTCAAACG
Source organism: Myceligenerans xiligouense (assembly GCF_003814695.1). Classification (GTDB taxonomy): domain Bacteria; phylum Actinomycetota; class Actinomycetes; order Actinomycetales; family Cellulomonadaceae; genus Myceligenerans; species Myceligenerans xiligouense. The sequence continues at coordinate 3,846,666 of NZ_RKQZ01000001.1, forward strand.
ATTCGTTCAGGCCATCCGGCAGGCCGGCAGACCGTCCGGCCGGCCATCAGGCTCAGACCCGCCGCCAGCCATCTCGACAGCCTGTCCCTCTGCGGGTGATCGGCAGTTCGAACTGCCGAACACCCGCAGAGGGACCGATCACGCGGCTGGTCGGTCACGCGAGGACCGACCAGCCGGCACGGCGCGGACTCATTCGGTGACCGTGAAGCCCTGGTCGGTGCCGTACTTCACGTTCTCGGCCTGCCAGGCCGCCAGGCCGTCGGTCAGGGTCGTCTCGCCCAGCCACGCCTGGCCGACCGTGTCGGCGAAGATGCCGTTCGCGTACGACTGCCACGGCAGGTACTGCCAGCCCTCGACGACGCTGTCCGCGCCGCCCACCAGCACCTCGTTGATCGCCTGGCCGCCGAAGTACTCGGACTCGTAGCCGAGGAACTCCTCGGACTCCAGCTGCTTCACGGTCGCGGGGAAGCCGCCGGTCGCCATGAACTCGTCGATCGACTCGTCGCTCGTGTTGAGCCACTTGAGGAAGCCGGCACCGAGCAGCTTGTTCGGCGCGTCGGCGGGCACGGCCTCCGAGGAGCCGCCGTTCTCGGCGTTCACCGGGGTGCCGTCGTAGCTCAGCATCGGGGCGATCCGCCAGTCACCGGCGCCGTCGGGCACGCTGCCCTCGAGGATGCCCGGCCCCCACGCACCGAACGTGATCGACGCGATGGTGCCGTCGTTGAGCGCCGCGAACCACTCGTCGGTCCAGCCGGGGATGTCGCAGAGGATGCCGGCGTCGAGGACCCGCTGGTACATGTCCGCCCACCGGGTGGTGCCCTCGTCCGCGAGGTCGATCGTGACCTGCTCGCCCTCGGCACGGAACGGCTGGCCGCCGGCCTGCCAGATGAGGCTCGTGGCGAGGCCCGCGTCACCGGTGTCGTTGCCGATGCAGACGTCCGGGTCAGCCTTCTGGAGCGCCTCGCCGGCCTCGATGTACTCGTCCCACGTGGTGGGCACGTCCACGCCGTGCTCGGCGAACAGCGCCTCGTTGTAGAAGAACGCCATGGGGCCGCTGTCCTGCGGCAGGCCCCAGATCCCGTCGTTCTGCGACACCGCACCCCAGGTGGACGGCGTGTACAGGTCCTCGAGCTCACCGAACCCGAACTCCGTCAGGTCCGTCAGGTGCCCGGGAAGCTGGAACTGCAGCAGGGACTGGTACTCGATCTGCACCACGTCGGGGACACCGTCCCCGGCGGCGATCGCGTTCTGCAGCGCCTGGTTGTTGTCGGCCGCGCCGGACGTGTCGACCAGGTTCACCTCCACGTTCGGGTAGGCGGCCTCGAACGCCTCGACCTGCTTCTCGGCCTGCGGCGTCCACGTCCAGTAGGTGAGTTCGCCGCCCTCCTGGAGCGCGGCCTCGATCTCGTCGGCGGAAGCGCCGTCGCCACCGCCGCCACCGGCCTCGGAGCCGCCGCAGGCGGCCAGCGTCCCGGCCAGGGCCAGTCCCGCGCCGGCGGCCAGCGCACGGCGCATCGTGTGGTTCTTCATGTCGTTCTCCGGATCTCTCGTCAGTGAGGTTGTCGGTCGGGGGTGCTCGCGATGCCGAGCGGATTCAGCGGGGGTGGTGCCGTGCGCGCCGGGGCGGGGCCGTCACTGCTTGACCGATCCCGCGCTCAGCCCGGACTGCCAGTACCGCTGCAGCACGAGGAAGACGACGACGATCGGCACGATCGTCAGGAAGGCCCCGGTGATGACCAGGTGGAACACGGGCGCGGCGCCGATGCCGGACGCGTCCGCGAGCCACCGGTACAGGCCGAGGGTGAGGGGGAAGAGATTGGGGTCGTTGAGCATGATCAGCGGCAGGAAGTAGTTGTTCCACGTCGCGACGATCGCGAACAGCGCCACCGTGACGATCCCCGGGACCAGGAGGCGCAGCGAGATCGTGAAGAACGTCCGCAGCTCGCTCGCGCCGTCCACCCGGGCCGCCTCGAGGAGCTCGGTGGGGACGGCCTCGGCGGCGAACACCCACATCAGGTACAGCCCGAACGGCGAGACCAGGGACGGCAGGATGATCGCCCACATCGTGTTGGTCAGGCCGAGCTGGCTGAACAGCAGGAACGTCGGGACCGCCAGGGCCGTGCCCGGGACGGCGATCGCGCCGAGGACCACGGCGAACACCGCGTTGCGGCCGCGGAACCGGTACTTCGCGAGGCCGTACCCGCCCGCCGTGGCGAGCAGCGTGGCACCGCCGGCGCCCACCACCACGTAGACCAGGGTGTTGAGGAACCAGCGGGAGAAGATCCCGCCGTCGTAGGTGAACACCTCGGCCAGGTTGTCGAACAGCGAGAAGTCCTCGCCGAACCACAGACCGAACGAGCTGATCAGGTCGGGCTGGTCCTTGGTGATGCCGAACAGCAGCCAGGTCAGCGGCAGCACCGAGTAGATCAGCAGGAAGCCGAGCAGCACGGTGAGCGTGATCGACCGGCGGGGACGGGAGTACGAGTACCCGGTCATCAGCTGTCCCTCCGCATCCCGCGCAGCTGCACGAGGTAGGCGATGGCCGCCGTGATGACGCCCATGACGATCGCCACCGTGGCCGCGTAGCTCACCTGGTTGCCCTGGAAGCTCAGCGTGTAGGCGTAGATGTTGGGCGTGTACGACGTCGGGATGAGGTTCGGCACGAGGCCCTTGAGGATCTGCGGCTCGTTGAACAGCTGGAAGCTGCCGATGATCGAGAACACCGTCGCGATGACGAGCGCGCCGCGCACCGCGGGGAGCTTGATGTACCGCACGATCCGGAACTGGCCCGCGCCGTCGATGGCCGCGGCCTCGTAGGTCTCGGCGGGGACCGTCTTCAGCGCGGAGTACAGGATCAGCATGTTGTAGCCGACGAACTCCCACGTCACGATGTTTCCGATGGACACCAGGAGCCACTGCTTGGTGTAGGGCACGAGCAGCTCGAAGCCCGCCAGGTCGTTCAGCGATCCGGTGAGGCCCACGCGGTCGGAGTACATGAAGCCCCACATCATCGCGGCGACGACGCCGGGCACCGCGTACGGCAGGAACAGCCCGATGCGGAAGATCCTGCGCCCGTGCAGGCGGCCGGAGTCGATCGCGAGCGCCGCCACGAGGGCGATCGCCAGCATGATCGGAACCTGGACGGCGAGGAACAGCATCACGCGGAGCGCGCCGTCCCAGAACTTCGGGTCCACGAACACGGCCGCGTAGTTGTCGAGTCCCACGAACTGCGTGCCGCCCACGAGCTGGTCGCGGAACAGGCTGAGATACAGGGAGTAGACCAGCGGCGCGACGAAGACCAGCGCGAACGCGATCAGGAACGGGGTCACGAAGCCGGCCCCGGCGCGGGACACGCGCGCGGTGAGCCGGCCGGGACGCGGCGGGGTGATGGGTGGTGCTGCGGACATCCTCGTCCTCTCGCCTCGGTCGTCGGGCAGACGTGATTGTTGCGCACCCATGGCTGTTAACGCAAACATTTCTGGTGTCGATTCAGCCACGAACCCGCCCCGGGCCCAGTAGGGTCAAGGCATGAACCCGTCCCGTGGCAGTTCAGAGGCCCGACGCCGGCGGCCGACGCCGCCCGGTCCGTCGATGACCGATGTCGCCGCGCTCGCCGGGGTGTCCGCCCAGACGGTCTCCCGGGTCGCGCGCGACGAGCCGACGGTGCGGCAGGAGACCGCCTCGCGGGTGCGCGCGGCGATGGAACAGCTCGGCTACACGCCCAACCGGGCGGCGCGAGCCCTGCGTTACGGGCGCTTCCGAACCGTCGGGATGATCGCGCACCGGCTGGCCCGGACCGGCGAGTCGCGCACGGTCGAGGCTGTGGTGGAGGCCGCGCAGGCCGAGGGCTACACGGTGACGCTGGTCGACGTGGCCTCGCCCGCGCCCGACGAGATGTCCGCGGCCGTCGCACGGCTTTCGCACCAGGACATCGACGGCCTGATCATCGTCCGGGCCGAGACCGCGACGCCGGACACGCTGGCACTGCCGTCGCACCTGCCGGTCGTCGTGTCCGACTCGCGGTTCGTGGGACATCACCCCGCCGTCGGCGCGGACCAGGCGGGGGGCGCGCGGGCCGCCGTCGGGCACCTGCTGGCGCTCGGGCACCGCACCGTGCACCACCTGGCCGGGCCGGCGGACTCCACACCGGCCCGGCAGCGGGAGGAGGCGTGGCGGGAGATGCTCGAGGCCGCCGGCGCGGCCGTTCCGGCGGTCGTGCGCGGTGACTGGACCGCGGCCTCCGGCTACGCCACCGGGACCGGGCTGGCGGCCGATCCGGAGGTGACCGCCGTGTTCGCCGCCAACGACGAGATGGCCGCCGGGCTCGTGCGAGCCCTGCACGAGGCCGGACGCCCCGTGCCCGGGGAGGTCTCCGTGGTGGGCTTCGACGGGATCGAGCTGTCGGCCCAGCTGTGGCCGCCGCTGACGACGGTGGCGCAGGATTTCGGGGAGATCGGCCGGCAGCTGGTGGACCTGCTGCTGCGTCAGGTCCGCGACGACGAGGACCTGCAGGACACCCACTCGGTCGTCCCGGTACGGCTGGTCGAGCGGGCGTCGACGGCGCCGCCCCGGCCCTGACGGGCGGCGGGACGGGGCATCCGTCCCGCCGCCGCCTCAGGCGTAGGCCCTCCGGCGCTTGCTGACGACGTCGAGGGCGACCGCCAGGAGCAGCACGAGCCCCTTGATGGTCTGCTGCCAGGCGGAGTCGACCGCCAGGATCGACAGGCCCATGTTGAGCACGCCCATGATGAGCGCGCCGATCATGGCGCCGGAGATCTTGCCGACGCCGCCGCGCACGGCGCAGCCGCCGATGAAGCAGGCGGCGATCGCGTCCAGCTCGTAGAGCTGGCCGGCCGAGGCCACGCCGGCGCCCGCGCGCGAGGTGGTGACGATCGCGGCCACCGCGGCCAGCAGGCCCATGTTCACGAAGATCATGAAGTCCGTGACCCGGGTCCGGACGCCGGACAGCTCGGCCGCGTGCCGGTTGCCGCCGACGGCGTAGATGTGCCGCCCGAAGACCGTCCGGCTGAGCACGAACGTGAAGACCATGATCAGGCCGCCCACGATGAGCAGCACGATCGGCGTCGCCCGCTGGGCGATCCAGTAGGTCAGGACGCCGATGAGCACCACGACCACGATGTTCTTCGCGAGGAAGATCCCCATCGGCTCGACGGCGAGGTCGTGCTTGATCAGGCCGCGGCGCGCACGCCACTGCGAGAACACGAACGCCACCATGCCGACCACGCCGATCAGCACGGTCACGCCGTCGAGCGCGCCGATGAACCCGAGCCAGGACGGCAGCGCCCCGCCGGCGATCGCGTTGAACTCGGGGGGCAGCCCGGCGCGGGTCGTGCCGACGATGACGATCGCGAGGCCCCGGAAGATGAGCATGCCGGCGAGCGTCACGATGAACGCCGGGATCCCCACATAGGCGATCCAGAAACCCTGCCAGCTGCCCACGAGGAGGCCGAGCACCAGGGCGAGCGCGATCGCGACGGGCCAGGACCAGCCCCAGTCCGCCATCATGATGGCCGTCGCCCCGCCGATGAACGCGACCACGGACCCGACGGACAGGTCGATGTGGCCCGCGACGATCACCATCACCATGCCGATGGCGAGGATGAGGACGTAGGCGTTCTGCTGGATCAGGCTCACCACGTTGCTCGGGTCGAGCAGCCGCCCACCGGTGAGTCCCTGGAACAGGGCGACGATCGCGAGCAGTGCGATGACGATCCCGTACTGCCGGGCGTTCCGACCCAGGTATTCCGTGATGTCGTTCATCGGGTCTTCTCCATGGTCATGTAGCGCATCAGTGCTTCCTGTGTCGCCCGCTCACGCGGGACCTCACCGGTGATCCGGCCCTGCGACACCGCGTAGATCCGGTCGCAGACGCCGAGCAGCTCGGGCAGTTCGGACGAGATGATGATCACCGCCTTGCCGGCCTCGGCGAGCTCGTTGACCAGCGTGTAGATCTCGTACTTGGCCCCGACGTCGATGCCGCGCGTGGGCTCGTCGAGGATGAGCACGTCGGGGTCGCTGAAGACCCACTTGGACAGCACGACCTTCTGCTGGTTTCCGCCCGACAGCTTGCCCACCGGCGACTCCACGGTGGGCGCCTTGATCCCGAACTCGCGGCGGTACCGCTCGGCCACGGACGCCTCCTGCTCGCTGCGGATGACGCCCATCCAGTCCATCACCTTGCCCAGGGCCGAGGAGGAGATGTTCTCCCGGATGGTCTGGATCAGGTTGAGCCCCAGGCTCTTGCGGTCCTCCGTGGTGTACGCCAGGCCGTGCCGGATCGCCTCGGGGACGCTGCGGATCTGGATCTCCTGGCCGCGCTTGTAGACCCGGCCGGAGATCCCCGTCCCCCAGGACCGCCCGAACAGGGACATCGCCAGCTCCGTGCGCCCGGCGCCCATCAGCCCGGCGAGCCCGACGACCTCCCCCGCCCGCACGTGCAGGTTCGCGTGGTCCACGACGACCCGCCCGGTGTCCGTCGGGTGGTGCACGGTCCAGTCCTCGATCCGCAGCACCTCCTCGCCGATGGTCGCGGTGCGCTCCGGGAAGCGGTGCTCCAGGGAACGCCCGACCATGCCGCGGATGATGTGGTCCTCGGTCACGGGCTCGTCGCCGCGCAGGTCGAGGGTCTCGATGGTGCGGCCGTCACGGATCACGGTGACGCGGTCGGCCACGGACGTGATCTCGCCGAGCTTGTGGCTGATGATGATGCAGGTCATCCCCTGCTCGCGGAACTCCCTGAGCAGGTTCAGCAGGTGCTCGGAGTCGTCGTCGTTCAGCGCGGCGGTCGGCTCGTCGAGGATGAGCACGTCCACCTTCTTGGACAGCGCCTTGGCGATCTCCACCAGCTGCTGCTTGCCGACGCCGATCTCCGCCGGCGTCGTCTCCGGGTTCTCGTTCAGCCCGACGCGGGCGAGCAGGTCGGCCGCGGCCCGGCGCGTCCGGTTCCAGTCGAGCACCCCGGCCCCGGCCTTCTCGTTGCCGAGGAAGATGTTCTCCGCGATGGACACCTGCGGGATGAGCGCCAGCTCCTGGTGGATGATGACGATCCCCCGGGCCTCGCTGTCGCGGATCCCGCGGAAGGCCACCGGCTCGCCGTCGTACACGATCTCGCCGTCGTAGGAGCCGTGCGGGTAGACCCCGGACAGCACCTTCATCAGCGTCGACTTGCCGGCCCCGTTCTCGCCGCAGATCGCGTGGATCTCGCCGCGCCGCACCCGCAGGTTCACGTCCTGCAGGGCCTTCACGCCGGGGAACTCCTTGGTGATCCCCAGCATCTCGAGGACGACGTCCTCGTCTTTCTCAGTCATCCGATATCTCCTGTGCCCGACGGCGGTCGTGGGTGGAGGCCCCGGCAGGACGCGCGGCCCTGCCGGGACCTCCCGGCGTCACAGACCCAGGTCGGATGCCTCGTAGAAGCCCGAGCCCACCAGGACGTCCTCGACGTCGTCCTTCGTCACGACCTGCGGTTCGAGCAGGAAGGACGGCACGACCTTGACCCCGTTGTCGTAGGTCTCGGTGTCGTTGACCTCGACCTCCTCGCCCGCCACGATCTGGTCGATCATCGTGGCGACCTGGTCGCCCAGGGTACGGGTGTCCTTCCAGACCGACATCGACTGCTTGTCGGCGAGGATGTTCTTGGTGTTGGCCTCGTCCGCGTCCTGGCCGGTGATGACCGGCCAGTCCTCGCCCGGCTCGTAGCCGGCGCCCTCAAGGGCCTGCTCGATGCCGAGCGCGAGCGAGTCGTTGGGCGACAGGACGACGTCGACCTTGTCGTCACCCTTGTAGAAGGAGTTCAGGCGGTTCTCCATCTCGGACTGGGCGTCGGCCGACTCCCAGCCCTGGATGCCGATGGTGGTCCACTCGTCCACCGAGGCGGGCGCCTTGCCGGACGGGACCTCCAGCACGCCGTCCTCGACGTACGGGGAGAGCACGTCCCAGGCGCCCTTGAAGAAGAACCTGGCGTTGTTGTCGTCCGGCGAGCCGGCGAAGGGCTCGAGCGTGAACGGGCCCTCCTCGCCGTCGTCCAGGCCGAGCTGGTCGACGATGAACTCCCCCTGGAGGGTGCCGACGAGCTCGTTGTCGAACGTGGCGTAGTAGTCCACGTTCTCCGTCTCGTTGATCAGGCGGTCGTACGCGATGACCGTGACGTCCTTCTCGGCGGCATCCTGCAGCACCGGCCCCAGGGTGGTGCCGTCGATCGAGGCGACCACCAGGATGTCGGCGCCGTCGTTGACCATGTTCTGCAGCTGCGTGATCTGCTGCTCGGTCTTGTTGTCCGCGTACTGCAGGCTGGTCTCGTAGCCGGCGTCCTCAAGCAGCTCCTTGAGATGCTCTCCGTCATTGTTCCAACGTTCCAGCGACCGCGTCGGCATCGCGATGCCGACCATGGTCCCGTCGTCGCCGTCCTCCGTGGTGTCGCCGCCGGCGCGCTCGGCGCTGCACGCGCCCAGGGCCCCGACGGTGAGCGTGGTGGCGGCCAGGGCCGCGGTGATGCGTCCGAAACGGCGCAGTGACATCGTCGTCTCTCTTTCCTCGTCGAAATGAGTCGAGCGGGACGCTAGCACGATGCGTTCGGCGATCAACCCCACGAGACCCGATCGTGATCGTTCTGTGTTCGAGTCCCTAACTCAAGGCGAATCCGGGTTAGAGTCCCAGCGTGACCAGGAGCCCAACGCCCGGCTCGGCCACCTCCATGCGGGAGGCGAACCGGGCGCGCATCGTCGAGGCGGTGAAACGCTATGGCGGGCTGACGCAGGTCGAGCTCGCGGCCGCCACCGGCGTCTCGACGGCGACCGTGTCCACGATCGTGCGCGAGCTCCTCGCGGCCGGCGTCGTCGAGACGCACTCCACGTCGCGCTCGGGCCGCCGCGCCACCCGCGTGACGATGGCCCGGCGGCTCGGCGTCGTGGCCGGGGTGCAGGTCGGGCCGCGCGCCCTGCGCGTCGCGCTGAGCGACCTCGCGCTCGACGTCGTCGCCGACCAGTTCCTGCCCCTGCCGCCCGACCACCGCGTCGACACCACGCTGGACCGGGCCGCGCTGCTCGTCATGGACCTGCTCGACCAGGTGGGAGCCGACGTCGAGGAGCTGCTCGCGCTCGGCCTCGCCCTCCCCGCCCCGGTCGCCCCCGACACCGGCGAGCTCACGGTGCGCGGCGCCATGCGCGGCTGGGAGGACACGGAGCTCGCGCGGGTGCTGTCCCGCCGGATCTCGCGCCCCGTGCACGCCGACAAGGACGCCGCCCTCGGCGCGATCGCCGAGCACGACCTGGGCGCGGCACGCGGCCTGCACGACGTGGTCTACGTCCGCGTCGGCCACACCACGACCGCCGGGCTCCTGCTCGACGGCCGCGTCCACCGCGGCCGCGCCGGGACCGCCGGGGAGATCGGGCACGTGCAGGTCGACCCCTCCGGTCCGGTGTGCCGCTGCGGGAGCCGCGGCTGCCTCGACACCGTGGTCAGCGCGCCGGCCCTGCTGAGCCTGCTCCGCGCCAGTCACGGTGACCTCACCGTGCACGATCTCCTCGCACAGGCCGCCGGCGGTGACCCCGGCTGCCGCCGCGTCCTGGCCGACGCCGGCCGCGCCGTCGGACAGGTGGTCGGTGACCTCGTGACGGCGCTCGGCCCGGAGTCCGTCGTCGTGGGCGGCGAGCTCGCGGCGGCCGGTGAGGTCCTGCTCGACCCGCTGCGCGAGGCGGTCGCCGCCCGGGCCGTCCCGTCCACCCGGGGCGCCGTTCCGGTCGTCGGTGGTGAGCTGGGCGACCGAGCCGACATACTGGGCGCGCTGGCGCTGGCGCGCCGCAAGACCCAGATCGAACTGGCGATGCGAGGAGGCACGACGACGTGACACGCCCCCAGCCCGTGCTCTCCGTACGCGGCGTCCACAAGTCCTTCGGCCACGTCCAGGCACTCGACGGTGTCGACCTGGACGTCCACGCGCACGAGGTGGTCGCCCTGGTCGGCGACAACGCGGCCGGCAAGTCGACCCTCGCCAAGGTCGTCGCGGGCGTCCTGGCGCCGGAGGCCGGAACCGTCACCGTGGACGGCAACCCGGTCCCGCCGGGTTCGCCGGCATCGGCGCGCGCGCTGGGTGTGGCGACCGTCTTCCAGGACCTCGCGCTCGCCGAGAACCTCGACGTCGTGCAGAACCTGTTCCTGGGCCAGGAGATCTCCGGCAAGGGTGGGCTCGGCCTCGACGAGGGCGCCATGGAGAACCGCGCGCGGGAGATCCTCGAGTCGCTCACCTCACGCATCCCGTCGGTGCGCACGCCGTTGTCGGCGCTCTCCGCGGGGCAGCGGCAGACCGTGGCGATCGCCCGTACCCAGCTCGGCTCACCGAAGGTGGTCGTGCTCGACGAGCCCACGGCCTCCCTGTCCGTGGCCCAGACCGCCGAGGTCCTCACCCACATCCAGTCCCTGCGGGACCTGGGTCACGGCGTGATCCTCATCAGCCACAGCCTGTCGGACGTGCTCGCCGTCGCCGACCGCGTCGAGGTGCTGCGGCACGGGCGCAACAACGGCTCGTTCACCGCGGCCGAGGCCAGCCACGAGGCCGTCGTCGCCGCGATCACCGGCGCGACCCGCCTCCCGCGCCGCACTACGCCGTCGTCTCGTCCTTGACCTCGACCGAGCCGAGCACGCGCCGCAGATAGGTGTAGGTCAGGTCACCAGCGGCCTGCTCGAACTGCTCCTCGTAGCCGTGCTTCGTGTAGAGCGACAGGTTCTGCTTCGAGTCCTTGCCGGTGAACACCCAGATCTCGGTGATCTCCGGCGGCAGGTACGGCGCGACCGCGACGAGCATCTGCGTGCCGATCCCCCGCCCCTGCTTGTCGGGCGCGACGGCGAGGCGGCCCAGCGTCGCCTTCTGCCCCTCCAGCTCCACGCGGATCGAGCCGATCAGGCGGGTGCCCTCCCATGCGCCGACGGTCACGATGTCGTCGCGGGCCATGTCCTCGCGCAGTTCGTGCAGGGTCTGGGTGAGCGGCGGGATGTTCGGGTCGTCGTAGAGCTGCGCCTCGGTGACGAACGCGGCTCGGCGGAGGGTGAGTAGCTCGCCCGCGTGGTCGTCGTCGACCAGGGCGATCGTCGTGGGTGCGTCGCTCATGGGGCCATGGTCGCAGAGAACCACCACGCACGGTGCACGCGTTCAGGATCCGGTGCCGACGACGGCCGGTCCCGCGAATCTTCATCGAACCTTGATCGTGCCGGAACCCGCACGCCGGCACGCCCGGCGCAGGATTCTCTCGACGGACCATCGAACGGAGAAACCTCTTGGCCACCCATGCCCCCATGCCGCGGCGCACGTTCCTCGCGGGCGGGATCAGCACCATCGCGGCGATGGCACTCGCCGGCTGCACGCCGGAGGGGGCACCGCCCCCGGCAGCCGCGCCGTCCGGGCCCCGATTCCTCACGCCGACCGACGCCGTCGTCGGCGAGCGAGAGGCCGCCCGGGCAGCCTCCGGGGCGGTGAACCGGGTCTCGCTGACCGCCCGGCCCGGACGCCTGGACCTGGCAGGCGTGCCGGCCGACACCTGGTCCTACGGCCAGACGCCCGCACCGGTGATCCGGCAGGCGCGCGGCGACCGTCTCGAACTGGAACTCGTCAACGATCTGCCGGAGGAGTCCAGCATCCACTGGCACGGGCTCGCGCTCCGCAACGACATGGACGGGGTGCCGCACCTGACCCAGGACCCGGTACCGGCCGGCGGTTCCTTCACCTACGACTTCGTGACGCCCCACGCCGGGACCTACTGGTTCCACCCGCATTCGGGCACGCAGCTCGATCGCGGGCTCTACGGGGCACTGATCGTCGAGGATCCCGCCGAGCCGCTCGCCTACGACAGCGAGTGGGTGGTGATCCTCGACGACTGGCTCGACGGCGTCCAGGCCACCCCCGACCAGGTCCGGACGGACCTTGAGGGCGGCATGGGTGACATGGGTGACATGCCTGAGATGCACGCCATGGGGAACCTGCTCATGGGCGCCGTCTCGGACGTGCTCGGCGGGGACGCCGGCGACGTCTCCTACCCGTTCCACCTGATCAACGGCCGCCCCGCCACCGACCCCGACGTCTTCGAGGCGACACCGGGAGACCGGGTCCGGATCCGGTTGATCAACGCGGCCGGCGACACCGCGTACCGGGTCGCGCTGACCGGCCACCGCATGACCGTCACCCACACCGACGGGTTCCCCGTCGACCACACCGAGGGCGACACGCTCATCATCGGGATGGGGGAACGCTACGACGTCGTGGTCACGCTCGGCGACGGTCTCTTCACGCTCATCGCCGAGGCCGAGGGCAAGCTGCGGCAGGCTCATGCCCAGGTCCGCACCGGCGCGGGGACGCCGCTGCCGACCGACCTCCCGTTCCCGGCACCGGAGCTGCAGGGGAAGCTCGTGACCGCGGACCAGCTCACCGCCGCACCCGGTGTGGCGCTCGACCAGCGCGCACCCGATCGCGAGATCACGATCCGCCTGACGGGAGGCATGGAGAAGTACGACTGGGCCTTCGACGGGCTTCCGTTCGACATGATGCGGCCCATGCGGAACGCCCACCCGATCGTGGAGGGGGAACGGGTCCGCCTGACCTTCGTGAACGACACCGAGATGTGGCACCCGGTCCACCTGCACGGACACACCTACCAGCACGCGGGGGGCGGGCCGCGCAAGGACACCTCGATCCTGCTCCCGGGCAAGCGGATCGCCCTCGACTTCGACGCCGACAACCCCGGCCGGTGGCTCACCCACTGCCACAACCTCTACCACGGCGAGGCGCAGATGATGGGGGTCGTCGCCTACACGGCCTGACCCACGGGCTACGCTTCCGGAGTGACCGCGCAGACCGCACCGACCCACTGGATCCTCACGCTCTCCTGCCCCGACGGCCCCGGGATCGTGCATGCCGTCGCGGGGCTGCTCGCCGACCACGGCGGGAACATCACGGAGTCGCAGCAGTTCGGGGACCCGTACTCGGGACGGTTCTTCATGCGGGTGCAGTTCGAGTCGGCCGCGACGCGCGAGGACCTGGCCCCGGCCGTGACGGCACTGGCGGCGCGGTTCGAGATGACGTGGAACCTGGATGCGGCGGGGCGGCCGATGCGCACGCTCCTGCTCGTGTCGAAGGCGGCGCACTGCCTGGTGGACCTGCTGTACCGGGAGCGGTCGCAGCACCTGCCGATCGACGTGGTCGGCGTGGTGGGCAACCACCGCGACCTGGAGGACATCGCCGAGTTCTACGGCAAGCCGTTCCACCACGTGCCCGTCTCGAAGGACACCAAGCCGGAGTCGGAGGCGGCGCTGCGCGAGATCATCACGGAGAGCGGTGCGGAGCTGGTGGTCCTGGCCCGGTACATGCAGATCCTGTCGGACGAGATGTGCCGCGACCACGCGGGGCGGATCATCAACATCCACCACTCGTTCCTGCCGTCGTTCAAGGGCGCGGGCCCGTACCGGCAGGCGCACGACCGCGGCGTCAAGATCATCGGTGCCACCAGCCACTACGTGACGGGCGACCTCGACGAGGGCCCCATCATCGAGCAGGACGTGGAACGGGTGGACCACACCCACACCATCGACGACCTGGTCCGCATCGGTGAGGACACCGAGCGCCGTACCCTGGCCCGCGCGGTCCGCTGGCACGCGGAGCACCGGGTGCTCCTCGACGGCCACCGCACGGTGGTCTTCCGCTGACCACGACGACGGCGGCCGATGAAGCGTTCTTCATCGGCCGCCGTCGTTCTGCCGGCACCGGCCGGCAACCGCGTGCCTCAGCTGCAGGTGTAGGTGACGCCGTCCACCTCGTGGGTGCCGGGGCCCAGCTCGGCGCACTGCTCGATGAGCGCTCCGCCGCCGATGGCCAGGGAGATCGCGAAGATGATCCCGCCGATCGTCCCGATGGCACCGACGATGATGCCGGCGAGGGCGAATCCGTTCCCCATCCCCGCCTTGCGTGACTTCACCATGCCGACGATGGAGACGATCAGGCCGATGAGGGAGGTGCACCCGATGATCGACAGGATGAGGCCGACGATGCCGAGCGTCTTGCCCGGGTTGTCCGCGCCTGCCGGCTGCTCGCCGTAGGGCTGGGAAGCCGGCGGCTGCCCGGGGTCGGAATACGTCATGATGTCCTCTCGTCCTTCGCCAGTACTGTGCCTGCTGGAGCTTGCCACAAGTCCCCCGGAATCGCCACGAATAACGCGGGTGAACGGGCCGGGACGGGAAGTTCTCCCCATCCCGGCCCGCGCGCGCTCGCCCCGTTCAGCTCGCCGGGTCGAGCAGCACCGCCACCGTGCGCGCCGGCACCGTGGCGGTCCCCGTCCCGGCGTCCCAGGTGGTACGCCGCACGACGTCGTCCCCGCCCGCCTCCTGGATCGGCGAGAGCGCGTAGTCGCGGCCGGACAGCTCCGGCACCTCGACGCGGGCGTCGTCGGGCGAGGCGTTGAAGACGATCAGCGCGCCGTCCAGCGCCGGGTCGACGTCGGCCGTACCGGCCAGGTCGTCGACCGACATCGCGATCACGCCCGGCAGGTCCTCCGCGCCCGCGCCCGCGGCCGTCCCCGGGAACGTCACCTTCTCCCGGATCAGGTCCGCCGAGCCGAGCCGCAGCAGGTCCGTCGACCCCCGCAGCTCCAGCAGCTCACGGGCCTGTGCGGAACCCAGCGCGATGTCCTCCGGGGCCGGCTTGAGCCCCGGGTCCGCGAGGAGCGGCCCCTGGTACCGCCACTTGTCCTCGTTGTCCGCCGCCATCGGCAGCCCGCGGCCGAACCCGTTGTCCTGCCCCGTCCAGTCGATGGCGTTGAACCAGTCGCCGGAGTCGTACGAGTTCCGGTCCAGCGACTTGGACCGCAGCAGGTCGGTCCCGGCGTGCCAGAACGAGGGCGTCTGCGCGAGCGCCGTCGTCGACAGGTTCACGGTGTTCATCCGCACCCGCTCGTCCATCGGGGTGCCGGCGGGGAGCTTGAGCGTCAGGAGGTCGAACAACGTCTCGTTGTCGTGCGCGTCGACGTAGGTGACGACCTCCTCGGGCGAGTCCGCGTAGCCGGCGGGCGAGCCCCGGTAGTCGATCTCGTCGCCGCGCCGGACCTCGCCGTCGGAGGTCACGAACTCGTAGTCGCGCAGGTTGCCCGCGAGTCCCAGCTTCACCACGTCCATCTGGTGCGCCAGGTCGTCCGCCTCGTCGGGGCCGCCGTCGTTCACCGACCCCGCGTCGCCGAGGCGCGCCTCACGCCCGTTCGGGTCGGTGAACAGCCCCGTCCCGACGCCCTGCTGGAACAGCGAAGACCCGTCCACCGGGGACCCGCCGTGCATCGCGTCGCGCAGGCGGTCGCTGAACGTGCCGATGCCGGTGCCGCCCAGGTTGCCCTGGGTGGCCTGCTCGAAGCGGGCGCCACCCGCGACCTCACCGAAGTCCCAGCCCTCGCCGTACAGGTACACGGCCGAACCGTCGACGCCGTCGTCGGAGAGCGTCAGCTCGTCCAGCGCCGCGCGCACGGCGAGCATGTTCTCCTTCGAGTGGTGCCCCATCAGGTCGAACCGGAACCCGTCCACGCGGTAGTCCCGCGCCCAGGTCACCACGGAGTCGACCATGAGCTTCTGGCCCATGGCGTGCTCCGTGGCGAGGTTCTGGCAGCAGGTGGAGGTCTCCACGTCGCCCGACACCGCGTTCTGCCGGTGGTAGTACCCCGGCACCACGCGGTCCAGCACGGACTTCTCGGCCTGCCCCGAGGCGGCCGTGTGGTTGAAGACCTGGTCGAGGATCACCTGGAGGCCCGCGTCGTGCAGCGCCCCGACCATGCCGCGGAACTCCGCGACCCGCGCAGCGCCGTCGGCCCGGCGGGCGTACGAGCCCTCGGGCGTCGTGAAGTGGTACGGGTCGTAGCCCCAGTTGAAGCCGTCGTCGGCCTGGATCTCCGCGACGGCCGCCTGCTGTTCCTCGCCGTCGGGCGCGAAGCCGGACAGGTCGCCGGTGGTGGCCTGCGCGTCCCGGTCCTCGGGGATGGTCGCGATGTCGAAGGTCGGCAGCAGGTGCACGCCGGTGATCCCGGCGTCGGCCAGCTCGCGCAGGTGCGTCATGCCGTCCGAGTCCTCGACCCCGAACGCGGCGTACGTGCCGCGCAGTCTCGCGGGGACGGACTCGTCCGCGATCGAGAAGTCACGCACGTGCAGCTCGTAGATCGTCTGGTCGACGGCGCGTTCCACCACCGGCGCGGGCGTGGTACGCCACCGGCGCGGCTGGTACCGCTTGTCGTCCAGCGACACGACCACCGAGTGCGTCGAGTCGAGCGTCAGCCCGAGCGAGTACGGGTCGGTCACGACGTTGGTCTCGACCTGGCCGGTCTCCGGCACGTACACCTCGACCGCGTAGCGGTAGCGGGCTCCGTACCAGGGGTAGCGCTTCGCGGCCCGCTTGCCGTCGAGCGTCCACGCGCCGTCGCTCCGCCGCTCGGTGTCGAACCGGTCGGGCTCGGCGCCGAGGTCGCGGCCCCGGGGCCACACCAGCAGGTCGACGTCGCGCGCGGTCGGCGCCCAGAGGGCGAACGAGGCCCACTTCCGGTTCGGGTGCACCACCGCACCGAGCTCGCGGTCCGTGGCGAACAGGTCGTCGAGCACGCCCGGGACCTGCACGCCCGTGACGGCGGTGGGTTCCTCGGGGCTCTCACCGGCCGCGTCGTACCGCTCCACGCGCAGCGGCCCCCGCAGGGCAGCCGTCGCCGCGGCCGTGTCCATGCCCTCGATCACGAGCGCCTGGTGCCCGGCGAGGTGCGGGAAGTCCTCGGCGACGTCCGCGGGCACCTCCCCCGGGTGCATCGCGTACGACGACGCGGCGTCGCCGCCCCCGGCGACCAGGCGCCAGTCGTCGCCCCGCCCGAAACCGTCGGCGGGCACCAGCACGACGTCTTCGCGGACCCAGTGCGCCGCCTGCTGCCCCTCACCGGGCGTGCCCGGCTCACCGGCCTCGACCGTGGGGATCTTGGTGGCCGGGTCCCAGGTGAACGTCACCTGGCCGCCGCCCGTGGTGTACGAGATGTTGGCGCCGTCGCGCTCGCCGTCGGCCCCGTAGTTCTCGGCCCAGGAGCCGTTGACGGCGACCTTGAACTCGTAGCTGCCCGCCGGGATGTCGAAGGTCCCGGCGTAGGTGCCGTCCTCCTGGAGCGCGAGGCGGGCCGCCTCGCAGTCGGGCGTCCAGTCGCCGGCGCAGCCCATCTCGGAGTTGTGGCTGCCGGGCACGACGACCATCTCGTACGGGTCGTCGGCGTCGTCGTCCACCACACCGCTGACGTCGAGGCCCACGGAGCCGTACGACGACGCCGCCGCGCGATCCCCGTCCGCGTCCCGCGTCACGGCGCGGTACTCGACGAGCGTGCCCTCGGGCAGGCCCGACGTGTCGTGGAAGACCCGCGGGCCGGTGTCCTCGGCGGTGCCGAGCGCGTGCCACTCGTCGGTGCCGACGGCGCGCCACGCGAAGGACGTCTCGGCCCAGGCGTCGTCGATCGCGGCCGCGACCGGCGCGACGCCCGAGACGGCGCCGCCGGCGCGCCGGACCTCGCCCGGTCCGACGGCGACCGCGCCGGTCGTGTCGGCGGCGACCTGCTGGTCGGCGACGAGGACGACGGCGGAGCGTGCCGGGACCGTGAGGGTCACCTCGCCGTCGGGGCCCGCCGTGACCGCTTCCGCTCCGGCACCGCCGTCGTACAGCACGCCGTACGAGGCTCCGGGAGTCAGTGTCGTGAACGACGCCGTGGCCGGCTCGGCCGCGTTGTTCAGCGCCACCAGGTGCTCGATCTTCTCCGTGCGGTCCACGCGCGAGAAGGCGTAGACGCCCGCCCCGTCGGCGGCGTAGCGCTCGATCTGGGCTCCGGTCGCGAGGGCGGGGTGCTCCTCGCGGAGCGTGGCGAGGGCCGCGATGTGCTCGTACAGCGGCGCGTCCGTGGCGTAGCGGTCCTGGCTCCCGGCCTGCTCACCGGTGACGAGCGGCTGGTTCGCGTACTCGTCCACCTGGGTGGCGAAGAGGGTCTGGCGGGCGTCCTTGTCCCCGCCCGTGCCCGCGAAGCCCTGCTCGTCGCCGTAGTAGACCACCGGCTGGCCGCGCGTCAGGTACATCAGCTCGTGCGCGAGCTCGTCGCGCTCCAGGGGGTCGTCGGTGCCGGCGAGCAGGTAGCCGACGCGGCCCATGTCGTGGTTGCCGAGGAAGGTCGGCAGCGCCGCCGCCGACGTGTCCGGCGTGGTGTAGAGGTCGTCGCTCGCGAAGTGCCCCGCGAGGCGCTGCGCGCTGTTGCCGCTCGCGTAGCTCGTGGCCGCGGACTGGAACGCGAAGTCCAGCACGGACGACATCGCGGTGTCGCGCACGTAGGGGGAGGTCTTGGCGGCGTCGGCGTCGTACACCTCGCCGAACGTGAAGAACTCGTCCTTGCCCTGGGCGTGGGCGTAGTCCTCGATGGTGGTGGACCACTCCTCCCAGAACTCGAAGTTGACGTGCTTCGCCGTGTCGATGCGGAACCCGTCGATGCCGAGGTCGATCCACGCCTGGTAGATCTCCTCCATGCCGTTCACGACCGTCGGGTGCTCGGTCATGAGGTCGTCGAGGCCGGAGAAGTCGCCATAGGTGACCGACTCGCCCTCCCACGTCGAGTTGCCCCGGTTGTGGTAGAGCGTCGGGTCGTTGAGCCAGGCCGGGACCTTGAGGTCGGCGTCCTCGGGCGCGACCTGCGGGGTGTAGGGGAAGCTCGTGGCCGCGTCGAGATCCGGGAAGTCGCCCGTGCCGGCGTGGTCGGCCGGGTCGAAGGGGTTGCCGTCGGCGTCGGTGTACGGGCGGGTGGCCTGGTCGACGTAGTCGTAGGTGCCCTCCGCGTAGTCGACGACGTCGGCCGTGTGGTTCGTGATGATGTCGAAGTAGACCTTGATGCCGCGCGCGTGGGCGTCGTCGATCAGGGCCGCGAGCTCGGCGTTCGTGCCCAGGTGCGGGTCGATCCGGGTGAAGTCCGTGATCCAGTAGCCGTGGTAGCCGGCGCTGACGTCGTCGCCGGAGCCCTGGACCGGCCGGTTGAGGAACGACGGTGTGAGCCAGATCGCGGTGGTGCCCAGCCCTTCGATGTAGTCCAGGTTCTGCGCCAGGCCGGCGAGGTCGCCGCCCTGGTAGAAGCCCTTGTCGGCGGGGTCGAAGCCGGTGTCGAGCGGGCCGCCCTCCAGCCCGCCCTCGTCGTTGGACTCGTCGCCGTTGGCGAACCGGTCGGTCATGACGAAGTAGAAGCGCTCGTCGGAGCCGGGCTGGCGGACCGGCGGGGTGACCAGCGCGTCGTCGGCCTCGGTGTAGCCGCCCGCGAGGTCCAGCGGAGTGACGGCGATGCGGTGGGTCTCGTCGTCGTAGGTGACGCGCACCGTGGTGGCGCCCTCCAGGTTGAGCGGGGCGTTGTCGGTGCCGCCCTCGCGGCCGTACGACTCGTCCCAGCCCCCGTCGAGGGCGACCTTGTACTCGTAGGCGCCGGCCGGGAGCTCGAACTCGGCCGTGAACGTGCCGTCCCCCGCCGGGGTGAGGGAGCTGGCCGCACAGGTGGGGTCCCAGTTCTCGGGACAGCCGAGAGCGGTCTGGAGGTCACCGACGAGCGTGGCGGATTCCGCCGCGGTGGCATCGGCCGCCGAGGCGGTGGCCGAGGCACCGGCCAGGCCGGCGACGGCGAGCAGGGAACCGGCGGCGGCAAGCGCTGCCGGACGGCGGAGCTTGCGACGGCCTGCCGCACGCCCGACCAGACGGTGCGGGTGGCTCGGAGAAGATCCGGGATCAGGTCCCGGACGTGGCGCGCGGACAGGGGGTGCGGCTGGCATGGAGACTCCTTCGTCGTCCCAGGGGGACCCCACCCTTCGGGGCCAGGGCCTCGCCGACTGTAACGCTTGCAACATTTTGCAGCAAGGCCAACACCGGGTACCACCCGACCCATCTCAAGCTGATTCCAGGGCAACAGCTCCCGGACTCAGCCCGCCAGGTGAGCCCACGTCGGGGCCAGGTCACGCCACGGACCCACCGCGGCGACCTCGCCCTCGTCGAGGACCACCACCCGGTCCGCGCGGGCCAGGGCGGCTCGCTTCGACGTCGCGCCGATCACCGTGGTGCCCCGTTCGCGCAGCGCCGCCCACAGCTCGAGCTCCGTCGCGGCGTCCAGGGCGGACGACACGTCGTCGGCGAGCAGCAGTTCGGCATCGGCGGCCAGGGCGCGGGCCAGCGCGAGCCGCTGGACCTGGCCACCGGACAACCGCACGCCGCGGTGGCCCACCAGCGAGTGGGGGCCTCCGGCGTCGGCGATGTCCGGGGCGAGCCGCGCCGCCTCGACCGGGGCCTCGAGCTCCCGCTCGTGGTCCAGCCGCACGTTGTCGGCGAACGTGCCGGACAGCACCCGCGGGATCTGGGCCACGTACGCGACCTGGCCGGGACGCAGGAACGTCTGGGCCTCGGTCACCTCGGTGTCGTTCCAGCGGATCTCACCCGTGTGCTCCAGGAGTCCGGCCAGGGACGAGAGCAGGCTCGACTTGCCCGATCCGACCTGACCGAGCAGCAGCACGAGCTCGCCCCGCCGCACCGTGAGGTCCACACCGGACACGCCGATGGTCCCGTCGTCGTGGACGGCGGTGAGGCCGCGCAGCTCCAGGTGGTCCAAGGGCTCCCGCGGTCCGGGCGCGGGCTCCGGGGCGGTCCCGGTGGACAGGTCGACGCCTGCGGGCTGGTCGATCAGGTCGACACCGCCGGCGAACCGGCTGGTCGCCTTCTGCCAGTTCCGTGTGCCGGGGGCCTCGGTGATCACCATGCCCGCGACCATGCCGAACCAGCCGAACCCCGCGACGGCGCCCGCCACCATCAGCGTGGTGGCCAGGCTCCAGGTGCCCTGCAGGAGCAGGGCCCAGGCGACGACGACGCCGGCCTGCAGCACCACTCCGGGCACGCCCTCGAGGACGGCCTGCACGCGGTGCTCGAAGATCGCCGCCCTGACCCGCCCGCTGTCGACCTGACGCAGGTGCGCGTGCACCTGCGGAGTCCGGGCGGCGAGCTTGACCGTGCGCGCGGAGTCCAGGGCGGAGACCAGCGCGCGACCGAACTGGGCGCGGGCCGCCGAGGACTTCGTCGCGGAACGACCCGCGATCGGGCGCCCGATCGCCGACGCCCCGGCCGAGATCGCCATCACGCTCAGCAGCACCGCGCCGACCAGCCAGGAGCGCCCGATCAGCGTGGCCACGGCGACCACGACGAGCCCGTTCACGAAGTCGACCCAGCGGTCGGTGTAGTTCACGAAGCGATCGGCGTCCATCGCACGGGCGACGATCTCGCCGGGCGGCGTCGCCGGCAGGCGCCGCTGCGTGGTCTGCCCGGCCATCACCGACATCCGTACCCGGAGCAGGATGTCGATCCACCACTTCGGATACACGTAGATGGCATGGGCCAGCATGATCGGCGATGCGATGAGCAGCACGGGGAGGCCGATGAACTCGGCCAGCGGAATTCCCGCCCCCGAGTCGATGCCCTCGACGATGCGGCCCCACAGGAACGTGGTCAGCACGCCCGCGGCGTTGATCATGCTGAACAGGAGGAACAGCACCACGCCGAACACGCCCCAGGCCGGGCGGATGAAGACCGCGTGCAGGACCGTGCGGGCCAGGCTGGGCCCGTCGCCCGGGTCCTCGATCTCCGGCGGAGCGCCGCGGCGCCGCCGGGTCCCCACCGCGCCGGCCCCGGTCCCCGCGGTTCCCATCCCCGCGGCCCTGATGCCGTCGCCCGACGACGGCGACGCGGCCGCGCCGGCGGCGGACAGCTCCGCCCCTCGGACGGGCGGGACGTCGTCCGACACGAGCCCCCCGGCCGGCCCCGCTCCGGTCGTCTCCGGCGCGACGGCCCGACGCACCGCCCCACCGGGCTCCTCCTCCAGCAGGCCGTCCTCGGCGGCGTGCGACGCGCTCGCCTCCAGCAGGTCGCGGAAGGGACCCGCTGCCCTGGCGAGTTCGGCGCGGCGCCCCTGCTGCACGACCTTGCCGTGGTCGAGCACGGCCACGTGCCCGGCCCGCTCGATCGTCGTGAGCCGGTGCGCGATCAGCACGCCGGTGCGCCCGGTGAGCAGCCGGTCCGCGGCGGCCACGACACGAGCCTCGGTGAGCGGGTCCATGCGTGCCGTCGCCTCGTCCAGGACGACCACCTGCACGTGGCGCACCAGCAGCCGCGCGAACGCGACGAGCTGCTCCTCCCCGGCGGAGAGGCGTGTGCCACCCGGACCGAGCAGCGTGTCCAGCCCGTCCGGGAGGCCTTCGGCCCAGTCGGACAGCCCGAGCTCGGCCACGGCCGCCTCGATCTGCTCGCGGGGCACATCGGCGAACAACGCGATGTTCTCGGCGAGAGTCCCCGCCAGGATCTCGGTCCGCTGGGTCACCACGCCGACCGAGGCGCGCAGCGCCTGCAGGTCGAGGTCGCGGACATCGACTCCGCCGAGGAAGACCGCTCCCCGCGGTGGCTCGACGGCACGGGACAGCAAACCCGCCAGCGTGGACTTCCCGGAACCGGTACGCCCCACCAGGGCCACCGTCTCACCCGCGGGCACCACCAGATCCACGCCCTGCAGGGCGAACGTGCCCTCGCTGTAGGAGAAGTGCAGGTCCCGCAGCTCCAGGTCCAGCGGCGGCTCCGGTACGGGCTCGCCGCCCTCCGGCTCCGGCGCGACGCCGAGCATCTGCTTGATCCTCGTGATCGCGCCGAGCCCTTCCTGGATGTCCGGAAGGTGGTGGATCAGCATGTCGGTCTGCGCCACGAAGCCCGCCGTGACCAGGAACAGCGTGACGAGCTGACCGACCCCGAGGCCCCCGTCCGCCGCCATCGCGGCGCCGACCACGGCAACCCCCGCGAGCAGCGCGTGCAGGACGACCCCCGCCCGCCGCAGCATCCGCGACTCGACCCTGACGACGGCGGCCAGCCTGCGATGCACCTCGGCGGAGAGCCCGGCCAGCCGCCGGATCGCGAAGGCGCGTCCGAGGCTGGTGCGCAGATCGTCGCGGGCCGCGACCGCCTCCTCGAAGGCTGCCGCGTGATCGGTCCAGGCTGCCTCCTCCACGACCTTGAGCCGCACGATCTGGCCCAGGAGCCCGCGAATGAGCAGCACGGTCAGCGCGACCAGCACCGGGAACAGGAACCAGGCGGGCCACCACTGCAGCCCGGCGATGATCCACATCGGCACGCACCCGACGACGGAGCGTGCGGCGCCCCACAACTGCCGCCGCACGAGCTGCCCGACGGCATGCGTGTCGTCGTCGACGCGGTCCAGGATCTCCCCGACCGCCTGGTCGTTGAGCGTGTTCAGTGGCTGGTGCATGGCCGCGCGCAGCAGGTCGCCACGCAGCTTGCCCTCGGCGCGGTCCGTGACCCCGGCCCATGCCACCTGGCCGGCGCTGTCGAGGAAAGCGCCGCCGACGAGACACGCGGCGAGCAGCACGACACCCAGCAGCGTGGCGCTCTCCGCGAGCCGGCCGGCGACCACCGCACCGTACGCCTGGGCGGTGACCGCCACCACGAGCGCGAACAGCGAGACCGCCGCCACGGGACCGCGCAGACGCCGCCAGTCGAGCCGGCGGGAAGGGTCGCCGACGACGCGCTCGTCCCGGGTGCCGGTGGCGCGCTGTGGAGGGGAGAAAGTTGCCTGGACCATCACGCTCACGCTACGTCGGCACACTGACATCGCCCTCCTCTTTTTTCGCCGGGAGACGGACGGCCGGGCCGACGTCGCCGACCACGGGCATCGGCTACGGACCGGAACGACGACGGCGGTCGTGGTGCCGTCCCACGGGGAACGTCACCACGACCGCCGTCGTGCACGAACGCGTCAGAGCGACGCGAGGGCCTCGTTGAAGATGGTGCTCGGGCGCATCACGGCGCCCGCCTTCTCGTCGTCCGGCTGGTAGTAGCCGCCGACGTCGGCGGGCTTGCCCTGGACGGCGAGAAGCTCGGCGACGATCGCCTCCTCCTCGGCGCCCAGCTTCTCGGCCAGGGGCGCGAAGGCGGCGGCGAGCTCGGCGTCGCCGGTCTGCGCGGCGAGCTCCCTCGCCCAGTAGAGGGCGAGGTAGAAGTGCGAGCCGCGGTTGTCGATGGTGCCGAGCTTGCGGCCGGGGGAACGGTCCTCGGCCAGGAACGTCCCCGTCGCCGCGTCGAGCGTGTCGGCGAGGGCCTGGGCGCGAGCGTTGCCGGTGAACTTCGCCAGGTGCTCGAAGGACGCGGCCAGCGCGAAGAACTCGCCGAGCGAGTCCCAGCGCAGGTAGTCCTCCTCGACGAGCTGCTGCACGTGCTTCGGCGCAGACCCGCCGGCGCCCGTCTCGAAGAGGCCGCCGCCGTTCATCAGCGGGACGATCGAGAGCATCTTCGCCGAGGTGCCCACCTCGAGGATCGGGAAGAGGTCGGTGTTGTAGTCGCGCAGCACGTTGCCGGTGACCGAGATGGTGTCCTCGCCCTTGCGGATGCGCTCGAGGGAGTACTTCGTGGCCTCGGCGGGCGCCATGATCTCGAGCGTCAGCCCGCCGAGCTCACCGGCGGAGCCGTCGTCGAGGTACTCGCGGACCTTCTCGATGAGGCGGGCGTCGTGGGCGCGGTTCTGGTCGAGCCAGAACACGGCGGGCACGCCGGTGGCCCGGGCACGGGTGACGGCCAGCTTGACCCAGTCGCGGACGGCGACGTCCTTGGTCTGGCAGGCACGCCAGACGTCGCCGGCGCCCACCTCGTGCTCCATGACCGTCTCGCCGGCGCTGTCGACGATGCGGACGGTGCCGGCGGACGGGATCTCGAACGTCTTGTCGTGCGACCCGTACTCCTCGGCCTTCTTGGCCATCAGGCCGACGTTCGGGACGGAGCCCATCGTGGCCGGGTCGAGCGCGCCGTTGGCCTTGCAGTCGTCGATGACGGCCTGGTAGACGCCGGCGTACGACGAGTCGGGGATGACGGCGAGGGCATCCGCCTCGTTGCCGTCGGGGCCCCACATGTGGCCGCCGCCGCGGATCATGGCCGGCATCGACGCGTCGACGATGACGTCGGACGGGACGTGCAGGTTCGTGATGCCCTTGTCGGAGTTCACCATGGCGAGCTCGGGACCGTCGGCGAGCGCGGCGTCGAACGCGGCGCGGATCTCGGCGCCGTTCGGCAGGCTCGCCAGGCCGGCGAAGATCGAGCCGAGGCCGTCGTTGGCGGACAGGCCGGCGGCGGCCAGGTCCGCGCCGTACCTGTCGAAGACCGGCTTGAAGAACGCCTTGACCACGTGACCGAAGATGATCGGGTCGGAGACCTTCATCATCGTGGCCTTGAGGTGCACGGAGAAGAGGACGCCCTGCTCCTTCGCCTCGGCGATCGCGCCGGTGAGGAAGGTGTCGAGCGCCGCGGCCGACATGAAGGTGCCGTCGAGGACCTCGCCGGCGTCGACGGCGAGGCCGTCCTTGAGGACCGTGACCGTGCCGTCGGCGGCGACGTGCTCGATCCGCAGGGTGTCGGCGGCCGGGATGACCACGGACTTCTCGTTGGAGAAGAAGTCGTCGCGGCCCATGGTCGCGACCGCGGTCTTCGAGTCGGCGGTCCAGGCGCCCATGCGGTGCGGGTGCGCCTTGGCGTAGTTCTTGACCGACGCCGGGGCGCGGCGGTCGGAGTTGCCCTCGCGGAGCACCGGGTTGACGGCCGAACCCTTGACCTTGTCGTAGCGGGCGCGAACCTCGCGCTCCTCGTCCGTGGACGGTTCCTCCGGGTAGTCGGGCAGGTCGTACCCCTTGCCCCGGAGCTCGGCGATCGCGGCCTTGAGCTGCGGCACCGACGCGGAGATGTTCGGCAGCTTGATGATGTTGGCGTCCGGCCGCGTCGCCAGCTCACCGAGCTCCGCCAGCGCGTCCGGCTGGGCCTGCTCCGGGGTGAGGCGCTCCGGGAACTGCGCGACGATGCGGCCGGCCAGCGAGATGTCGCGGGTCTCGACGTCCACGCCCGCCTTGGCCGCGTAGGCCGAGACGATCGGGAGGAGGGAGTAGGTCGCCAGCATCGGCGCCTCGTCCGTGTGGGTGTAGATGATCTTGGCCATGGGCAGAACAGGCTCCTGGATCAGTTGGCAGACGATTTCTTGATATCAAGATACCGCGCCGAAACCTGGATCGAGGCATCGGGTAATCAGCCTCACACCGTTGCCGCCCGGGCGGATCGTCAGATCAGGCCCAGGGACCGCACCGCGTCCCGCTCGGCCGCCAGTTCGGCCACGGACGCGTCGATCCGGCCGCGGGAGAACTCGTCGATCTCGAGCCCCTCCACGATCTGCCAGTCTCCCCCGGCCGATGTCACCGGGAACGAGGACACCAGACCCTCCGGCACGCCGTACTCGCCGTGGCTGTACACGCCCGCGCTCGTCCAGTCGCCCTCGCGGGTCCCGCGCGTCCAGTCCCGCACGTGCTCGATCGCCGCGTTCGCCGCCGACGCCGCCGACGACGCCCCGCGGGCCTCGATGATCGCGGCACCGCGCTTCGCGACCGTGGGGATGAACGTGTCGGTGAGCCACTCACGGTCCGCCGCCACCTCGGCACCCGGGACGTCGCCCACCGTGGCGTGGAACAGGTCCGGGTACTGGGTCGCGGAGTGGTTGCCCCAGATCGTGAGCCCGCTGATCCTGCTGACCGGCGTACCCGTCCGGGCCGCCACCTGGGAGAGAGCGCGGTTGTGGTCCAGGCGGGTCATCGCGGTGAACCGCTCCGCCGGCACATCGGGGGCGTGGGCCGACGCGATGAGCGCGTTCGTGTTCGCGGGGTTGCCCACCACGAGCACCCTGACGTCCGACGCCGCACCGTCGTTGATCGCCCGGCCCTGCGGCCCGAAGATCCCGCCGTTGGCCTCGAGCAGGTCGGCCCGCTCCATGCCGGCGCCGCGCGGCCGGGCGCCGACGAGGAGACCGACGTTCGCCCCCTCGAAGGCCTTGACCGGGTCGTCGAAGATGTCGACGCCGGCCAGGGTGCCGAAGGCGCAGTCGTCGAGCTCCATCGCCGTCCCCTCGGCCGCCCTGACGGCGGCGGGGATCTCCAGGAGACGGAGCCGGACCGGTACGTCCGCGCCCAGCATCTCTCCCGCGGCGATGCGGAAGAGGAGCGCGTACCCGATCTGGCCAGCGGCTCCGGTGACGGTGACGTTCACGGGTTCAGTCATGGGGCCCACTCTTGCATCGAACGGACGCCCCTGCCCAGTACCCACGCGAAATTCTTCGCGAAGTCGTGACCAGCGGCCCATGCCACCACTACTCCGGGAAAAGGCACGGGTCCGAACTCGCCGTGTTCAGGTCGTCTTCAGGTGATTGCTGGCAAGATGCTCCCCGAAACCCGGCACGCACCCGCGTGCGCCACCCCGAAAGGATCATCTCTCATGGCCAACGCGTACGCCGTGTCCGACGGCGCGCTCGACGCCCCCACCGAGACCTCCGGCTCCGGGACCCTCTCCCGCGTGCTCGCCGAGGCGTTCGGCACCTTCGTCCTCGTCCTCGGTGTGCTGAGCATCGGCGTGTACAGCTTCCTCAACCAGTCGGGCGCCATCGGTGTCGCGCTGACCGGTGGGTTCGCGTACGCGGCGGCGCTGGTCGCCGTCGGCCACGTGTCCGGCGGGTGGTTCAACCCGGCGATCACGCTCGCCCAGGCCATCGCCGGCCGGGTGCGCTGGGCCGAGGTGCCGCTGTACTGGCTCGCCCAGCTCGTCGGCGGCTTCGCGGCGGGTGCGGTGCTGTTCGGAACCCTCCCCGACAAGCTCTACGAGCTGCTCGGCAAGGAGAACAACGCCGCCCTGTACGCCCAGGGCGCGAACGGCTGGGGCGACTTCTCGCCGCTCTACACGCTCTCGCAGGGCGGCGCCACGTTCAACATGCTCCAGGCGGGCATCGTCGAGCTCGTGGCCTCGGCCGCGCTGGCGGGCATCGCCCTGGCCGTCGGCACGAAGAACCGCGCCGTCATGGCCGCGGCCGGCGGGCTCGGCCTCGCGGCGCTCAGCGTCGTCGCCTACCCGGTGACCGGCGCCGGCCTGAACCCGGTGCGCTCGACCGTGGCCGCGGTCCTCTCCATGGACTGGGACGGCGTGAGCGGTCAGGTCTGGCTGTTCTGGGTCGCCCCGCTGGTGGGCGCCGGCATCGCCGCGCTCTTCGCGGTCGCGTTCGGCCCGCAGGAGTCCCCGGAGGGCATCGAGACGTTCGGCACGGAGGCCGACACCTACGACGACGGAACCGACGGCGGGACCGACGACACCCCCGACACCGTCACCGCGGACAGCACGGACGCGACGAGCACGGACGAGAAGAAGACGAACTGACGCCTCCGAGGCAGTGGCTCCGCCGGACCCACTGCCTCGGGCGCTTCTCAGAACACCGCGTCGCGCAGCCGGACGGCGGGATCCACGATCCTCTCCAGGTCCACGATCAGCGGATCGGGTCGGTTCACCAGCTTGCGCACCTGGCCGACCTCCCGCGGCGAGTCCGCGAGCAGGACGGCCCGCACGCGCGCGACGTGGTGTCCCTGGTCGGTCACCCTCTGGCTCCGGTGCATGCTGTGCTCGACATAGAAGGCCGCCCAGCGGTCGCCGCCCGTGGGGTCGCCCCGGAAGACCACCTGTTCGAACGGCGACGGCACGCCGAAGAGCGCCAGGTCGTGCCCGAGCTGCCGGCTGAACACGTACGGCGCGTGCGTGCGCAGCGGCGTCAGGCCGAGCCGGGCACGCACCGGCTCCGGATCGGCCGGGCGTTCGTCGACACCGAGCATGGCGCGCGCCGTCGGCTCCGGGTCGTGCAGTGCCGCGGACCAGTGGCCGCCGGGCACCGCCCCGAACACCGGATGGTCGCGCGTCGCGATGTCCCCGACGGCCCAGACCCGTGCCAGGGCCTCGGCGTGCAGCCGCCCGGCCGGGTCGCCCGGCATCGCGGTCCCGAGGAACCTGCCCGCGCGGTTGACCCGCAGGCCACCACGGGCGTCGAGCGGGAGCGAGCCGCGCAGCCAGCCCGACGCCGGCCGGGCGCCCACCGCCGCGAGCACCAGGTCCGCGCCGAAGTACTCGCCCCCCGCGGCGCGCACACCGTCGTCGGCCACCTTCTCGACGGGGGCGCCCGTGACGAGGCGGACCCCGGCCTCCGCGAACCACGGCACGAGGTGCGCCCCGACCCTTCCGCCCAGTTGCCGCTCCAGGGGGGTGCCACCCGCCTCCACGACGGTCACTTCCGCGCCCGCACCCGCCGCGACACCCGCCACCTCCGCCCCGATCCAGCCGGCGCCCACGATGACCACCCGCACGCCGGGCCCGATCGCGGCCCGCAGCGCCTCCGCGTCGCGATACGTGTGCAGCACCGAGGCCGCGTCCCAGCCCGGCGGGACGAGGGGTTCCGCGCCGCAGGCCAGCACGACGGCGTCGGAGGTGACGGTGTCCGACGACGCCACCTCGGTGGCCACCCCGTCCCGGGTGACCGTCAGGCGGGTGGCCGGGTCGTCCAGGCGCACGTCGTCGGCCAGCACGGACAGGTCGACGCCCAGGTCGTCGGAGATCCACAGCGGCTCGGTGCGCGTGAGCAGTTCCTTGGACAGCGGCGGGCGGTCGTAGGGCGGCACGCCCTCCGCGCCGAGGACGGTCAGGCGCCCGGTGAAGCCGTGCGCCCGGAGTGCGGCGGCGGTCTGCGCGCCGGCCAGACCGGCACCGATGATCGTGATGGACCGGGGTGAGGACGACGGCATGGACTCACCGTATCGCCCTGGCAACTTCCTGTACCGCCCTGGCGACTCTCTGGTGACTCCACGGCATCGGCGAGGTCCAGGCACAGGAGTTCCCATCGACGGCGCCCTCCGGGCAAAGGTCCGGCCAGGGTGGTTGCAGCCTGATCACGGCTGGTCCGGACCTGTCCGATTCGCCGGTAGGCTCTGCGGCGTGGATCTCAGCGGGACCTCGGACGGCAGCGAGTCTCACTCCGGACAGACCGGAGGAGGGACCGCGACGCTCGTCGCGTCCGACTGGCGGCGGCCCGCAGACGAGGCAGGCTGGAACGACAGCGCGCTCCCGTCCGAGCGTGCCGGGCACCTTCCCGCCGAGGAGGATCCATTGGACGCGGAGCACCCGTCGCGCCGGCACACCCGCGCGGTCTGGTGGCTGCTCGCCGGCGTCGTGCTCTCGCTGCTGCTCGGCCTCGTGGTCGGGGGGCGGGCAGGCTCGCTCGGGATCGCCGTGACGCTCGCCGTCGCCGGGACGTTCCGCGCGGTGCTGCGCGGCCCGGGTCCGGCCGGCCTGGCGATCCGCACCCGGAGCCTCGACGTCGTCATGTACATGACCGTGGCGGTCCTGATCGGCGTCCTGGCCGTCGTGGCGCCGATCGACTGACCTCACCGCCCGGCGCCCTCCAGCGTGCCGGTGACCGGCTGGTCCGACTCGACGATGCAGGCCACCTTGCGATCGCCTTCCTCCCAGCTCTCCTGGGACGGCGCGACCGGCCAGTACGTCAGCTCGGACGCCGCCCACGCCTCGCCGACGAACTCGTCGAACTCCGGGTAGCAGTACGCGTCAGCCGCCTCCCAGAGCTCCGCCTGTGTCGGCGCCGCGCCGGTGCCGTCCGTGGCGCCCGGAGCACCACCACCCACGGAGTCCTCCAGCCAGGTCACGCCGAAGACCTCGCCGTGGTGCGGCTCGTCGCACGGCACCACCGGGATCCAGTACAGGATCGCGAGTCCGTCGACCTCCTCCGTGTCGAGGCAGTCGCCGCTGTCGAGGTCGACGGGCCTGGTCCGCGACGGGTCGTCGGCGGTCTCCTGCCCCTCGGTCGCCCACCACCTCGCGATGTCCTCGCCCGCGGAGGTGCCCGGCGTCGGGAGCACGTCGAACGGGTCGGTGGTGCCGTCCGGCGCGCCGGAGGGGGCCGACGCCGTGCCCGCGCCCGCATCCCCGGAACGCTCGGGGGATGCGGTCACGAGCCCCGCGGCCTGAGCGAGCGCGGGCGGGACGTACGCCGCCGCGCCGGCGGGCAACCACGCCGGAGCCATGACGACCGCCGCGGCCGAGCCCGCGAGGAGCACGGTGCCGGTGCAGATCGCGCCCACGGCGAAGCCCAGTGCCCGCCGGGAGGCCGCCCGGGCGGCGTCGAGGTGGTTCGCCGCCGCCTCCCGCGCCGCCCGGACCGCCTGGACGAGCGCGGGTACCGCGAGCGGCCAGAACAGGAGGAACGCGGCCACCACCCAGCCGGTCCGCGCGGAGACGCGGCCCTCGGGCTCGGGCTCCGGTTCCGGCTCGGGCTCCGGTTCCGGTTCCGGTTCGGCCGTGCCGGTCTCGTCGGTGCCGGTGCTGTCGGCCTCGTCGGTGCTGTTGCCTGTGTCGTCGGTATCGGCGCTACCGCTGTCGTCGGTGCTCTCGGGCTCGGCGGGGGGATTCTGGGCCACGACGCGAGATGGTATCGCCCAGGCCTGACAAAGTACGGATTCCGCCTTTGTCGCACCGGACCGCCGACATCAGCCCGGCGACATCAGTGGGCGAAGTGGCGGGTCCCCGTGAAATACATCGTGATCCCGGCCGCGAGCGCCGCCTCGATCACCTCTTCGTCACGGATGGAACCGCCGGGCTGCACCACGGCGCGCACGCCGGCGTCGAGCAGCACCTGCAGGCCGTCCGCGAACGGGAAGAACGCGTCCGACGCCGCGACCGCGCCCCGGGCCCGCTCCTGACCCTCCGCGAGGGTGTTGGCCCGCTCCACCGCGAGCCGGCAGGAGTCCACCCGGTTCACCTGGCCCATCCCGATCCCGACCGCCGCGCCGCCGGCCGCGAGCAGGATCGCGTTCGACTTGGCGGCCCGCACGGCCCGCCACGCGAACGCGAGGTCGGCGAGGGTCGCCTCGTCCGCGGCCTCGCCCGCGGCGAGCGTCCAGGACGCCGCGTCGTCGCCGTCCGCCTGGAAGACGTCACGCTCCTGCACGAGCATCCCGCCGCTCACGGGCCGCAGCTCGATCGGCGCCGGCCCCGCGCCCCGCTCGCGTTCCCCGGGCGCCTCGCACACCAGGATCCGCAGGTTCTTCTTGCGCCGCAGGACGTCGGCCGCCCCCTCCTCGTAACCCGGCGCGATGATCACCTCGGTGAAGACCTCGGTGACCTGCTCCGCCAGCGCGACCGAGACCGGCCGGTTGACCGCGATCACGCCGCCGAACGCGGAGACCGGGTCGGTGGCGTGCGCCCGGCGGTGCGCCTCGGCCACGTCCGAACCCACCGCGATCCCGCATGGGTTCGCGTGCTTGATGATCGCCACCGCGGGCTCGGCGTGATCCCAGGCGGCACGCCAGGCCGCGTCCGTGTCCTGGTAGTTGTTGTAGGACATCTCCTTGCCGCCCAGCTGCTCCGCACCGGCCAGGCCGCCGGTCCCGTCGCCGTAGAGCGCGGCGGCCTGGTGCGGGTTCTCGCCGTACCGGAGCGAGGTGGCCAGCGTCCAGGTGTGTCCCGTGAAGGCGGGCCACTCGTCGCCCGCGCCGGGCACGTAGCTCCGGGCGAACCACTCCGCGACGGCGACGTCGTACGCGGCGGTGTGCGCGAACGCGGCGGCGGCGAGGGTCTTCCGCTGCGCGAAGGTGAAGCCTCCGGCGGCGACCGCGGTGGCGACGTCGTCGTACCGCGACGGATCGACGACGACGGCGACGCTGGGGTGGTTCTTCGCCGCGGCACGGACCATGGACGGCCCACCGATGTCGATCTGTTCGACGACGGCGTCCGGCGCCGCGCCCGAGGCCACGGTCTCGGCGAACGGGTAGAGGTTCACGACGACGAGCTCGAACGGCGCGATGTCGAGATCCGCGAGCTGGTCGAGGTGGTCCTGCTTGCGGGTGTCCGCCAGGATGCCGGCGTGCACGCGCGGGTGGAGGGTCTTGACCCGGCCCTCCAGGCACTCGGGAAAGCCGGTGAGCTGCTCGACGGGCGTGACCGGAATGCCCGCGTCGGCGATGCGCCGGGCCGTGGAACCGGTGGAGACGAGCTCGACGCCCGCGGCGTGCAATGTCGTGGCGAGCTCCACGAGGCCGGTCTTGTCGTACACGCTCAGCAGCGCGCGACGCACGGGACGCTGTGCGTCGTCGGCGAGCTGGGCATAGGGAGCGGTCGGGGCGCCGGACATGAAAGTTCTCCTCGCAACATGGTTTCGCGGAAAACCCTGGCACCCAGGCGGGCGGCGCGCATCACGGGTCGATGGCCGTCAGGGGCCGGGCCGCTCCCCGGTGGTACCCCACCCTCGCCAGTCACGACCACCCCGAACTTTACCGCCTCGCACCCACCCGCCGTCGAACCGCCGGGCTCGCGGTTCGACGGCGGGGCTCGTGCCGGGGCGGAGGCGGGCGGTTACCTGCCCTTTTGCCGGCCTCGGAGCCTGGCCTTGACCTTGCCGTCGCCCTTGCCGTCGCCGTTCTCGAGGTCGTAGATGTCCTGGGCGATCTGGCCGGCGTACCAGCGCCGCTGCTCCCGCTCGCGGAGCTTGTTCTCCCGCAGGAGCGCCCGCGCCGTGGCGAAGCACATCATCAGCATCACGATGCTGAACGGCAGGGCCAGCAGGATCGCCATGGTCTGCAGCGCGCCGAGCGGATTGACGTCGAGACCGCTCGCCGCGGCCTGCAGGCCGACCCACAGCAGCACGGCGGCGATCGCGCCCTCCATCGCGGCCCAGAACGCGCGGCTCCACGCGGGCGGGTTCGGGTCGCCGCCGGAGCTGAGCATGTCGACCACGAACGACCCCGAGTCGGAGCTCGTCACGAAGAAGATCACGATGAGGATCACGGCGACGGTGCTGGTCACCGCCGCGAGCGGGAACCCGTCGAGAAGCTGGAAGAGCGCGGTGTTCGAGTTCACCAGACCGTCGGCGTCCACGATGCCGCCCTCGCCGAACAGTTCGCGGTACAGGCCGCTGCCACCCATCACGGAGAACCACAGGAACGTGACGACGGTCGGCACCAGCAGCACGCCGAAGATGAACTCGCGGACCGTGCGCCCCTTCGAGATGCGCGCGATGAACACGCCCACGAAGGGCGCCCAGCTCATCCACCAGCCCCAGTAGTACGTGGTCCAGCCGCCCAGCCACTCCTTGCCGCCTTCGGTGAAGGGGCGCGCGTTGAAGGTCAGCGCGAAGAAGTTCGTCAGGTACGAGCCGATCTGCGTGAGGAAGTCGCTGAGGATGAACACCGTGGGCCCGACCACCAGGACGAAGACCACGAGCCCGATCGCCAGGCCCATGTTGATGTTCGACAGCCACTTGATGCCCTTGTCCACACCCGTCACCACGGAGACGAGCGCGATCGCGGTGATGACGATGATCAGGCCGATCAGCAGCCAGGTCGACGGGTTGCCGGCCTCGTCGAGCTCGACCAGGCCGAGGTAACCGAGGCCCGCGCCGATCTGGCTGACACCGAGCCCCAGCGACGTCGCGACGCCGAAGAGGGTGCCGAGAATGGCGATCACGTCGATGACGTCGCCCCAGAAACCCCTGATCCGGTTGCCCAGCAGCGGGTACAGCGCCCAGCGGATGGAGATCGGGTTGCCCCGGCGGTGCACCGAGTAGGCGACGGCGAGGCCGACCACCACGTAGATGGCCCAGGCGTGCAGGCCCCAGTGCAGGAAGGTGACGTCCATGGCGGACTTCGCCGCCAGGGCGCCGGTGGCTCCGGCCTCTCCCGGGGGAACCGCCGCGTAGTGGCTCAGCGGCTCGGCGACGCCCCAGTAGACCAGACCGATTCCCATACCGGCCGCGAAGAGCATCGCGAACCAGGAGCCGAGCGAGAAGTCGGGCTCGTCGTCATCGTCCTTGGCGAGCACGATGGCGCCCATCGGCGACACGGCGAGCCAGATCGAGAAGAACACGAAGAACGCGACGACCCCGATGTACCACCAGCCCAGCTCCCCGACGACCGTGGTGTTCGCGGCACTGATCCAGCTGCCCATCCACTCGGGAAAGATCGCCGTGGCCAGCACGAACACAAGCAGTAATCCGGCCGCAGGATAGAAGACCCGGGGCGCCGCGATCAGCCTCCTCCGCTCGGGAGCCTCCTGCTCGTCGGATGCGGTGACCTGCTGGTCGACAGCCATACGACCTTTCCTTACGCTCGGGAGCATTCTGCGTGATCGGCCCCCCACGCTAACGACAGATTTTACCTCCACGACCCATCCAGCCGACACCCAGGACAATCTTGATCAAGACGTGACCGAGACGGACACCGAAAAGGGTCATGAACAGGCACGGATGGGTCCAGGGGCCCAGAGGGTTCATCCCCCGATCGTCGCGTGCCTCCCGGCGACGTACAGACCTTCTCGCGCGAGCCGGCCCACGGTCTCCACCAGGAGGGCTCGCTCGGCGACCTTGATGCGCTCGTGCAGGGCTGCCTCGTCGTCCCCGTCCCGCACCGGGACGGCGGCCTGCGCGAGGATCGGCCCGGTGTCGACGCCGTCGTCCACGAGATGCACGGTGCAGCCGGTGATCCGGACACCGTGCGCGAGCGCGTCGCGCACGCCGTGCGCGCCGGGGAACGAGGGCAGCAGCGCCGGGTGCGTGTTCACGATCCGCCCCTCGAAACGGCGGAGGAACTCCGGCGCGAGGATCCGCATGAACCCGGCCAGCACCACCCAGTCCGGGCGGAAGACCCGGACGGCCTGCGCGACTCCCTCGTTCCAGGCGGTGCGGTCGTCGAAGTCCTTCATGGCCACGACCACGGAGGGGATCCCGGCGTCGTGCGCCAGGTCGAGCGCGCCGGCGCCGGGCCGGTCGGTCACGACCCCGACCACCCGCGCCCCGTAGGCGGGATCGTCGTGCGCCGCGAGCAGTGCCGCGAGGTTGGACCCACCGCCCGAGGCGAGGACGACGAGCCGCGAGGCGGAGCTGGGATCGATCGCGTGGCCGGACGGAGTCTGCACGCCAAGATCCTACGTTCCCGGCGCCCCCGCACCGTTCCCGTACCGGCCCGTGAGGTACGGCGGCAGGAAGGCCACCGCCGCGCCCAGGAGCAGTTCGCCGGCGGTCAGCAGGGCGGCGAGCCACGGTGTCGCGCCGACGTCGGCCAGGCGCGCGGCACCCACGGCGCCCGACGCCGCCGCCTGGAGCGCCCCCACCAGCAGCCCGGCCGTCCCGGCGAGGCCACCCAGCACGAACGCGACGTCGGGCCACCGCAGGCGGCCGGGCTCCAGGCGCCGCCACGCGAACCCGCCCGCCACCGCCCCGCAGGCCACCACGACCAGCGGCGCCGCGAGAGCGAGGCCGCCGGTCCAGTCCGGGCCGGGCAGCGCCGCGAGGAGCGGCACCCCGGGCAGCGGACCGGCGTCCACGCCGAAGGGCGTGAAGCTGGTGCCGCTCCCGACGGAGAAACCCGCACCGCTGAGCCAGCCCGTCGCCCACAGGACGAGGTCCGGCAGGAGGGCGAGCTGCGCGACCGCGAGCACGATCCCGCCGGCCCACCCGGGATCGAGGGCCCGGATGATGTCCGACGACGTGGACCTGCCGGCCACCGCCCACGCCCCCACCAGGAGCGCGGCGACGCCGACGAGCAACGTCGTACCCACCAGCCCGGCCCGCGCCCCCAGCCGCAGCGTGGCCGGGAACCAGCCGCGCACCAGGCGGTCGAGGCGCTCACCGAGCTCGGCCGGTGACGGCGAGCCACCGCGGGTGAGCATTCCCGCCCCGAACCCGAGGCCGCCGACCACGGCGCCCGCCACCGGGGCCGCGAGGACGGTCCAGGCGGTGACGCTCGGGACGGCCACCGCCACCGCCGTCGCCCCGGCCGCGTAGCAGACCGTCGCCACGATCCACGCGCGCGGGCGAGCACGTGCCGCGTGACGTGCGCTGACGTGGCAGGCGAACAGAGCGAGCGCGGTCAGGCCGAGCGGGACGAGCGTGAACGTCGCGCCCGAGGCGGTCACCGGCACCCCGTGCCCCAGCAGCCAGATCCCCGCGCCGATCTCGAGGGGCGTGCGCCAGACCTGGCCGTCCCCGGCCGCGGTGCCGGACGCCGTGGCGACGAGGTAGGCGACGAGGGCGGGAAGCACGACCACCGCGAGCGACAGTGCCAGCGCCTGGACGGCCGCGAGGGCTCCGGCGAGGCCGTCGGCGACGGACTCGCCGACCGAGGAGGAGGACGCGCGCGGTCCGGCATCGGGGCGGGGGCGGGCACCCGGACGGGACCGCGGAGCCGTTGGTGCACTCACCGCTCCATCCTCGCCCGCTACGGAGCGTCGCCGGGGGCAACCGCCCCCGGCGCGTCGGCGGCCGTGCGCTGAGACCTGCGGCACACTCCGCCCACAACGCCGGAAAAGGAGGCGCCGGGCGGCCGGTCACGCGGTGACCGGCCGCCCGGCGTCCGGGAAACGGCCTCAGAGGCTCTTCAGGAGCTCCCGCATGAGGTCGGCGGTCTCGGACGGCGTCTTGCCGACCTTGACGCCCACCGCCTCGAGGGCCTCCTTCTTGGCGGCCGCGGTGCCGGCGGAGCCCGACACGATCGCGCCCGCGTGGCCCATGGTCTTGCCCTCGGGGGCGGTGAAGCCCGCGACATAGCCCACCACCGGCTTGGTGACGTGCTCCTTGATGTACGCGGCGGCCCGCTCCTCGGCGTCGCCGCCGATCTCGCCGATCATCACGATCGCCTTGGTCTCCGGGTCGTTCTCGAATGCCTCGAGCGCGTCGATGTGCGTGGTGCCGATGACCGGGTCGCCGCCGATGCCGATGGCGGTGGAGAAGCCCAGGTCACGCAGCTCGTACATCATCTGGTAGGTCAGCGTGCCGGACTTCGACACGAGACCGACCGGGCCCTTGCCCGTGATGGTGTGCGGGGTGATGCCGGCGAGCGACTCCCCCGGCGTGATGATGCCCGGGCAGTTGGGGCCGATCATCCGGGTCTCCTTGCCCTGCAGGTAGGCGAAGACCTCCGCCGAGTCCTGCACGGGCACGCCCTCGGTGATGACCACGAGCAGGCCGATGCCCGCGTCGATGGCCTCGATGCACGCGTCCTTCGTGAAGGCCGGCGGCACGAACACGACGGAGACGTCCGCGCCGGTCTCGGCCATGGCCTCCTTGACCGTGCCGAACACCGGGAGGGTGACGTCGTTGCCCTCGTGGTCCTTGTGCTGCACCGTCGTGCCGGCCTTGCGGGCGTTCACGCCGCCGACGATCGTGGCGCCGGAGTCGAGCATCAGGGCGGTGTGCTTGGCACCCATGCCGCCGGTGATGCCCTGGACGATGATCTTGCTGTCCTTGTTCAGGTAGATGGACATGTCAGTCAGTCTCTGCTCTCTGTGGCGTCGTCGCGGGGCTCAGGCGGCTGGGGCGGCAGCCTTGGCAGCGGCCAGATCGGCGCCGCCGTCCATGGTGTCGGCCAGGGTGACCAGCGGGTGGTTGCGGGTGGCGAGGATCTCGCGGCCCAGGTCCACGTTGTTGCCGTCGAGACGCACCACCAGGGGCTTGGTCGCGTGGTCGCCCAGCAGGTCGAGCGCGCCGACGATACCCTTGGCGACCTCGTCGCAGGCGGTGATGCCGCCGAAGACGTTCACGAACACGGCCTTGACCTGCTCGTCGCCGAGGATGACGTCCAGGCCGTTGGCCATGACCTCGGCGTTCGCGCCGCCGCCGATGTCGAGGAAGTTCGCCGGCTTGACGCCGCCGTGCTTCTCGCCGGCGTAGGCGACGACGTCGAGCGTCGACATGACCAGGCCCGCGCCGTTGCCGATGATGCCGACCTCGCCGTCGAGCTTGACGTAGTTGAGGTTGTTCGCCTTGGCCTTGGCCTCGAGCGGGTCGGTCGCGGCCTTGTCCTCGAGCGCCTCGTGGTCGGGGTGGCGTACCTCCGACGCGTTCTCGTCGAGCGAGACCTTGCCGTCCAGCGCGATGATCGCGCCGTCGGAGGTCTTGACCAGCGGGTTCACCTCGACGAGCGTGGCGTCCTCGTTCTTGAAGACGGTCCACAGCGTCTGGATGGTCGCGGCGACCTTGCCCTTGATGTCGTCGGCGAAGCCGGCGGCGTCCACGATCTCGGCGGCCTTGGCCTCGTCGATCCCGGTCAGCGGGTCGACGGCGACCTTGGCGAGGGCCTCCGGACGCTCGACGGCGAGCTGCTCGATCTCCACGCCGCCCTCGACGGAGCACATGGCGAGGTAGTTGCGGTTCGCACGGTCCAGCAGGATCGAGAAGTAGTACTCCTCCGCGATCTTCGCGCCCTGCGCGATCATCACTCGGTGGACCGTGTGCCCCTTGATGTCCATGCCGAGGATCTCGGCGGCCTTGGCCTCCGCCTCCTCGGGCGAGTGGGCCAGCTTCACGCCGCCGGCCTTGCCTCGACCTCCGGTCTTCACCTGGGCCTTGACGACGACGGTACCCCCGCCGAGCTTCTCGGCGCCTTCGCGAGCCTCCTGCGGTGTCGTCGCGACGACACCGCCCAGCACGGGGACGCCGTGCTTCTCGAAGATGTCGCGCGCCTGGTATTCGAACAGGTCCACCCTGCTGCGTCCTTCCATCGGTCTCACCCCCGCGCGCTGCACGATCGCAGGGGCCTGCTAGGCAGATGTCCCTGGTCGAGTGGAGAACGCAGCGGATGACCGACGGCGTGTGCCTCACGGTCGAGGGCCGCTCGTCGATACCGGCCAGTGTCTCGACGTCAAGACATCGCGTACAGACTAGCCCTCATGGCGGCCCCGCATAAGTTCACGGTGTGGGAATCGCGTCACATCGTTCCGTGCGGGGTGGCCGCGAGGGCGGCGGCCGGCGACGGGGCGAGCGGCAGCCGCGGGATCAGGGTCGCCTGGAAGGCGTGGTAGAGATCGGGCTTGCCCGGCCAGACCTTGGCGGCCGGGCGGTTGTCCGGGTCCAGCTCGTGGTGCCACGAACCGCGGCGCCGGTCGACGAGGTACCGCTCCGCGTAGTCCCACCACCGGGCGTACCACCCGGCGAACCGCTCGTCGCCGGTGCGCGCGTGGAGGGCCGCGGCCGCGCCGATCCCCTCGGCCAGCACCCAGTGCATGCGCGTGCGGACCACCGGTTCGCCGTCCCAGTCGGTGGTGTAGACGAACCCGTCGGCGCCGTCGGCCGCCCAGGCGTCCGCGACGGCGCGGTCGAAGAGCGTCGTCGCGGTCCGCACCAGCCCCGCGTCGGGCCCGGTCGCGGCCTCCAGGTGGAGGATCAGCCGCGCCCACTCCAGCCCGTGGCCCGGCGTGGCGCCGTACGGTTTGAACCGGTCGTCGGGCTGGTCCCGGTTGAGGCCGAGATCCGGGGTCCAGTCCGGCCCGAAGTGCTCGGGCAGCCGGCCGGCGTGCCGCTCCGCGAGGTCCGCCACGAAGGCGACGGCGCGCGCCGCCCGCTCCCGCCACGTCGCCCCGCCACCCTGCCAGGCGGTGGAGGTGGCCGAGCCCGCCGTGAGCGCGTCCACCGCGTCGGCGACCGCCAGCATCGCCTCGACGGAGTGCATGGTCGCGTTGAGGCCGCGGTAGTCGTCGCGGTTCGTGAAGGCGAGGTCCCAGGTGTCGACCGGGAGGCCGGCGTCGTCGTCCCAGAACTTCTCGACGTACACGCGCGTGGCCTCGGCGAGCAGCTCCGTTCCGCCGGGCCGCCCGGCGAGCGCGGCGGAGGAGGCCGCGAGCATCACGAAGGCGTGGTCGTAGCAGGACTTCCCGGCGTCGGCGTCGGCGGAGCCGTCCGCGGCCCGGGCGTGGTACCAGCCGCCGTGGCGGAGGTCCCGGAGCGGGCCGGTGAGCCCGGCCAGCGCGGTGTCGGCGACGGGCCCGCATCCCGGGATCCCGAGCAGGGTGCCCAGGGAGTAGACGTGCACCATCCGGCAGGTGATCCAGGTCTGCAGTCCGTGCGCGGGGTCCGCGAGGCCGTCGTCGTCCAGGTACGCGGCGCCGCCGCCGGGCAGCCCGGAGGTGAGGCCGAAGGAGAGCAGGCGTCGGCACTCTGCGTCGAGCCAGGCGCGGTGGGAGGGCAGTTCGGTCCACGGTGTCACACTGCGAACCTACTACGGTGTGAAGCGTTTAAGACAACGCTGTCATAGTGATAATGGAGCCGATGACACACACACACCCTGCAGAGCCGCAGGCATGCACCACGCTCCGGCGCGACGGCGTCGCCGTCGTCCTCGACCATCCGGCTTCCGGACTGCCGTCCGTCCTCCACTGGGGCGCCGACCTCGGGCCGCTCTCCCCCGCCGACCACACCGCCCTCGACGCCGCGACCGACCCGCGGACCCCGCCGGGCACGCTCGACGCGGGCCGGCGCGTCCCCCTGCTACCGCAGGAGTCCGACGGCTGGGCAGGTCGTCCGGGCATCCTGGCGCTGCGCGACGGCGGCCCCGTGTTCCCGCGCTGGACGGTGACCGAGCGCACGGCCGACGACGCCACACTGCGCCTCACCGCGACGTCGGACGGGCTCGAACTCCGCACGCGGCTCGCCGTCGAGCGCGGCGGCCTGGTGACGCTGCGGCACACGCTCACCAACACCGGCGCGGGCACCGTGACGCTGGACCAGCTCGACGCCGTTCTGCCCGTGCCCCGCGGCGCCGATCACCTGACCAGCTTCACCGGCCGCTGGGCGCGGGAGAAGACGCCGGTCACGGCGGCGATGCCGGCCGGGGCGGCGACCGTCACGAGCCGGCGCGGGCGCGGCGGGCACGACGCGCCGTGGGTGAGCATCGCGTCGGCCGGCGAGCCGAGGAACCGGGCCGGTGAGGCCTGGGCGGTGCACCTCGGATGGTCGGCCGACGTCGTGCACCGCACGGACCGGATGACCGACCACGAGCCCCAGCTCGGCGCGGGCGAACTGCTCCGGCCCGGTGAGATCCGCCTCGCCCCCGGAGAGACCCACGAGGCACCGGTCGCGTACTTCGCCTGGTCCGACAGCGGCCTCGACGGGCTGTCCCGCCGGTTCCACACCTGGATGCGAGCACGGGAGCAGCACCCGGACGGCGTGCGCCCGCTCGTGCTGAACACCTGGGAGGCCGTGTACTTCGACCACGACCCGGAGCGCGTCGCGGCGCTGGCACGGGCGGCGGCCGCCGTCGGCGTCGAGCGGTTCGTGCTCGACGACGGCTGGTTCCACGACCGGCGGGACGACACCCGCGGGCTCGGCGACTGGGTGGTGGACCCGGCGGTGTGGCCCGGCGGGCTGGAACCGCTGGCGGACCTGGTGCGCGAGCTCGGCATGCGGTTCGGGCTGTGGTTCGAGCCGGAGATGGTGAACCTCGACTCGGACCTCGCGCGAGCGCATCCGGACTGGATCCTGGGCAACCCCGCGTCGGTGCCGTCGCCGGACGGGCTGTCGTTCCGCAACCAGTACGTCCTCGACCTCGCCCACCCCGAGGCCTGGGAGCACGTGCGCGGGCAGATGTCCGCACTGATCGACGCGCTGGGCATCACCTTCGTCAAGTGGGACCACAACCGCGACCTCGTCGAGGCCGTGCACATGGACGGCGGCCGGCCGCGCCCCGGCACCCACGCGCAGACGCTCGCTGCCTACCGCCTGATCGACCGGCTGAAGGCCGACCACCCGGGGCTGGAGATCGAGTCCTGCTCGTCGGGCGGGGCGCGGACGGACCTGGGGATCCTCGCGCGGACGGACCGCGTCTGGGCGTCCGACTCGAACGACCCGGCCGAACGCCAGGACATCCAGCGGTGGACGGAACTGGTGCTCCCGCCGGAGCTGATCGGGGCGCATGTCGGGCCGTCCCCGGCGCACTCGTCGGGGCGCGCCACGGACCTCTCCTACCGGGTGGCGACCGCCCTGCAGGGGCATGCCGGGTTCGAGTGGAACATCCTGGAGTGCGCGCCCGACGAGACCGAGGCCATCCGGGCGTACGCGGCGCTCTACAAGGAACTGCGCGGGCTGCTGCACTCGGGGACCGTGGTGCACGGCGATCCCGCGGACCCCGCGCTGCGGGTGCGGGGCGTCGTGGCGGCGGACGGGACGGAGGCCGTGTTCACCGTGGCGACCGTCGGCGCCCTGTCCGACGCCCGCCCCGAGCGGGTCACCCTGCCCGGCCTGGACACCGAGCTCCGCTACACGGTGCGGGTGCGGGAGGAGGCCGGGTCGGCGAAGTGGTTCGGCGGGACGCCGCGATGGCTGGCCGAGGAGCCGAGCGACATCCCGGGGGCCGTCCTGGACCGGGTGGGGCTCCAGCTCCCGCACCTCTGGCCGATGCAGGCCCTCGTCCTGCACCTGCGGGCGGCCTGAGGCGGCACGCTCCGGCACTGCACTCGATCCGCGCCATCCCGGGGAATGAGCCGTCTCGGCGGCGGCGCTTCCGGTAGCGTCCAGGTGTGGCCGAAGCGACCACCAACTCCCGGACCGCCGGATCGCCGCCGGCGGCGGCCCCCCGCATCCGCGGGCTCGACGGCCTGCGCGCGCTCGCCGTGGCCGCCGTCGTCGGCTACCACCTCGAACCCGCGTGGCTCCCGGGCGGATTCATCGGCGTCGACATGTTCTTCGTCGTCAGCGGTTTCCTCATCACCACGCTGCTGCTGCGCGAGATCAGCGCCACGAGCTGGATCGACCTGCCCGCGTTCTGGACGCGGCGCGCACGGCGGCTCCTGCCGGCCCTGCTGCTGGTGCTGCTCGTGGCCGTCCCCGTGGCTCGCCTGGTCGAGCGGGATCTGACCGTCGGCATCGGGCGCCAGGTGCTCGGTGCCCTCACGTTCAGCACCAACTGGCTGGAGATCTCCGCCGGCTCGGACTACTTCGACGAGACCGCCCCCGAACTGCTGCGGCCGCTGTGGTCCCTGGCCATCGAGGAGCAGTTCTATCTGGCGTGGCCCGTGCTGCTCGTCGTCCTGCTGCTCGCCGTGCGGTCCGGGCGGTGGCGGGTGCCGGTCGTCCTCGCCGCGGCCCTCGCGTCCGCCCTCGTCATGGCGCTGCTGTACACCGCGGCCGACCCCACCCGCGTCTACTACGGCACCGACGGCCACGCCTTCGGCCTGCTGCTCGGCGCGGCCGTCACGCTGCGCCGGCACCGCGCCGGCCCGCTGCCGCACGGGGTGTGGGCGCGCCTGCTGCCGCCGTTCGCACTCGTGGGCCTGGTGATCCTGTGGGTGTCGCTGCGCAGCGACAGCCCGCTGACCTACCCGGGCGGGCTGGCGCTCGCGTCGCTGCTGACGCTGGTGCTCGTGCTGGCGTGCGCGTCGGAGGTGCGGTGGCTGACCGGGCTCATGGAGCTGGCGCCGCTGCGCTGGATCGGGCAACGGTCGTACGGCATCTACCTGTGGCACTGGCCGGTGCTGCTGGTGACCGAGGCCGCCATGTCCGACGGCGGTCAGGGCGCGCCGGCCGGTTCGTGGCAGGCGTGGGCCGGGGGCGGGGTGGTCGTCGCCGTGACGCTGGCCGTGTCCGCGGCGTCGTACCGGTTCGTGGAGATGCCGGTGCGGCGGCTCGGCTTCCGGGGCTCGTCCCGCGCGCTGTGGGCGCAGCTCAGGGCCCGCGCGCCCGGGGCGCGCCCGTGGCCGGCCCGCGTCGCGGTCGGTGTCACCGTGCTGGCTCTCGCCGGGACGACGACGGCGGTCGCCACCGCGCCACGGGTCTCGGGGGCGCAGGAGGCGGTCGAGGCCGGCCTCACCGCTCAGGCCGCCGCGGAGCGGGCAGCCGCGGAGACGGGCGACACGGCCGATCGAGGCGGCGGCTCCGCGAGCGGGGACGGCGCCGGTGCGGGCGGCTCCGACGGCGGCTCCGGCAACCGGTCCGAGGCCGGCTCCGACGGCGGCGCGACGCCGCCACCAGGCGCGGGGCAGGGCAGGAGGATCTCTGGCTTCGGGGACTCCGTGCTGGCGGCCGCCGTGCCGGCGGTCCTCGGGGAGTGGCCGCGGGCCGACATCGACGCCATGCCGAACCGCCAGTGGAGCGACGCCCCGGCGCTCGTGCGGCAGGCCGTCGAGCGGGGCACCCTGCG
Organism: Myceligenerans xiligouense; assembly: GCF_003814695.1. Classification (GTDB taxonomy): domain Bacteria; phylum Actinomycetota; class Actinomycetes; order Actinomycetales; family Cellulomonadaceae; genus Myceligenerans; species Myceligenerans xiligouense. Next base: position 3,891,564 of record NZ_RKQZ01000001.1, read on the forward strand.
CGATGTCGTCGTCCTCAACTTCGGGACCAACGCCGGGTTCCAGGAGCGCGAGTCCGTCGACGCGGCGGAGAGGACCCTGGAGCTGATCGGGCCGGACCGGCTCGTGGTCCTCGTGAACACGGTCGGCATCTCCTACTGGGTGCCCGACGCGAACGCCCGCCTGGACAAGATCGCGGCGGGGCGGGACAACGTCGTCGTCGTGGACTGGAACGCAGTGTGCGCGAAACGGCCCGAGCTGCTGCACGCCGACGCGACCCACCCGAACATGGAAGGCATCGCCGTCTACGCCGCACAGATCCAGAAGGCGTTCGACGTGCTGGAGAAACGCTCGTCGTAGAGCCGCGGACGGTACGCGACCGCCTGAGAACGGGCGCTACCGGAGCGGGATGGTCACCCGGCGCGAGCAAGCTCCTGCCTCGTAGCCGACCTCATGGTTGTCGGCTGCGCGGAAGGTGCGCGGCGTGTGCGGGGGCCGTTCGTCCAGCTCAGTCCGTCGCGGGCAAGACGGTCACGTCGGCCCCGTCGCACAACAGCGAGAGGTCATCGACGTCCGCCGTGAGCACGGCGGTAGGAGCAGCCTCCCGCGCAACTGCGGCGACGATCGCATCGACCGTCAGGTTCGGCTTCTTGCGGCGCGCACGCTCGGCTCGCTCTCGCAGTATCCCGGCCGCTACCGCCGTGGATCGATCGATAGGGACGACGTCGGACACCAGGTTCAGGACGCGATGCAGCCGGGCATCGTCAGGGCGGCCGGTGAACAGCTCAGCTGCGACGACGGCGGGGACCACCACCCGTTGATCAAGGCGAGCTGCGGCTTCCAGGCGCGCCTTGATCCGTGCGTCATCCCGAGCCGCTGCGGAAACCGCTTCGCTGTCCAGCACGATGGTGCGGAGCGAGGCCGTCACTTCATCTCGTCCATGTAGCGCGCGACGAGATCCTCATCGACAGGACCTGAGCGCTCGATCATCTCGTCGACGAGCGTGCGCAGCTTGTCGCGCTCGATCTGGCGGCGCAACGCCGAGGCGACATAGGCGGAGAACTCGCCGCGGCCGGCGATGGCACGAGCCTCCGCCAGCACGTCATGAGGCGCGGTGAACGTCGCGCGTTCGAAGTCTGAGCCCGCCATGATGGCGATCATACCGACAATATTATTGGGATTGCCAGAGCCTCGCAGGTGCAGGATGTGGGGCCATGGACTTGCGTATCGGCTGCTACGCCGTGATCACCGACGACGCGGGACAGATGCTCCTGCCCCACTGGAAGGAGGGGCACATGTCCGGCTGGACGATGCCGGGTGGTGGGATGGAGCCCGGAGAGCATCCTGCCGACGCCGCCGTGCGCGAGGTCTTCGAGGAGACGGGCTACCACGTGGAACTCGGGGAGTTGCTCGGCGTGGACAACATCGTCATCCCTGCCGAGGACCGTATCGAGCCCGGCCGCCGCCCGATGCAGGGCGTCCGCCTGGTGTGGCGAGCCCGGATCGTCGGCGGGGAGCTCACGGTGGAGCGGGACGGCAGCACCGACGACGTCGCCTGGCACACCCAGGAGGCGGTCGACGCCCTCGACCGGGTCGAGCTGGTCGACGTCGCGCGCCGCTGGGCGGGACTCATCTGAGCTTGCCGCGCTCGATCTGCCGGGTCTCGTCGGTCGCCATGTCAGAGCTTGGTGACCTTCGTGTACTTCAGGGCGATGCGCTTGGCGCCGTTGCTGCCGAAGTCGATCTTGACGACGTCGTTCTTCTCGACGCCGATCACCGTGCCCAGGCCGTAGGTGTCGTGGGTGACCTTGTCGCCCACGTCCAGGGACGGGACGGCCTTCTGGACGTTGACGGAGCCGAACCGCGAGCCGTTGCCCGACGACGTGCCGGCCGGGTTCCGGTCCTTCGCCGCGCTCCCCGAGCGAGAGCGCGAGCCGCTCCACGAGGTGTCCACCCGGGAGCCGGAACCCGCGCCGCCACGGCGGCCGTTGCCCGAGCCGTAGCCGCCCGAGCCCCAGCCGCCGTACCCGCCGCGGATCGCCTGCGTCGAGGACTCGCGCCGCTTCCAGTCCCAGAGCTCCTCCGGGATCTCCTCCAGGAAGCGGCTCGGCGGGAACTCGTTGGACATGCCGAACGCGGCACGGACGGCCGATCGCGAGATGTACAGCCGCTCGCGCGCGCGCGTGATGCCCACATAGGCGAGCCGGCGTTCCTCGGCGAGCTCCACGTCGTCGTTCATGGAGCGCATGTGCGGGAACGTGCCGTCCTCCATGCCCGTCAGGAACACCACCGGGAACTCCAGGCCCTTCGCGGTGTGGAGGGTCATCAGGGTGACGACGCCGCGATCGGGCGTGTCCTCCTTCTCCTCCTCCGCCACGCTGTCGGCGACGTCCTCGTCCGGGATCTGGTCCGCGTCCGCGACGAGGGACACACGCTCCAGGAAGTCCGCGAGGTCGCCCTCGGGCTCCAGCTCGCCGAACTCCGTCGCCACGGCGTGCAGCTCGGCGAGGTTCTCCACGCGCGAGGCGTCCTGCGGGTCCTCCGACGCCCGGAGCTCCGCGAGATAGCCCGTACGGTCCAGCACGGCCGACAGCACCTCGGCCGGCCCGGCGCCGTCGTCGACCAGCTCCCGCAGGCCGGTCATGAGCTCGGCGAACGCGCGCAACGGCTTCAAGGAGCGGGTCGTCATGCCCGGGATCTCCTCGACGCGGTCGAGGGCCGCGCCGAACGAGATGCGCTCCCGTTCCGCGAAGTCCGCGACGAGCGACTCGGCCCGGGCACCCAGCCCGCGCTTGGGGACGTTGACGATGCGGCGCAGGTTGACGTCGTCGTCGACGTTGGCCAGCGCGCGCAGGTAGGCGACGGCGTCCTTGACCTCCTTGCGCTCGTAGAAGCGCGTGCCGCCCACCACCTTGTAGGGCAGGCCGACCCGGATCAGCACCTCCTCCAGCGCGCGGGACTGCGCGTTGGTGCGGTAGAAGATCGCGACGTCACCCGGACGCACGCCGTGCTCGTCGCCCAGCCGGTCGATCTCCTGGGCGACGTACCGCGCCTCGGCGTGCTCGTCGTCCCCGACGTAGCCGGTGATCTTGGCGCCCGCGCCGGCGTCCGTCCACAGCCGCTTGGGCTTGCGGCCGGCGTTGCGGGAGATGACGGCGTTCGCGGCGCTGAGGATGTTCTGCGTGGAGCGGTAGTTCTGCTCCAGCAGCAGGGTGGTCGCGTTCGGGTAGTCGGCCTCGAACTCCTGGATGTTGCGGATCGTGGCGCCGCGGAACGCATAGATCGACTGGTCGGCGTCGCCGACGACGGTGAGCTCGGCCGGGTCGAGGGCGACGGCCTGCGGATCGTCGCCGTCGTGCGCGGCCGCCGACTCGTCGGTGACGCCCGCGAGCTCGCGCACCAGCACGTACTGCGCGTGGTTCGTGTCCTGGTACTCGTCCACGAGGACGTGCCGGAACCGGCGGCGGTAGTGCTCGGCGACGTTCGGGAACGCCTGGAGCAGGTTCACCGTGGTCATGATGATGTCGTCGAAGTCCAGGGCGTGCGCCTGGGACAGGCGCTGCTGGTAGCGCGTGTAGACGTCGGCCAGCACCTGGTCGAACCGCTGCTTGTCCCGCGCCGCGGCCCAGCCGACGCCCGCGGGTGCCTCCTCCTCGGAGCCCGCCTGCCGCGCGTAGGTGTCGGGATCGATCAGCTCGTTCTTCAGGTCGCTGATCTTGTTCGCGAGCGAACGCGCCGGGTACTTCTTCAGGTCCAGGTTCTGCTCGCGCGCCACCAGCTCGACGAGGCGGCGGCTGTCGGCGGCGTCGTAGATCGAGAACGACGACTTGAGCCCGAGCGTCTTGGCCTCACGCCGCAGGATGCGCACGCAGGCGCTGTGGAAGGTGGACACCCACATGCGGCCGGCCGCCGGGCCCACCAGGCTCTCGACCCGCTCGCGCATCTCCGCGGCGGCCTTGTTGGTGAAGGTGATCGCCAGGATCTCCCCCGCCCGGGCACGGCCCGTCGCCAGGAGGTACGCGATGCGGTGGGTGAGCACCCGGGTCTTGCCCGAGCCCGCCCCGGCCACGATGAGCAGCTGCCCGCCCTCGTGCACGACGGCGGCCCGCTGCTGCGGGTTCAGCCCGTCGAGCAGCTCGTCCGGATCGAGGTGCGCGTACGCGCCCTTCGCCCGCGGCGCCTCCGCCTCGTGCGGCAGCCCTGCCAACCACTCCGGCTCCGCCGGGACCGCCGAGTCACCCGCACCGTCGTCGTCCCATCGGGGCGCCACGCTCGGCAGGCGCGACGTATCACCCGGCTCGGCCTCGGAGCCGCCGGGAAAGCCGGGAAGATGCAGGGAGTCGAAGAGCGAGGTCATCGAGAGCAAGCCTATGCGGGGTGGCTGACATCGACAGAGCACGACCGCTCCGCGACCCACGCACAGACCTGGATCCGGTTGTCTCGTTCCTCACTTCTTCCGGTAGGGCGCCAGCCGCGGATCGTCACGGGAGATCGGTTCGAGCGAGTGGGCCAGTTCCTTGAACGTCTCCAGGTCTGCGTCGGCGTCGGACAGCATGTACGACACGTCGCCCTCGACCCAGCGGAACACGCCCACGGCAAGGCCGGCGGTCGGTCTGTAGAGCGCCACGCCACCGTCGAACGGCACCACCTCGGCACCATCAAGACTTCTGAGGTGTCCTTCGACAGGTCCGGACGGCCAGGTTGCCTCCAGGTACGACGCCAGCCCTCCGGTGTCGTCCACTGTCTGCATGAGCTCCCACGTGAACTGGATGTCGTCAGGACCATGCCCCGGCAGGTCGACGGAAAGCGGCCGGGAGCAGCCGATCGAGCGGGCCGAGATGTACGGGGGCTCCGTGATCGGCACATCGGGACGGGTCACGGCGTGCGCGTAGGCGCCCCGCCAGTCCGGAAGCTCGAGCGACCCGGCCTCCACCGGATAGGCCACGTCGTCGCCGCAGTGATCTCGCAGCTTCTCGAGTCTGACTCGCTCGGACTTCGTCAGCTCGTCCTCGGACTGCCCGGTCAGCGGGTTCGTCGCCGGGTCACCGGTGGACCCCGCCGCCGATGACGGAGACGATGTCGGCGTCGCCGGTGCGGTGCTGGGCCTGTCGTCCCCGGGCAGCACCCACGGCTCCGCCCGCAGGTCCCCGGTCACCGCGACCGCCCCCGCAGCCAGCACGAGCACCCCGACCACGCCGCCGCCCACGGCGCTCACCACGCGCCGTCGTCGGACGTTCCGTACGGCCGCCGCCGCCATCGTGGCGCCGTCGAGGTCCGGCGGGAGCGTGATCGTCCCACTCGCCGCGCGCATGCGGCGCAGCACGCCGTCCTGCGACTCCGTCGTTCCGCGGTCGTTCATGACCGGGCCTCCTGTCCTGGCTCGGGTGCGACGAGAGTGCGCAGGCGCGCCAGAGCGCGCGACGCGGTCGACTTCACGGTCCCCACGGAGACGCCGAGCTCGTCCGCGGTCTGGAGCGCGGTCCGGTCGAGCAGGTACCGCAGCACGACGACGCGACGCTGCTTGACCGGGAGCGCCATGAGTGCGCGCACGAGCCGGTCCCGCTCGGCGATCTCCATGTCCGACGACGGCGCGGTGGGACCGCCGCCTCCGACGAGGTCGTCGCTGAGCACCTCACGGCGGGTCCTGCGCCAGGTGTCGATCCGCGCTGTCGCCACGACACGACGGGCATAGGCGAACGGGTCGCCGTCTCCGACCCTCCGCCAGGCCTTGTAGGTGCGTTCCAGCGCGAGCTGCACCAGATCGTGCGCACGGTGCGGGTCGCCGCACAGCAGGTACGCGATGCGATACAGGGCCGGAGTGCTGTCCTGGGCAAACACGGTGAACGCCGCCACCGGGTCGGCGTGCGATCGCACGATCTCGACGTCGCGCGTCGAACCGCCGGTCTCGGTGGCCATCACTGCCTCATCACTCATCCGGCCCACTGCCTCGTCGGTCTCATGCCCCACAGACGCAGCACACCCGCCGGAGGGTTCCACCTTTCCGCATCGACTCGCCCCCGTGGGTGACCGGCACGAGCACGTGCCGGTCACCCACCGGAGCTCCGCCGTGAGACGGCTCGGCCACCGGTCTCAGCGCTCGTAGCTCAGCGTGCCGAGGACCTGGCGTACGAGTTCCACACCCTCCGCGCCGCCGGGGAAGTTGAGCGTGACCTTGGAGTGGTTTCCGTCGCCTTCCTCGTGCAGCCGGACATCGACGCTGAGCGAACGCAGATCCTCGTCTCCCGCGAGGGACGGCCCTTCCGTGACCCTCACCATCGCGTAGTCCGCCCCAGGCACCTCGATCTCGTCGGTGCCCTCCAGGCTCGGATCGAACCAGCCCGGCCAGAAGTTCGCTCCCGGATCGCCCGATTCGACGTACCCGTTCCACCGCACCTCGGGGTCGGCGAAGTGTGGTTCCACCGCGATCACCTCGTCGGACCGGAACTCCACCAACTCCCCGAACGTGCTCTCGTCCCGCGGCTCCGCGGTCCATCGCTCCGGATATGCGTAGGAGAGCCCGCCGGTCTTCGCCCTGGTCCAGCCGGCCGGGATCGCGTGCTCGATCTGCCCGAGCTCCGGATACGTGAACATCGGCACGTACCACTCCGGTTCCCCGGAGTCCTTCAGCCAGAGGTTCCCGAGAAAGTCGCGCAGCATCTTGTCGCCGTCGGCGTCGGCCGGGAAACGGGTCTCGACGACCCACCCCTCGGCCCCGCTGCGGATGCGCGTCTTCACCGGCCTGACCTTGGACCCTGTCCCGTCGTCCACCACCTTGTAGGGCTCGATCACGACGAGGTCGGCGCCTTCGATCTCCAGGGTCATCGCCCCGGAATCTCTGTCGGGGACGGTCCAGCCGGAGACGTCCACAACATTGCGTAGCTCGAGATCGGCCACGACATCGTCGATCGACAGCTCGGTGGTCTCCGAGCGGAGCGCGAGCTGGCTGTCGGGTCGCGCCCAACCGATCTTCCCGCCGGCGCTGACATCCCCGATCGCCGCCCAGCCCCCCGGAGGCACCTCGTACCAGAGCCCGCCGAAGAGGTACGGGGCTCCGCCGCCCTCGGTCACACCATGCTTCACTCCCGACATGACAGGCAGTTCCCCGTCACCGGTACGCAGGTAGCGCACCGGCGCGTCGGCGGCGGCGGGTTCGGCGTCCTCCGACGGCCCCGTGCTCGGCGAGGCCGACGCCGCACCCGACGAGGGTGTCGTCGTCGCCGTGACCGTTGATGCCGGCAACGGCTGCTGCCGGTCCGCGTAGACCGTGCCGGCAGCGCCGATCGCGCCACTGACCGCGACGAGGACCGCGAGGCACCCGGCCACGGTCAGGACCACCCGTCGGTTCCTCTCCCGCCGGATCGCCGCACCCGCCATCGCCCCGGCATCGACCGCGGGCGTCAGGTCGCCGGCCATCCGGGCCAAGTTCTGCACGAACGAACTGTTCTGGTCCGGGGCGTTCATGACCGGCCCTCCTCACGGTTGGTTCCGAGCCCGTCGGCGCCCAGCACGTCCCGCAGGATCGTCAGGGCGCGGGATGCCGTCGACTTCACCGTTCCGGCCGAGACGCCCAGCGTCGCGGCCGTCTCCGCCTCGGAACGGTCCAGGAGGTAGCGCAGTACGACGACGCGCCGCTGCTTGGCGGTGAGTTTCGCGAGTGCCCGGACGAGACGGTCGCGCTCGGCGATCGCGCTGTCCGGCGCCGGTGTCGCCTCCGAGGTGCGCCACACCATGGCCTCGCCCTCGGTGGGGACCTCCTTGCGGTTGCGCCGCCAGGTGTCGATCCGCGCCGTGGTGACCACCCGGCGCGCGTAGGCGTAGGGGTCACCGTCGGCGAGCTTGTTCCAGTGCCGGAAGGTGCGTTCCAAGGCGGTCTGGGCCAGGTCATGGGCACGGTGAGCGTCACCGCACAAGAAGTACGCGATGCGCACCAGGTCCGGGGTCCGGGCCTGGGCGAAAGCGGTGAACTCCACCTCGCGGGTCCGCTTGCCTGCCACGACGACCGGCACGCTGTCGGTCACGGCGCGGGCGCTTGCGGCGGATGTCATCCGCACACCTCCCCGAGCGTGAGCGCCGGTTCGGGACCGGTTCGTTCTTGTCTCATGGTGCTTCAACGCAGCATCGCGCTGCACGGTTGTCTCGCAGGTCCGACCACGTTCACGGGCACGGGCGGTCGGGCGGCCCCCGGCCGCTCAGGCGGTGCCCGCCCCCTGAGGGGTCCCGGGCTCGCGTTCCGCCTCGGAGTCGTCGTCCCCGTCCACGGCGTCCGCCCATCGCGGCAGTAGCAGCACCACCGCCAGGATCAGCATCGGCACCGAGGAGTAGACCGGGCTGAAGAACAGGTTCCAGAGGGTGAGGATCGCGGCGTAGACGAGCATCGCGTCCGCCATGCCACGGACCGTGCGCCGCACCAGCGAGATCACGACGAGCAGCAGGAGGAACAGCCAGAACAGGACGCCGGCCGGCCCGTGCACCGCCCAGAAGTCGCCGAACAACGAGTGCAGCTCGATGCCCCGCCCGAACATGTAGTCGTAGACGTAGTTGTTGTCGGGGTCGTAGCCGAGCTGGGACATCCCGTGCTTGGCCACGCCCAGGTCCTCGCTGTTGACGGGCACACCGGGACCGAACCCGATCGGCCGGTGCGCGATCAGCGCCGCCGTCGCCCCCATCTCGGGGCGGCCGGCCGCCAGCAGGTTCCCGCTCAGCTCGAGCTGCGCGGCGGTGCGCTGCGCCATGGCCGTCCCGAACGCCCCGTCCAGGATCAGGGCTCGCGCGCCCCCGTACGCGGCGAGGCCGGCGGCGACGACGGCGCCCACCGTGACCCATGCCGACCGGCGCAGCGACCGCTCGTCCATCCGCACCTGCCAGAGCACCACGGCCGCGGTGAGCAGGAGCATCGCGAAGGCGGACCGGCCGTCGTCGGCCGCGAACAGGACGCCCAGGACCACGCACGCGATCGCCTGCGCCGTGCGCGGGATGCGCCGCCACACCCCCCGGCCGGGCCGCAGGCCGGGCGTGAGCCACCCGAGCACGATGACCGTCACCGCGAGACCGGCTCCGAACTTGAAGCTCAGCTCACCGCGCTGCACGACGTCGACCAGCATGCCCGTGCCATAGGCCACCGCCAGCCATCGCACGCCCAGGTGCAGCCGGGCCCACAGCAGCGCTCCCGCGCCGAGCACCAGTTCCGCGAGCCGCACGTAGTTCTCGCGCTGGAGCAGCGGGTCGACGACGTGGCCGGGCTCGGCCAGCGTGGTGAGGACCGGTCCCGTGATCGCGCAGAGCGCACCGAGCGCCAGGAACGTCCCGGCCCACCGGTACTTCGCGGCCGCGGAGAGCCACACGGGTGCGAGGGCCAGGGCGAGCAGCGTGCCCACGGACACGCCGGCGGCGACGACGAGGCGCGAGCCGACGGCGACGGTCAGGATCACCGCCACGACCACCGCGGCGCTCTCCCACTCACGCACGGGCGCCGGGCCGCGCCGGCGGCGCGACCCGGCGTCCTCGGTCCCGGCACCGTCGCGGGCAGCGCTCGCCGCCACGACCGGGACGGGCTCCGTCACGGCGGCACGGGCGGCCGCGCGCGCACGTGCCCTGCTGTCATCCGTCAAGCTGCCACCCGTCGGTACACCTCGGCATGGGCCGTTCCGATCTCCGGCCACGTCCGGCCCCGGAACCGTACCGGATCCGCCGGGACGGGCTCGGCCAGCGCCACCGCGAGCGCCGCGCCGTCGAGTTCTCCCGCATAGGTCCGCACCCAGCCCGGACCGGTCTCCTCGGCCAGTTCGCGGTTGACGGCGTTGTCGGGCACGAGCACGGGCCGTCCGAGGGAGAGGGCCAGGAGCGCCGCGCCGGAGTTGTGCATGCGCCGGTAGGGCAGCACGACGAGGTGCGCCTCGCCGATCTCGCGGACCAGGGCGTCGTCGGGCACGAATCCGGGACGCAGCACGATCCGGTCGTCGCCGTCGGCCAGGCTCCGCACCTCGTCGAGCACGCCGGAGTCCTTCGCGGGGCCGATCACGTGCAGTGCGGCGCCGTCGTCGGCGATCGTGCGGAACGCCCGCACGAGCGTGTCGATGCCCTTGTACGGGCGGATGAGGCCGAAGTGCAGGACGCGCCCGGGTTTGCCGGCGGGGAGGACGTGACCGGCGTAGGTCGAAGCGTGCTCGCCGAGCGGGATGACGGTGCTGGTGAGGTCGCGGCCGAACCGGGTGTGCGGGTTGAGCAGGATCAGTTCGTCGGTCCACCGGTCCATGAGCCGCAGCAGCCGCCCCTCGATGCCGGTCGGCGCCTCGTGCGGGGACTCGTTGTGCACGGTCCGGACGGTCCGCACCCCGCGCAGGCGCATCGCGGCCAGGCAGACCACGAGCAGTGCGGCCGCGACGGCCGTCCGCAGCGCGGTCCGGCGCCGGAACAGGGTCTCGGGCCAGTGCACGTGCAGCACGTCGACCGGTCCCAGCAGGGCGCGGCGCCGGGAGAAGGTCACGGCCTCGAGGTCGCCGGGCAGGGCCGCCATCAGTTCCGTGAGGTAGGGGTTGGTGGTGGTCCGGATCGCCTCGGCGGAGAACATCACGACGGTCCTGCCGGCGCGCCGGACGCCAGCGGTCACGACGGCACCCCGACCGGGTGGGGCCTGCTCGCCGCCGTCCGGGAGTACTCGGTGTACACGACACCGACCGCGCCGGCGATCATCCCGGCGCCACGGGCCGTGGTGCGGATCCCGCGCGCCGAGCCGCGGCCCGCGATCGTGCCGGCGGCGGCGCGGGCGGTCCCGGCGATCACGCGCGTCATACCGGCGCCGACACCGCGCATCCGGGCGACGAGGCGGCCCGGAGCGGTCTCCGCGATCTCCACCCGGGCCCGGATCGTGCAGTTCCCGACCCGGTAGGCGCGGCGCACCACCCAGCGGCGGGTGAACCGCTTGGCCGGAACCGGGTCCTCGACGACGGCCTCGTCGCACCAGTACAGCGCGCCGCCGCGGGAGGTGATCCGCAGGGTGAGCATGGTGTCCGAGCCCCCGGTGAGCCCGAACGCCTCGTCGAACCGGAGGCCGCGCTCGGCGAGCCAGCCGACGTCGAGCAGCAGGTTGTTGCTCGCGGCCACGTCGACGCGCGTGCCGCTGGGGTGCCTCGGGCGGGCGAAGAAGCCGCCGGACTCGATCCACGGGTCGCGCCCCGGGAGGCTCGGTACGGCAGGACCGGCGACGCCCGTGCCGCCGTAGCGTTCGTGGGCGGCCAGCAGGGTGGCGAGCCAGGCCTCGCCGGGGGTCTCGTCGTCGTCCACGAAGACGATCAGGTCCGATCCGGAGGCCGCGACCTCGTCGAGCGCGCGGTTGCGCGCGGCCGCGATGCCCGGAGCGGGTTCGTGCACGTACCGGACGCCGGCCCTGCCGGCGGTGACGCGCTCGAAGACCGGCCGTGCCGACTCCGTCAGGTCGTTGTCGACCACGAGCAGCCCGGCCCCGGCTGCCGACACGTGCGGCAGCAGCGCCTCCAGCGCGGTGGCGAGCCGCTCGGGACGCCGGTACGTGAGGACCGCTACCGTCGCACGTGACGCGGTCATCCCCCGTTCACCGTGACGTCGGCCCACTGCGACCAGGCCGCGTTCCCCCACGGGTCACGAGCCACGACGATGTAGCGCTGGGTCGTGCCGGGCTCGGCCTCCGTGTCGGTGTACGACATGGTCTCGCCCTGCCAGAAGCTGCCGGTGCGCTCCTGGACGTCGATCGGCGCGTCCGACGTGGTCCCGCGGTGGAGCGAGTAGGTGAGCGTCTTGTCGTCCCGGTCGTGGTTGGACGGCCAGGTCGCCTCGACCGTGCCCGCCCGGGTCGACTCCAGGCTGAGCTGGAAGCTGGCACCGCCGAGCCGGGGGCCGTCCGCGTTGGCCGCTGCGTCCCGCACGGTGAAACGCACGAGGCCCTGCTGCGGACGGTTGTTCACCTTCGTGAACTCGCCGCCATAGAGGAGGTAGTCACCCGCGGCGGTCACGTCCCACGGGCCCTGGCTCTGGCCGGTGTAGGAACCCGGCGTGAAGTCCGGGTACCAGTTCAGGATCTCCGGGCGCGGCGTGCCGGGGCTGTCGGGGTAGCTCTGGTCGTCGTCGGCGATGTTCTCGCCCTCGACGGTGCGGGTGGTCGCCGTGCCGTGGTGGAACGTGCGCGGATCGGTGTCCGGGAAGCCGCCGCTCGTGCTGCAGTCGTGCTTGTGGCTCGCCATGAAGACGGAGCCCTGGAACGGCACCACCGAGTACGTGTCGCCGTGGCAATCCTCGAGCCATACGAGCCGTCCGGTCTCCCAGCTGGCGGCGAACGAGCCCTCCGTGGAGCCCTTCTTGTTCCAGTGGTAGCCGGTGCCGTAGAAGTACTCGTCGTCGGCGGCGAGCGACAGGATCGCGGAGTACTGGCCGGCGTTCCGGACCACCTGGTTCACCGGCATCGGCAGCATCGCGCCGGTGGAGGCGTCGAGCCTGGCCAGTCCGTATCCGGGGCGCTTCGAGCCGTTCACCGCGGTGAAGTTCCCGCCGATGACCACCTGGCGGCGGTCGGGCGAGACGACGAGGTCCTGCACCGAGCGGTCGGCGACGTTCGCCTTGAAGGGCCGCGTGGTCGCGCCGGAGGAGTTGTCGACGGCGGCAATCCGGACGCGCTTCTGCTTGTTCACCGAGGTGAAGGCACCGCCGAGGTAGACGTTGCGGCCGGCTACGGCGACGGCGTTGACCGCGGCGTTCACCGACGGCCGGAAGCCGGTGAGCGCACCGGTGGAGGTGCTGAACGCGGCGGCGCGGTAACGCGTGGTGCCGTTGACCGACGTGAACCGTCCGACGGCGTACAGGCGCTTGCCGTCCGGCGACACCGCCAGGTCCTTGACCTCGCCGTTCACCCGGGGCGCCCAGCCCTGGACCAGCTCACCGGTGTGCAGGTGGTAGGCGAGGAGGTTGGTGCGGGCCACCTCGCGCGTGCCGGGCGCGGCACCCGCCGGACGCGCGGCCGCGAAGGAACCGCCCACGTACACGACGTCGCCGACGACCTGCTGCGCCCACACGACGCCGTCGATCTGCACGGTGGGCAGGACGTCGGTGCTGACAGGCGCGGCCTGGGCCGCGGCTCCGGAGGTGCCGGAGGCACGGGTCGTGCCGGAGCTACCGGTCGTGCCGGAGGCACCGGTCGTGCCGGAGCTACCGCTCGTGCCCGCACCGTCGGTGGTGCCCGCACCGTCCGCGCCCTCAGCGGTCCGGTCACTCTCGGACGGCGACGACAGGCCCACCGCGTCCAGCGCGGACCGCAGCCCCAGGCCCGAGGTCGAGACCGGGTCCCCGTCCGTGTCCGCGGCCGCGGACGTGCCCACCCCCAGGGAGGCGGCGAGGAGAGCTCCGGCCGCGACGGCGGCCAGGGCGGCGGGTGTGGTTCTCATAGGCTTAACTCCCCCTCGAACAGTGCGACGTGCAACTGCGGGTCGACGTCGATCTCGACGAGCACCCGTCCGGACCGGTCGTCAGGGACCGTGAACTCGTAGGTTCCGGTCACGGTCTGCCCGCCCGGCACGGAATCCGGGAGATCTTCCTGCCCGGAACCGGAGAGAGAACTCGCCGGTATGCGGTCGGGACCGTAGTACAGGTTCACCACGCTCGCACCAAGAGCGTGATATGTGCCGCCCGCGTTGCTGACCGCTACCTCGACGCGAATCGCCGGCCCGGCGATCTCACCGGGCATGGACGGCTCCGCCTCCGTCCGTTCGATCGCCCCGAGCTTCACGGACAGGTCGTGGTCCGGCGCCTCGCCGACGGCGACCGGCCCGGAGGTGAGCGGGACGACGCCGGTCGTGGCGCGGCCCGCGACGATGGTGTCGTCCGCCTCGCCGGACGACGTGCCGGAATCCTCCGCGTCGTCGGCCGCGGCGCCGTCGGACGCGGGTGACGCCTTCGAGGAGGATCCCGGCTCCGATGCCGCCGGGTCCCGCGGCGCGGAGGTGGCGCCGGCGGACGGCTGGTCGCCGTCGGACCGCTGCTCCGCAGGACCGCACGCCGCCAACGTGGTCGACAGCACGAGAACCGCGGTGACATGCAGTGCGACCGTCCCCGTGCGGAGACCTTTCCGCGAGCCTCTCGTCCGGCTGAAGGATGTCATACCGGAAAGGTTATGGGCATGTGCCCGGATATTCTCGCCGGTGTCCCCATTTCACCCGAGCTACCACTCGCCCTGGCACGACCGTTCCGGCAGGATGCACAGGTGCCCACCACCGCCAGACCTGCTGTCGTCGTAGTGAACTACGGGTCGGTACACCTCGCCACCGCAGCACTGCGACCGTTCGCGGGCACATCCTGGACCCGCGTGCTCGTCGACTGCTGGAGCTCCCCTGCCGAGCGGGATCGCGTCGTGGCCGCCGGCTCCGCGAACGGCTGGACCCTCGTGCTGCCCGGTGAGAACCTCGGCTTCGGCGGCGGCGCCGACGCCGGGATCCGCGCCGCGCGGGACGCGGGATGCGACGTCAGCCTCGTGCTCAACCCGGACGCCGCCCTCGGCCTCGCCGCCGCGGACGCCCTCGCGGCCGACGTCGCCGCCGACGCCGGGCTCCTCGTCGCCCCGGCGATCCGCACCCCGCAGGGCAAGGACTGGTTCACGGGCGCCGTCGTCGACATGCGCCGTGGCCGTACCCGGAGCGGCGGGCCCGCAGGGCCCGACGACGCCTCCTGGGTCTCCGGCGCCTGCTTCGCCGCCTCGACCGAGCGGCTGCTCGACGTCGGCGGCTTCGGCGGGGAGTACTTCCTGTACTGGGAGGACGTCGACCTCAGCGTGCGCTGGACGCGCTCCGGGGGACGCCTCGCGCTGCGCGACGACCTCACGTGCGTGCACGACGCGGGCGCCACGCAGGACGGCAACGCCCGCGCCGCGGAAACGGGCGCGGGCCGGGGCAAGTCGCCGCTCTACCACTACTACAACACCCGCAACCGGCTGCTGTTCGCGTCGCGCCACGTGGCGCCGGAACGCTGGGGCGGCTGGCTGCGCGCCACCCCCGGCCACACACGCGAGGTCCTGCTCCGGGGCGGCCGGCGCGCGATCGTGCGCCATCCGCTGCGCACGGTGTGGCCCGCGCTGCGCGGCACCGCGGCGGGCCTGCGGTGTCTCGCGGCCACTCGCCGCACCGGGCCCGCCGCCGCGACTATCATTCCCGCGACCCCCGATCGGAAAGGCCTGACGGATGGAGCTCGCTGACTACGTCGCCGCGCTGCGCAAGCGGTGGGTGGTGCTCGTCGTGGCCATCCTGGCCGGCGGCCTCGCCGGGCTCGGGTACGCGCAGACCGTCGCGCCCCAGTACCGGGCCACCACGAGCGTCTTCGTCGGCCTGGAACGCGGCGACACGGTCTCGGAGCTCATGCAGGGAGCGACCTACACGCAGAACCTGGTGACCTCCTACGCGTCGCTCGCCACGATGCCCGCCGTGCTGAACCCCGTGATCGGGGAGCTCGACCTCGACACGACGCCCCGCGACCTGTCCGAGCGGGTCGAGGCCGTGGTGCCGCTCGACACCGCGATCATCGAGATCTCCGCCGAGGCGGACGGCCCGTGGCAGGCCGCGGAGGTGGCGAACTCCGTGGCCCGGCACCTGTCGGAGACCGTGTCCGAGGTGTCGCCGTCGAACGCGGACGGGCGCAGCACCGTCCGCCTGACCGTCGTCGCCGCGGCGGAGGCGCCGGAGTTCCCGTTCGCCCCGGACACCCGGCTCCTGACCGCCGGAGGAGCAGCGGCGGGGCTGGCGGCGGGCGCGCTGATCGCCGTCGGCCTGGCCCTGTTCGACACCCGGATCCGGACGGCGAAGGACCTCCCGGCCGGTGAGGACCTGGCCGTGCTCGGCACCGTGCCCCAGATCCGCAAGGGCACCACCGATCCGCAGCTCCTGGCCGAGTCCTACCGCCGGATCCGGACCAACCTGCAGTTCCTCGACGTCGGCGCGCCGGTGCGGTCGTTCGTCGTGACCTCCTCCGTCCCGGACGAGGGCAAGACGACCACCGCGATCGGCCTCGCCCACGCGCTGGCCGAGCGCGGCTCCCGCGTGCTGCTCATCGACGCCGACCTGCGCCGCCCCTCGCTCGCCGACCGGCTCGGCCTGGAGGGCGGGGCCGGCCTGTCGACCGTCCTCATCGGCCGGGCGGACCTGGAGGACGTCGTCCAGCAGGTCGGACCGCCGCGGTTCGCCGTGCTGACCGCCGGCGACCTGCCGCCCAACCCCGGCCGGCTCATCGAGGCCGAGTCGATGGACCAGATCGTGCGGCAGGCCCGGGCGAACTACGACGTCGTCATCTTCGACGTGCCGCCGCTGCTCCCGGTGACCGACGCCGCGCTGCTGGCCCGCCGCACCCAGGGCGCCGTCGTCGTCGCCCGGGCGCGGAAGGTGCGCCGCGCCCAGCTGCACGACGCGATCGCGTCCCTGGACGCGATCGGCGCGACCTGCCTCGGCCTCATCGCCACCGGGGTGTCCCGCAAGGACCACGACTTCGACACGTACGCCGCCTACGGCGACGGGGACATCGGCAGCTTCCGGTCCCGGTGGCGCCGGACGTGACCGAGCAGGACGTGGCGGAGGACGGCGGGACGCGACAGAGCCTCGGGCGTCGCGCCGCACGCGGCGCCACGGTCACGGCCGCGTCCCAGGCCACGCGCATCCTGCTCCAGGTCGCGGCGGTGGCGGTGCTCGCCCGGCTGGTGCCGCCCGCCGAGTACGGGCTGGTCGCCATGGTCGCCGCCGTCGTCGGGATCGGCGAGATCCTGCGCGACGCCGGGCTGTCGTCGGCGGCGATGCGCGCGCCCCACCTGACCAGGCAGCAGCGCGACAACCTCTTCTGGGTCAACGTCGCGATCGGCGCGGTCCTGTGCGCCACGTGCATCGCGGCGGCGCCGCTGATCGCCCGCCTGTTCGACGAGCCCGCGCTGACCGGCATCTGCCGCACGCTCGCCTTCCTGTTCCTCATCAACGGGCTGGCCACGCAGCACAAGGCCGGGCTGGTCCGGGAGATGCGCTTCCGGACGCTGGCCGTCGTGGAGGTGGCCGCGCCGGTGGTCGCGCTGGCCGCCGCGATCGTCGTCGGCCTCATGACCCACGACCACCGGGCCGTCGTCGTCCAGCAGGTGGCGACGGCGGCCGTGACGCTCGCCGGGGTGTGGGCGGCCGGCCGCTGGCTGCCCTCCCGGCCGCGGCGCCGGGCGGGAACGCGCGGCTTCTTCCGGTTCGGCGGCGGGCTGCTGGGCTCCCAGCTGGTCGGCTACGGGGCCGACAACCTGGCCACGTTCGTCATCGGCCTCTCCCTCGGTCCCGGCCCGCTCGGCCTGTACAACCGGGCGTACCACCTCCTCATGCGTCCGCTGACCCAGCTGCGCCAGCCGTCCACGACCGTCGCCCTGCCGGTGCTCGCCCGCATCGCCGACGAACCCGCCCGGTTCGACCGCATGCTGCTGCGCGGGCAACAGGTGCTGGCCCTGCCGGTGGTCCTGGTGCTCGCGGTAGTCGTCGGGGCGTCCGACGCGGTGGTGGGTGTTTTCCTCGGGCCGGGCTGGGAGCCGGCCGCGCCGCTGCTCGCCGCCTTCGCCGTGGCCGGGGGCTGCCAGACGCTCGCCTACGTCGGGTACTGGACGTACCTGGCGCGCGGACTGAGCGGCGCGCTCCTGGCCTACTCCCTGGTGACCGCCGTCCTCAAGATCGGCGGGGTGCTGATCGGGAGCTTCTGGGGGGTGAACGGGATCGCGGCCGGGTTCGCCGCCTCGGCGCTGCTCGAATGGCCGTTGTCCTTCTGGTGGCTGTCGCGCGTCACGTCCTACCCCGGCGGCCGGCTCGCCCTGGGTGGTCTGCGGATCCTGGCCCAGGCGGTGCCGGTCGGGCTCGCGGCGTGGTTCGCCGCGTCCCTGCCGGACGCCGTCGGCGCGGCGGGTTCGCCCGTCACCGCGCTGGTTCTCGCGGTGGTCGGCGGTCTGCTGACGTGGGGCCTGTGCCTGGCGGCGGTCCCGGCGCTGCGGCGGGACGCCGCGCTGCTGGTCGAGGTGCTCCGCGCGGTCCGGGGCGGGGTCCGATGACGGCGCGGAGGCCGCTGCGCGGGAGGCCGCGGGCGCAGCTGGGGACCGGCCCGACGGCGGCAGGCCGAGCCAGCCTCGTGCGGCCCGCGATGGGCACGCGGAACGTCCTGATCCCCGCCGGGTCACGGAGGGGTGCGGCTGCCGGCATCTCGCTGATCACGCGGTCGCGCTGGTACGCCGTCACCTCGCAGTGGGCGCTGTGGGGCGCGGCCGGGCTGCTCGGGCCGGGTGCCGTACCGGGCGAGCGGGTCGACTGGGAGGCACCGGGCGGCCCCGAGCTGTGGCCGGCGCTCCGGGCCGCCCTTCCCGCGTTCGACGGGCTGGCCGTCTACTCCCGTCCGCAGGCGTCGCGGACCGGCCTGGCCGTGCTGCTGCTGCGTGCTTCCCGGCCCGTCGGGTTCCTCAAGCTACGCGAGGACCCCGCCGAGCTCGACCGGGAGCAGCGCGCCCTGTCGGCGTTCCCCGGCGGCCTGGCGGAGACCTTCCGCGTGCCCCAGGTGCTGGACCGGGGCGAGGCCGCCGGCCTGCACTGGCTGCTCATCTCCGCGATGCCGCCGCGGCCCGCCGCCCCGGCCTGGCGCACCCCGGTGGGCCCGCTGCTGGAGGACGTGCGCCGCCACCTGGCCCGGGTGCTGCACCGGCCGGAGGGCACCCCGGACCACTGGGAGCCGATGCACGGCGACCTCACCGCGTGGAACCTGCGGCGCAACGGGCGAGGCCTGCCGTGGCTGATCGACTGGGAGGACGCCTCCTGGGCACCACCGGGGGCCGACCTGTTCTACTACCGGGCGTCGAACGTGGCGGCCTTCGGACGCCCGCCGAGCGGTTCCGCGATGCGCGGCACGACGACGGACGAGTCCGCTCCCGGGCACGCCGAGGCGGCCGCGTTCTGGCTGGACCGGCTCCGCGCCCGCTCCGACGCCGACCACGACGCGGCGTTCACCGCCCGCCTCGTCCACGAGTTCCACCGGGTCGCCGCGGTCACCACGGGAGCTCGCGGTTCAGGAGCCCCGCCAGATCCTCGTTGAACGGGGCGTAGTGCCGGGAGAGCTCCTCCCGCGTGGCCGGGAGCAGCTTGCTGCTCGGGGCGGCGTTCCGCGGCCTGCGCGCCTCGGCCGACAGGGGCGCCGGGTCGAGACCCAGGCACTCCGCGACGCCGTCGCAGGCTCGCTGCGGATCCGCGTAGAACTCCTCGGCGACCAGCACGTGAACCTGCTCGGCCGGGAAGTACTTCAGCCAGCGGCGCAGGTGGGGCGCGTACTCTCCCTGCGCGCGGTAGGACAGCTGCTCGTGCGCGTAGCTGCGGTAGCCGAGATCGGCGACGATCCGCTCCTCCTCGCCGGCGAGCCGCCGCGACTCGGCCGCGAGCGCCTCCTCGAACGTCTCGAGCGGCTCGGCGTGCTCCCGGCGCCGCTCGCGATAGTGCGAGAACGCGCGCTCCACCGGATCTCGCACGACGAGCAGGATCCGGGCGTCCGGCGTCTCGCGGGCCGCGCGCTCCGCGGCGAGCGGGTGGAAGAGGTAGTACGGCGACCCTTCGCCGACGAGCTTGCCGGCGCGGGCCGACGACGCCGGGAAGTGCGAGCGGTACCAGGCCCTCCCCCGGTCGTGGTGGGAGTCGAAGTAGTGCACGCCCTTGGTGTGGTTGTCTTTCGGCAGCCACCGCGCGCTGGGGAACAGGGGCATGATCCGCGGGTGGTCGAGCAGGGCGAAGTACAGCGAGGTGGAACCGGCGCGTTTCCCGCCGATGAGCAGGAAGTCGGGCCCGCCGCGCAGCCACGACGTCGCCATCCCGTAGCCGCGGATCGCCGCGCGTCCCGCGCCGATCACGGGGCGGGGCAGCGCGGAGCTGGTCAGCTTCACGGCCGGACCACCCGCCTGCGCCGCCGCCGGGCGAACGGGCGCGGCCCCGGGGTGTTCCGCGCGGCGAGGTCGCGCGCGAGCTGTTCGTAGCCGTCGACCACGACGTCCCAGTCGTAGTCCTTCGCCCGGCGTGCGAGGGTGCCGGCACGCGTCTCGGTGTCCTGGGGGTTGGCCTCGGCGGTGAGGACCTGTTCCGCCAGGTCCACGGGGGTGCGGAAGTAGCGCCCGGCCTCCTGGAGCACCTCGCGGTTGAACGGCACGTCGTACGCGATGGTGGAGGTGCCGCCGCCGATCGCCCGCAGCAGCGACGGATTGGTGCCGCCCACGGAGTGTCCGTGCAGGTAGGTGAAGGCGTTCGCGTAGAGCTGGTCGAGCAGTTCCTGGTCCCACACCCCGCCGAGGAGCCGCACCCGGGGGTCGCCGTCGGCGAGCTCGTGGACGCGCCGCGTGTACTCCTCGGAGTACGGGGCGGAGCCGACGACGACGAGCGGGAGTCCGGCGTCGTTCGCGGCGTAGCCCTCGACGATGACGTCGACGTGGTTCTCCGGTTCGAACCGGGCGACGACGAGGTGGTAGCCGCCGGGCGTCAGGTCCAGTTCGGCGAGCCGGTCGCTGCCGGCCGCGGAGAGGTCGGGGGCCCCGTAGGTGAGGAGACGGCTTCCGACGTCGTACTGGGTGGCGTAGTAGTCGGCGATGCCCTGGGCGTCGGCGATGAGGGCGTCGGAGAGACGGACCGACGCCGTCTCCATCTCCCGGTAGTACCGCTTGCCGACGCGGCCCCACTTGGCCCGCCGCCACTCGAGGCCGTCGACGTGCGTGGCGACCGGGACGCGGGCCGCGCGCAGCACGGGCAGCAGGGGCGCGTTCGCCGCGTTGAACACGATGGCGGCGTCGGTGCGGTGGGCGACGAGGTGGGCCACCGACAGGGCGGTATGGCTCAGCGTCTCCAGGGAACGACGGCGCATCGCGGGCAGGACGACGCGCTCCATGCCCAGGTACTCCGGCGGATCGTCGACGGCCTGGTCGGCCGGGCGGCGGCAGTACACGCGCACCTGGTGGCCGCGGTCCGCGAGCCGCGCGCCGATCTCCTCCACGGCCGTCTCGAAGCCCCCGTACCGCGCGGGCACACCTCGGGTTCCGATCATGGCGATGCGCAGGGGGTGCGTGGACATGGTCACCAGAGTAGAGATCTGAGGCCGGGCGGCATATCACACAAGCGGGTGAATCCGGCCGACCTGTCATTCCTCACAGCTCGATGACCGTCTTGATGTCGTCCGCGCGGCTCTCGAACGCCTCGCCCGCCCGCTCCAGGGGTACGCGCCGGGTGATGAGCCGGCCCAGCCAGTCGAGGTCCGCGCGGCCGAGAGCATCGGCCGCGGCGCGGTAGTGGGTGAGGTTCGCGTTGACGGAGCCGATCACGGCGTCGTTCTCCAGGACGATCTCGCGGTTCAGGGCACCGGCGTCGACCTTCACGCGCCGGCCGGCCGACGACACCCCCGTGAGGCAGACGATGCCGTAGCGCGCCGTCCCCGTCATGACGTCCAGGGCGACGCTGCCGGCGCCGGTCGCCTCGACGACGACGTCGGGGCGCAGCTTCCGCATCACGTCGGCGGCGTCCTCCGTGTGGTACTCGGCGCCGAGGTCGCGGACGACGCCGGGCTTCGGGCCGTCGGTGACCCGGTCGAGCAGGTGGACGTCCAGGCCGCGCTGCGTACCGAGCAACGCCGCGAGCAGGCCGATGGGCCCCGCGCCGGTGACGAGCACCGTGCGAGGTTCGAACCACGAACGCCGCCCGACTTTCTCGATCTGGTCCCACGCCTTGGCCACCACGGACGTGGGCTCCAGCAGCACGCCGACATCGGCCAGCCGCGGGTCCAGGCGCACGGCGTAGTCCGGCTCGACCCGCCAGCGCCGCGCACCGTAGCCGTCGAGGCCCTTGATCCCGCGCTCGGTGTAGCGCCCGTTGCGGCACATGTCGAACTCGCCGGCGGCGCACGCACCGCACGGGACGGGGTCGGGCCGCCGTACGACGCCGACGACGAGGTCCCCGCTGGAGAAGCCGGAACCGCCAGGCGCCTCCAGCACCCGGCCGAGGGACTCGTGCCCGAGGATCAGGTGGTCCTGGCCCGGCGGGGCGGAGCCGTGCTCGCCGGCGGCGATCTCCCGGTCGGTGCCGCACACGCCGAGGGCCACGCCCTCGGCGAGGATCGCACCGTGCGACGCGGCCGGCTCCGGGACGTCCGTCACCGCGAGCGAGCCCGCCTGTGCGGGGTGGACGGTCAAGGCCCTCATGGATGCTGCTCCTCGCCGGGTCCGGACGTTCCGCCACGCGGGGTCTCCGCGGTGGTGGTCGGTGCCCCGCTGAGCCGGCGGGCGGCGTTGACCAGGGCGAAGTGACTGAACGCCTGCGGGGTGTTGCCGAGCTGCCGGCGCAGGCCGGTGTGGTACTGCTCGCTGAGCAGCCCGAGGTCGTTGCGCACGCCCAGAAGCCGTTCGAACATCTCGACCGCCTCCTCGTGACGTCCGATGCCGTAGAGCGCGTCGGCCAGCCAGGCGGTGCACGCGAGGAACACGCCTTCGTCCCCGGGCAGGCCGTCCACCCGCCCGTCGGCCTCGGGGCGGTAGCGCAGCACGAACCCGTCCTGGGACAGTTCCCGCCGCACCGCCTCGACGGTGCCGACCACCCGCGGGTCGCTCCACGGCAGGAACCCGACCCGGGGAATGAGCAGCAGCGCGGCGTCGAGCCCCTCCGACCCGTAGAACTGTGTGAACGTGCCCCGGCGTGTGTCGAACCCGTGCGCGAGCACGTCGGCGTGGATCCGGTCCCGGAGCGCCTTCCAGTGCTCGACGGGCCCGTCGAGGCCGTGCTGCTCCACGGCACGCACCGCACGGTCCACACCGGCCCAGGCCATCACCTTGGAGTGCACGAAGTGCCGCCGCCGCCCCCGGATCTCCCACAGACCGTTGTCCGGCCGGTCCCACGCTCCCTCGAGGAAGTCCAGGAGCGCGCGTTGCAGCTCCCACGCCTCCCTCATGGGCGCGATCCCCGACTCGCGCCCGACGTGCAGGCAGTCCAGCACCTCACCCCAGACATCGAGCTGGAACTGCGCCGCCGCGGCGTTGCCCACGCGCACCGGCCCGGAGCCCTCGTAACCGCCCAGCCAGGGAATCGTGTACTCGGGAAGACGACGCCTGCCGTCCAGCCCGTACATGATCTGCAGGCCGGCGGGGTCACCGGCGACCGCTCGCAGCAACCACTCCCGCCAGGCCCGCGCCTCGTCGACGAAGCCCGTCGAGATGAGCGCCTGCAGGGTGAACGCGGCGTCGCGCAGCCAGCAGTACCGGTAGTCCCAGTTCCGCGAGCCTCCGAGGTCCTCGGGCAGCGACGTGGTCACCGCGGCCGCGATGCCACCGGTCGGCGCGTAGGTGAGCGCCTTGAGGACGATGAGCGAGCGGACCACCGCCTCCCGCCATCGGCCCTCGTAGTCGACGTGCTCGACCCAGCGCGCCCAGAAGTCCTCCGTGTCGTGCAGGGCCCGCTCGGGGTCCACCGGCCGGGGAGCGGGCCGGTAGGACACGTTGTGCGTCAGCACGAAGGCGCAGGACTCCCCGGCCGAGAGCTCCACCTCGGCGGTCACGTCGCCGTCGTGGATCCGCAGCGGGGCGTCGGCGGACAACTGCACGGCGTCCGGCCCGGCCACGCCGGTCACGGATCGTTCGTGCCGGGTCAGCCACGGCTTCACCTGCCCGTAGTCGAACCGCAGCCGCAGGTCGCTCCGCACTCGGACCCGCCCGCTCACGCCACGCACCACGCGGACGAGGTCGGCGGTATCACCACGGGGCGGCATCGCGTCGACCACCTGGACCGTCCCGCTCGGGGTGTCCCACGTGGTCTCGAGCACGAGGGTCTCCCCGCGGTACCGGCGAGAGCTCGCCACGCCGGCATCCACCGGTGCGATGCGCCACCGCCCGGCGTCCTCACCCCCGAGGAGCGCCGCGAAGCACGCCGGGGAGTCGAACCGCGGCAGGCACAGCCAGTCGACCGAACCGTCCCGTCCGACGAGAGCGCCCGTCGCCAGATCTCCCACGAAGCCGTAGTCCTCGATCGCTCCTGGCACGAGCACACCTTTCGTCGACGGCCGAGTGCTCCGACCATCGTGCGTGCGAGGCCACCCACTGGCCACCCGGAACCACGCCCGGGTGTCGTGAGCGGAGATCACTGAGCGCCGGTCCCGCCGCCGATGGGCCTTCGGTGCGGTGGGAGCCGGCGCTCAGCTGTCTGTGGGGCCGGTCAGCCGGCCTGTCGGTCGCGCCAGGCGGGCGCGAGGCGCACGACGTCGCCGACGACGACGACCGCGGGCGGCCGCACCTTCGCCGCGGCGCCGCGTTCCGCGATGTCGTCGAGCGTGCCGACCGTGACGCGCTGGCGCGGCCCGTAGCCGTCCTCGACGATCGCCACCGGTGTACCGGCGGGGCGCTCGGCGGTGGTCAGCGCGGCGGCCGTCTCGGCAAGGCGCGAGACGCCCATGAGCAGGATCAGGGTGTGGTCCGGGCCGCCGGTGACGGTGGCCGCGCGAGCATCCGGAGCGTTCGGGCTCAGCAGCGCGTCGTGACCGGTCAGGACGCTGAACCCCCGGGAGACGCCGCGGTGGGTCACCGGGATCCCGGCGGCCGCCGGGACCGAGACGGCGCTCGTCACGCCCGGCACCACCTCGACCTCGATACCGGCGTCGCGACACGCGGCCAGTTCCTCGCCGCCCCGCCCGAACACGTACGGGTCGCCGCCCTTGAGCCGCACCACGTTCCGCCCGGCGGACGCGTGCTGCACCAGGATGCGGTTGATCTCGTCCTGCGGCACCGGATGGTTGCCGGCGGTCTTGCCGACCTCGACCACCTGCACGTCGGGCGCGAGCTCGTCGAGCAGGGACCGCGGCCCGAGCCGGTCGGCCACGACGACGTCCGCCCGGGCGAGCAGCGACCTCCCCCGCACGCTGATCAGCCCGGGATCCCCGGGCCCTCCGCCGACGAGCGCGACCCACCCGAGCGGGTCCGGCGCGGCGGCCGCCTCGTCCCCGACGGCCGGAGCGGTGGATGCCGCGCGCCCCGCCGCCGGGTCGGCGTCGCGTCTCCGACGCACCCGGCGGATCGGGAGCGAGCCCGACTCGAGCTGCGCCTGGACCTCCGAACGGATCGCCTGGGCGCGGCGCGGGTCGCGGCCCGCGTGCACGGAGACGGTGATCTCGTCCGGGCCGTCGAGCCGCACCCGCGCGACCGCGGGCGTCCACGCGCTCCCGGCCTCCGCGTCACCGGCCGTGACGCAGAAGACCCGCAGTGCCTCGGCGTCGTCGGCCACCTGCCGGTCGACCGTGGTGTCCCCGGTCGCGGTGTGGACCAGCCAGGCCCCGTCCAGGTCGCCCGGGCGGTACTCCCGCCGCACCCACTCGGCCCCGCCCGTCGTGCGGGCGGCGCCGGCGTCCTCGGACCGGCCGGGTTCCCGCGCGTCGCCCTGGACGAGCGCCGTCAGGTCCTCGCAGAGGTCCGGCGCGATCACCCGCACCCGCGCCCCGGCGTCGGCCAGGCCCCGCGCACGGCGCGCGGCCACCGGCCCGCCGCCGACCACGACGACGAGCCGGCCCGCCACACGCAGGCCCAGCGGGTAGAGCGGGTGCGGCGACCCGCCCGGTGCGGGAGTCTCAGCCATGCAGACCGCACTCCACCTTGTCGCGGCCGGCCCAGCGGCCCGAGCGCTTGTCCGCGCCCACCTCGACGCGCTGGGTGCAGGGGGCGCAGCCGATCGACGGGTATCCGTCCCCGAGCAGCGGGTTCACGACCAGCCCGTGGGCGTCGGCGTACTCGTCGACCTGGTCGTCGGTCCAGCCGGCGAGCGGGTTGACCTTCACCACCTGGTTCTTCTCGTCCCAGGTGATCAGCGGCGCGTTCCGGCGGCTCGACGTCTCCCCCCGGCGCAGGCCCGTGGCCCACGCCTCGTAGCTGCGCAGCGCCTGGCGCATCGGCGCCACCTTGCGCAGGGCGCAGCACTTCTCCGGGTCGCGCTCGTACAGCCGCGGGCCGTGCGTCGCGTCCTGCTCCGCCACGGTCTGCCCGGGCCGCACGTCCACGATGTTCACGTCCAGCGACAGCTCGGCCGCGTCCCGCGTCCCGATCGTCTCGGCGAAGTGGTAGCCGGTGTCGCCGAACAGCACGTCCACCCACGGGAGCTGCTTCGAGACGAGGTGCGCCAGCACGGTGTCCTGCATCGACGACGCCACGGCCAGCCACGGCCCGAACTCCCGCACCGCCCAGGCGATCACGGCCTCGGCCGACGCCTCGCGCTGCGTGTCCGGGCCGCCCGGCAGCGACGTGCCGTGCAGCAGGGCCTGCCCGCGCTCGACGACGTTCTTCAGCTCCTCCGGTGTCCTGCGGCGGCGCACGCCACCGGCCCGGATGTGCGCGTGTGCCTCACGCGCGGCCGCACGGGCGCGCTCCCGTGCCTGAGCCCGGGCCCGGATCCGCTCCAGGCGCGACCTGCTGCCACCGAGACTGGTGGCCCCGCCGTCCGCGTCCGGATCGATGACCGACGTCGCCGCGGAGGAAGGCTCCTCGGAGCCGGCGGCCGCACCCGCGACCGCCGTCGAACCGGAATGAGGATCGCTCATCGAAGTGCCTCCTCGTCCGCGCGATGGGCCCACTGCGCGAAGGTCTCGTCGTCCTGGCGCTCCTTCTCGAACTGGCGCGTCACGCGCTCCACGTAGTCCGCGATGCCGTCCGCGGTCACCTTGAGGCCGCGCACGGTCCGGCCGAGGCCGGCCTCGTCACGTTCCTTCGAGGCGAGCCCGCCGCCCAGGTGCACCTGGTAGCCGGGCACCTGGTTGCCGTCGTCGTCCATCACGAGCTGGCCCTTGAGGCCGATGTCGGCCGTCTGGATGCGTGCGCACGAGTTCGGGCAGCCGTTGATGTTCAGGCTGATCGGCTTGAGGCGCGACGTGTCACCGAGCCGCTCCTCGAGCTGGTCGATGGCGATCGCCGCGTTCTGCTTGGTCTCGACGATCGCGAGCTTGCAGTACTCGATCCCGGTGCAGGCGATGGTGCGGCGGCGGAACTCGCTGGGCCGGGCGTCCAGGCCGATCTCCCGAAGTTCTTTGGAGAGCGTCTTGACCTCCTCGCCCGGCACGTCCAGCACCAGGAGCTTCTGATGCGGGGTGAGGCGGACGCGCTCGCTGCCGTGCGCCTCGGCCAGGTCGGCGACGCGGGCCAGGATCTCGCCCGAGACGCGCCCCACGGTCGGCGCGACGCCGATGTAGAACCTGCCGCCCTTCTGCGGGTGCACGCCGACGTGGTCGTTGTCCGACGACGACGGCGGGGGTTCGATGCCGTCCGGCAGCTCGTACCCGAGGTACTCGTCCTGCAGCACCTGGCGGAACTTCTCCGTGCCCCAGTCCTTGAGCAGGAACTTCAGGCGGGCCTTGTTGCGCAGGCGGCGGTAGCCGTAGTCGCGGAAGATCCGCACCACGCCGTGCCACACGTCCGGGGCCTGCTCCTCGGTGACGAACACGCCCAGGCGCTCGGCGAGCCGCGGGGCGGTCGAGAGGCCGCCGCCCACCCACAGGTCGTAGCCGATCCCGAGCTCGGGGTGCTCGACGGCGACGAACGAGATGTCGTTGATCTCGTGCACCACGTCCTGGCTGGGGTGACCGGTGATGGCCGACTTGAACTTGCGCGGCAGGTTCGCGAGCGACGGGTCCCCGATGAACCGCTCCTGGATCTGCTCGATCACCGGCGTCGGGTCGATGAGCTCGTCGGTCGCGATGCCGGCCACGGGGCTGCCGAGGATGACACGCGGGCAGTCGCCGCACGCCTCCGTGGTGGACAGGCCCACGGACTCCAGGCGGCGCCAGATCTCGGGGACGTCCTCCACCTCGATCCAGTGGAGCTGGATGTTCTGCCGGTCGGTGATGTCGGCCGAGTCGCGGCCGAAGTCCTTGCTGATCTGCGCGATGGTGCGCAGCTGCTCGGTGCTGAGGGCGCCGCCGTCGACCCGGACGCGGAGCATGAAGTAGCGGTCCTCGAGCTCGTGCGGCTCCAGCGTGGCGGTCCGGCCGCCGTCGATCCCCGGCTTGCGCTGCGTGTACAGGCCCCACCAGCGGAAGCGGCCGTGCAGGTCGTCGTCGGTGATGGCGTCGAAACCCTCGCGGGCGTAGACCTGCTCGATGCGCTCGCGCACCAGGAGCGGGGCCGACTCCTGCTTGAACTCCTCGTTGTGGTTCAGCGGGGTGGTGCCGTCGATCTTCCACTGACCGTTGGGGCGGGCCTTGCGGGCGGGGCGCGCCGTGTCGGTCGCTGTCGGGCGCGCGGAGGCGTGCTCGGGTGCCTGAGTCATGTGAAGGTGCTCCTCGTCCGTCGTTCGCTGGTCGGTCGGGGCGGCGTACGACGGCAGGAAGATCAGCCGTCCCGAGAGGGGCGTCGATCGCCGGCGTACGCCAGTGGACACAGGCACATTCGCGTGCCACGCATCGCCTCGGGGCGCATCGACCGGATCACGTCACCGACAGTAGCCAGCCGGGATGGCGTTCGTAATCCCCTTCTCACATCGTGGATACCGATACGAACCATCGATGACATCGATGTCTCGCGCTCGGACCCGGAACGACGGGGATAAGCTGCCGGGCATGGAGTTTCTTTACGACGTCTTCGTGTTCGCGCACTTCGCGAGCTGGGCCCTGGTGTTCGGCGGCACCATCGCGTCACTGCGCAACAAGGCGCTCTACAAAGCGGTCTCGCACGGAGCCTGGGGCGCCCTCGTGGCCGGCGTCATCATGGTCGGCATCGACGAGATGGCGGACCTGGGGCACACCGAGGGGCTGATGGCCAAGATCGGCGTCAAGCTGGTCATCGCCCTCGCCGTCGCGGTCACCGCCCAGATCGCGGTGCGGAAGGGCGAGTCGGTGTCCCCGGGCCTCAAGGGCGCGGTGCTGGGCCTGACGCTGGTGAACATCCTGGTCGCGGTCTTCTGGCACTGACGGGCTGAGGGCGTTGCCGGCCGGGAGCACCGGTCGGCAACGCCCTCGGGTAGTCGGCCTGCCACATCCCCGTGGGGAGGAGAGGCCCGGCACCGGGCGGTTCCCGACTACGCGCGCCCGGCGAGGATCACGCGGGCCATGTCCGTGCGGTAGCGCTCCACGCCGAACCGTTCCTCGGCGTCCTTGCGGCCCGCCGCGGCGAGCGCGGCCGCCCGCTCCGGGTGGTCCAGCAGGTCGGCGATCGCGCCTGCCAGGGCGGCGGGGTCGCCGGGCGGGACGCTCAGCCCGGTCTCGCCGTCGCGCACGATCTCGGCCAGGCCCTGCGTGCGGCTCACCGCGAGGGGGCGCTCGGCGCGCAGCGCCTGGACCGCGACGTTCCCGAAGGGCTCGACGCGTGACGGCACCACGACGACGTCGGCGCGGGCGAACCACTCCCACGGGTCCGCGTAACCGATGAAGTCGACGGCGCCGTCGAGGTCGGGCATTGCGGCCCGCGACCGCAGCTCGTCCTCGAACCACTCGTAGCCGGCGAACGCCGAGCCGCACAGGGTCAGGCGCACCTCGCGGCCGTCCTGGCGCAGCCGGCCGACGGCCTCCAGCGCGACATCGGTCCCCTTGCGCGGGGAAAGCCGTCCGACGAGGACGACCCGCGATCCGGCGGGCGCCGCGTCGTCCGGATCGCCCGCCGGACGGCCGGCCGCACCCGCATGTCCGTCCGCAGGTGCGCCCGGTGCCGCCGCGGGCCCCGGGACGCCGTTGTAGATGATCCGCGTCCGCCGCCGGAGCGCCGGTACCGCGCCGACGACGACGTCGCGGGCCGTCGCCGAGTTCACCACCACGTCCCGGGCGAGCAGGAGGGGTGCGTTGAGGCCGAGGCGCACGGGGAGGGCGGCGTCGGCCTCCGCCTCGTGGACATGACACACGGGCGCCACCCCGGTCAGCCGGGAGACTCCGAGCCACGCGGGGATGGTCACGGTGTTCACCACCACCGTGTGTGGCCGGTGACGCCGGAGGATGCCTACCATGCCCCGGGCCGCACGCAGGGTGTGCAGGGACAGCCCGACGATCCCGCGAGGGTTCAGGTGGGCCTTGCGCAGCACCGGCATGTCGACGATCTCGACGCCGGCGCCCGCGTTCCGCAACTCCTCGCCGAGCGGCCCTTCGTGCGGAAGCGCGACGACGACCGCTGCTCCGGCCTCCCTGAGGGCGGTCACGGTCTCGACCAGCTGGAGGTCGGACCCGTACAACTCGGCGGAGGCGTGGGCAAGAAGGACCGTCGTCATGTCTGAACTGTGCCATCCCGCCGCCGCCGCACGCCCGCCGGGCCGGCGGGCGACTGCCGGGCCGACGGCGGCGCGGCAGACCGCGTCACCGACACGCCCATCATGAAACGCGGGACATCGGATGAAATCACGGGTGAAGTTGTGATGAACGGCGGGCAAGAATGCACTTTCCGATTTACCGTGATCAGGTCCCCGCGTTCGCCGGGGCACCTCACCTCGCCCGGCGAACCGTGACCGGCACCGCTCACCGATGAATCTGAGGGGAAATCGCGCGTGACGACAGAGGCCGTGATGGCCGGGGCCCCAGCCGTATCCGCCGACAGCACGACGTCCCGGCACGAGTCCACACCCGGAACGCTCCCGGCGTCCGCGGACGACCTCCGAACCCTGCCCGCCCGGTGGTGGTCACGGCATCGTGTCCTGATCCGGCTGACCGACGCACTCGCCTTGACGGCGGCGGGAGCGGCCGCTTCCGCGACGCCGCTGGCGCGTTCGGGCGGCGAGGCCGGCCCGGCGGTCGTACCGGTGCTCCTGGCGGTGGTGGCCGGGTGGTTGATCGCCCTGGAGTGGCACAAGTCCTACGACTGGCACCTCTTCGGCGGTGGGATGGCCGAGTACCGGCGGGTGCTGGGCGCCACCTGGAAGACGTTCGCTCTCGTGGCGATCGCCGCCTGGCTCACCTCGTTCACCGGCGTGCGTGAAGTGGTCCTCGTGGCGTTCCTCCTCGGCACCGCCAGCCTTCTCGGGGTGCGGTTCGCCTGGCGCCGCCGGATCCTCCGCCTGCGCGAGCAGCGGGCTGCCTGCGTCACCGACCTGGTGGCCGTCGGGCACCGGGCGCAGGTTTCCCGGGTCGTCGAGCGGGTCACCGCCGCGCCGCACCACGGCCTCCGCGTGGTCGGGGCGTGCGTACCCGCCGAGGAGGCCGGGCCTGGCGACCTGATCGACGGCATCCCGGTACTCGGTACCCCGGACGAGGCCGGCGAGGCCGCCGAGCGCGCCGGCGCGGGGGCGGTGGTCGTGAGCGGCTCGCAGGAGATCACCTCCGACGTCGTCCGCCGCCTCGGCTGGGCCCTCGAGGAGCGGGGTATCGAGCTGATGCTCACCACCGAGCTCACGGACATCGCACCCCCGCGGGTCAGCGTCTCCCGCGTGCCGGGGATGTCGCTGCTGCACGTCGCCCCGCCCCGGTTCACCGGGCCCAAGTACGTCGTCAAACAGGTGATGGACGGGGTGCTGGCACTCGTGCTGACCGTGCTCACGGCGCCGGTGATCGCCGTTCTCGCCCTGGCCGTGGTCCTCACGAGCCGTGGGTCGCCGTTCTACGTCTCCGAGCGCGTGGGGCGCGACGGCCGGATCTTCTCCATGGTCAAGCTCCGGACGATGCACCAGCACGCCGACCGCGTCGTCCCCGTGCTGTCGGCCGACGACGGCGCGGGCGTGCTGTTCAAGATGCGCGAGGATCCGCGCGTCACGTCGATCGGCCGCGTGCTGCGCCGCTACTCCCTCGACGAGCTCCCGCAGCTCTTCAACGTCCTCGCCGGCCACATGAGCCTGGTCGGGCCGCGCCCACCGCTCCCGCACGAGGCCGCCGAGTACGAGGAGCGTATGCGCCGCCGCCTGCTGGTGAAGCCCGGCATGACGGGCCTGTGGCAGGTTCGTGGCCGCTCGGACCTGTCCTGGGAGGAGACGGTGCGGTGTGACGTCTACTACGCCGAGAACTGGACGCTCCACCTCGACCTGCTCATCCTCGCGGACACGGCCCGAGCCGTGATCACCGCGAAGGGTGCCTACTGACCTACCGCCGCAACCGCATCGGGGTGTGCGGGATACCGTCCTCGAGGAACTCCTCGCCGTCGGCCGCGAACCCGAACGTGGCGTACCAGCCGGCGAGCGGTGACTGCGCGTCGAGCACGGCGTCCCGGCCGTCACCCGCCGCGTCGACATGTGCCAGCGCGGCGCGCATCACGTCGTCGGCGAGGCGCTTGCCGCGTGCCGTGCGGTCCAGGCAGACGCGGCCGATCCGCCAGAGCTCGCCGTCGTCCAGCACCCGTGCGGTGCCGAGGACGCGGCGGCCGGTGTCGCCGTCCGGTCCCAGAAGCACCACGTGCGCCGTCGTCGGCTCCAGGTCCCGGCCGTCGAGGTCCGGGTACGGGCAGTCCTGCTCGACCACGAACACGTCCTGGCGCAGCCGCCAGAGGTCGTAGGCGACGGCGGGCTCCAGCTTGTCGAACGGCGCGACGATGATCTCCACGCGCCGATTATCCCGTCGCCCGGCCATCGACCGCGCCGGCCGGCCGTCGCCGGGCCCTCGCGCCGCTCAGACCAGGAAGAGGCCGACGATCCACGTCGTGGCCGCGGCGAGGGCGCCCAGGAGCTGGATGCCGATCGTCATGGCGCTGGCCTGGAGGGCGGCGACCGTCGCACGCCAGGCGGTCACCCGGTCACGGCGGCGGACCAGCTCGACCACGAACACCGCGGCGGCGAAGAACAGGAACAGACCCACCACCGGCACGACGAAGAACCCGATCACGCCGGCGATGCCGCCGATCACGATGGTCGACGTCGGCACCTCGGACCGCTTCATGTGCCCGCCCGCCACGACGTACTGCAGTACCTCGGCGACCACGAGGAAGACCGCCGCGATCGCGAACACCGTCCAGGCCACCGGGCCGCCCGTGAGGAACGCCCACACCAGGATCGCGGCACCGACGAGGATGCTCCCGGGCAGCACCGGCACCACGATCCCGACGAGTCCCACCAGGATGGCGAGCCCGACAAGAATCTCGGCCGTCCCGTCGAAGTTGACGTCCACGCTTCAGTACTTCCTGTCCGTCGGAAATGTGACGGCCTGAGCGTACAGTGCTTTCCGGAGCCGGCCGCGAGGCTACAGCAGCCTGCGGGCCGCCGCCCAGCGGGTCAGCTCGTACCGCGACGAGAGCTGCAGCTTCCGCAGCACCGCCGACACGTGGGTCTCGACCGTCTTGATCGAGATGAACAGCTCGCTCGCCACCTCCCGGTACGAGTAGCCGCGGGCGATCAGCCGCATGACCTCCTGCTCGCGCTTGGAGAGGCGGTCCAGCTCGTCGTCGGCGACGGCGATGTCGGCGGCGCCCGTCCCGAACGCGTCCAGCACGAACCCGGCGAGCCGCGGCGAGAACACCGCGTCGCCGCCCGCCACCTGCACCACCGCGGCCGACAGCTCCGGGCCGGAGATGTTCTTCGTCACGTAGCCGCGAGCGCCGGCCCGGATGACGGCGACGACGTCCTCGGCGGCGTCGGACACGGACAGGGCGAGGAACCGGACGGGCACGCCGGTGCCGTTCGGGCGGGCCACGTCGGCGCAGCGCTGCACCACCTCGGCTCCCCCGCCGCCGTTCCCGCCGGGCAGGTGCACGTCGAGCAGCACGACGGGTGGCCGCTTCTCGTGCACGATCGCGACGGCGGAGTCGACGTCGTCCGCCTCTCCCACGACGGCGACCCGTTCGTCGAGGGAGGCCCGCACGCCGGTGCGGAACAGGTGGTGGTCGTCGACGAGCACCACCGGGACGCGCGAGGGGGTCCGGTCATCGGCGGTCATGCGTTCTCCTCGGTCTTGGTCCTGGTGGTCCTGGTGGCGGCGGTCCGGGTGCCGTTGGCCCTGGGCCGGTCCGGCTGGGCTTCCCCGCGGGGCACCCGCATCCGTACCTCGGTGCCCCACCCGGGGCGACTCTGCACCTCGGCGACGCCGTCGCGCCGTCGGACACGCCCGAGGATGGATTCCCGGACCCCGAACCGGTCCGGTGCGATCTCGTCGATCTCGAAGCCGTCGCCGCGGTCGCGGACGAACGTCTCCACGGAGTCCTCTCCCACCTCGAGGTAGACGGAGACCGGCGGGCGGCCGTGGGTGGCGGCGTTGACGAGTGCCTCGCGCGTGGCCTGGAGCAGGGCCGCCGTGCTCGGGCCGGGCACGCAGTCGCCCACGGCCACGGTGTCGACGGTCAAGGGGGCGAACGCGTCCTCGACCTGGCCCACGAGGTCCCGCAGTTCCGCGGCGACCGACTCGCCGGGCGAGGGGCGGTCGTCGTACAGCCACTCCCGCAGTTCGCGCTCCTGGGCGCGGGCCATGCGGGACACGGACTCGGAGTCGTGGGCGCGGGCCCGGATGAGGGCGAGGGTCTGGAGCACGGAGTCGTGCAGGTGGGCGGCGATGTCGGCGCGCTCGGCCTCGCGGGCGCGGGCGGCACGTTCGTCGCCGAGCTCGCGCACCAGTTTCAGCCACCACGGCGCGAGCACCAGGATCACGCCCGCCACCACGGCCACGGAGGCGACGGTGGCCTGCACCATGGTGTTGATCGAGGCTTCCTGCCCCACCAGCATGAGCACGCCGACCATGGTCAGCAGGATCCCGCCGACCAGGCGCAGCACCCCGGCTCGCGTCCGCGGGCTGCCGCCCAGCCAGCGGCCGCGCGACGTGCCGTCGAGCTGGCTCCAGGCGAGGGCGATGCCACCCAGCACGATCAGCGCGGGCAGCAGCCACGACGCCCAGACGTCCCAGCCGGCCTGGACGGCGAGGAGCAGGGCGGCCCCGCTGAGCAGCACCACGCCGATGGTGATGTCGCGGGTGTCCAGACGGGTGACCGGGCCGGAGAGGCGCAGCCGGTCGGTCAGGGAGCGGTCCGCCGTGCCGTCCACGCCGGCCAGGCGCGGCGCGAGCCGACGACGTGCCGGGTCGACGTCGGCCACCGGCTCCGGGCGGCCGGGGGCCACCGTCACCCACCAGAACACGTACGCGATGACACCTGCCCCGTTCAACAGCGTGGCCAGCACGAAGAGCACCCGGACCAGCCAGGCGGGCAGGCCCAGGTGGGCGGCGAGGCCCACGGCCACTCCCGCGATCCAGCGGCCCTCGCGGGGACGCCGCAGGGTGAGGCGGGCCGCGGCCGACGGCGCCTGCCCTCCGGCCGGACCGGCGGGCGGGGTGTGGTCCGTCGGCGCTGCTTGGTTCGTCACACCACGATCGTGGCACGTCGCGCGGCCCCTGAGGACCCGTGGGCACGTATCTCAGGGTCCTGGGGACGCCGAACCAGGGTCGGTTCAGGGCAGCACCCGATCCAGTTCGCGCGGGCCGTCGACGAGCATGGAGTCATGACCACAGACCCGACCGCAGGCGAGGGCCCGACGCCACCGGGCGAGCCCGAGCCGAGCGCGCAGCAGACCTCGTTCGAGGAGCAGCCACCACCCCCGCCGCAGCAGCCGGCGGTGGCCCCGCCCCGTCCGGCCGGCTCCGGCTTCTTCGACTCGATCCGCCGCACCGGCCTCTACCGCGCCGACCAGCGCTGGGCGGGCGGCGTCGCGTCCGGTGTGGCCGCCCGCCTGGGCTGGGACCCCCTCCTGGTGCGGGGGATCTTTGTCATCACCTTCTTCCTGGGCGGGATCGGCCTCATCGCGTACGGCCTCGGCTGGGCGCTGCTGCCGGAGCAGTCCGACGGCCGCATCCACCTCGAAGAGGCCGTCCGCGGCAACTTCGACGTCGCGCTCCTCGGCGCGGCCGTGCTGTTCCTCTTCGGGTTCGCGTGGGGCGGCCCGTGGGACTGGTGGGACGTGAACGGGGGGTGGATCGCGGGGCTGTTCTGGCTCACGGTCGTCGCCGGGATCGTCTACCTGCTGGTGCAGGCGGTCCGGCGGCGGCCGTCCACGGAGGGCGAGCCGCACGCCCAGCCGTACCCGGGCACGCAGCAGTACGCCGCGGGGCAGCCGTACGCGGGCCGGCCCTACCCGGGGACGACGGCGGCCGCCGGGCCCGGTCCGGGGACGACGACGGCTCCGGTGCCCCCGGTGCCGGGTGGGGCCGGCCCGGCGCCGTCGGGCGGTCCCGCGCAGCCGGGCCGCCCGACGCCTCCCGTGGCCAACGGGGCAGTGGGCCTGGACGACCGACCCGCCGGGGCCGCGCCGTCGGGCGGCACGCCTCCCGCGCCGTCGTC
The DNA here is from genome assembly GCF_003814695.1 of Myceligenerans xiligouense. GTDB lineage: Bacteria > Actinomycetota > Actinomycetes > Actinomycetales > Cellulomonadaceae > Myceligenerans > Myceligenerans xiligouense. Next base: position 3,927,719 of record NZ_RKQZ01000001.1, read on the forward strand.
TCCCTACGCCGGGGCGCCCACCCCGCCGTACGGGGCGCCTCCCGCGCCGTACGTGGGCGCCCCGTACGCCCAGCCGGTCCCCCCGCGTCCGCCGCGGCGCAAGGGCGGCGGGATCGGGATCGTCTTCGGGCTGATCCTGCTGACCGGTGCGCTGCTCCTGCTCGACGATCTCGTCCTCGGCCGCGTGGTCCCGCGCCTGTCCACGGACGGGGACATGGGGATCTGGGGCGCCTGGGTCGGCATCTCGCTGGTGATCGTCGGCGTGGCGATCGTCGTCGCCGGGCTCCGGGGCCGCTCGAGCGGCGGGCTGGGAGCACTGGCGATCGTCGGCCTGATCCTGGGCGTGCCGACCCTGGGCTGGTTGCAGGCCGACGTCTCCGCGCGGATCGACGACGGCCGCGAGATCTTCGGCGAGGTCCTCGACTTCGACGGCCGCGTGGACGGCTACGAGCCCGGCGCCCCGATCAGCGAGGGCACCTTCGCCCCGAGCCAGATCGCCGAGGCCGAGCACGGCTACTCGGTCAGCTGGGGCGAACCGACCATCGACCTGACGGATCTCGACCTGTCCGAGGTGGACCCGGGCGATCCGGTCGAGGTGCCGATCGCGATCGGCGCGGGCGCCGCGACCCTCTTCGTGCCCGAGGACGCCGCGGTCGAGGTCGAGGGCCTGATCTCGGCCGGGGAGCTGCAGTGGTACGTGGACGGCGACGACCGGACCTACAGCGGCGTCAACAACCAGCGGGTCGCGATCGCCAGCGACGAGGTCGGCGACGACGGGGCCGAGCTCCGCGTGCTCGTCGAGATCGCCGCGGGCGAGCTCATCATCGAGGAGGAACAGTGAACGAGAACAGGTACGAGCCCGATGAGGCCCGAGAGCAGCAGGCCGCGCCCGACGACGTCCGGGAGGAGCCGACAGCCGGTGTCCCGGAGGAGCCGACCGGCGACGTCCGAGGAGACCTGGCCGGCGGTGCCCCGGAGGCCCCGGCAGCCGGTGTCCGGGGAGACCTGGCCGACGCCGTCCCGGAGGACACCACCGAGGTGATCGAGCAGGATCCGGCCCAGGACCGCAGGGGGGCCGAGGAGTTCCCGACGACCGCCTCCGGGCTGGCCGGCGAACCCGCCGAGCCGGCCGAACTGCCCGGCCCGGCCCGGCCCTCGACCCGGTCCGTGCCGGCGACCGAGCGGATCGACATCGCGCGCGGTGAACCGCACGCGGACTCCTCCGGGCAGGGCGCCCCGGCACCGACCGCGGTACAGACCGTGCCGCACGCGAGCGGCGCGGCTCGGCCCGCGCCACCCCAGGGCCCGCGCGTCGGGACGGTCGTCTGGGGACTGGTGGTCCTCGCGATCGGACTGGGCATCCTCGCCGCCGCGGCGGGTGCCCGCATCGACGTCAGCCTCGCGGCGATCCTGCTGCTCGGCGGCGCCGGCGTCGCGCTGGTGGCCGGCTCGATCGTCTCGAGCTTCCGCCGCCGCGGCGAACCGTAGTCCGCTGCCTCGCGACCACGTCATCTTTGTGGGGTGGCTACGCTCCCACCCCACGAGATGGCGTGGTCGCCGGCGAGTTCGTCGGCCGCGGGGCGCGGTCAGGAGGTCAGGTGGTGCCACGTGAGTGCCACCACCACGCCCAGGAGCATGAACGGGCCGAACGGGATGTACGACTTGCGGCCGGCCAGGCGGAACAGCAGGAGCGCCACGGCGACGGCACCACCCAGCGCGTACGGCGCCATGGCTCCCACCAGGAACGTGTCCCAGCCCCACCAGGCGGTGACCGCGCCGAGGACGCCGGCCAGCTTGACGTCCCCCAGCCCGATCCCGCCCTGGAAGATCAGCCACATCAGCAGATAGAAGCCCGCGTGCGCGGCGAAACCGAGCGCGGCCCGCCCCAGCGCCTCCCAGGACGGCCCGCCGGTGAGGCTGCCGGCCACCGCGGCCAGGACCAGGAGCACCCCCACGACCGCCGTCGTCGGGTACACGATCACGTTGGGCAGGCGGTGCGTCCGCGCGTCGATCACCCCGAGCGCGGCGCCCGACACCCCGAGGACGACGACGGCCGGCGTCACCCACGACGCCCCTCCGGCCCACACGGACCACGCGACCGCCAGCACGGCGACCACGGCCACGGCGCGTGCGAACGGCCGCACCTCCCCGGCGATCCGGGTGGACAGCGAGCCGGCCGGGAGCGCCGGGCGAGTTTCGGACTCAGTCACGGAACGAGCGTAGACACCCCCAGCCGAACCGCACACCCATCACACCCAACGATGCCGAACCGCAGGCTGAATCGTTCGAACAACGCTTTACCACGATTCAACCTGCGGTTCGACGGCGAAAACACGGGGCCAGGTGCCGCTCGACGGTGGGTATTGGCGGCACCAGCGGGCGGTTCGGTGACGGGCAGGGCCAGGGACTATGCGACGTCCTGGCCGCCGCCGGTCAGTCGGGCCGCCCGGGCGTACGCCTTCTCCGTCTCCGCGAGCACCCCGGGCCAGTCGTAGGCCGCCAAGCGGGTGCCGTCGTGGGAACCGTTCCGGATTCCGCGCAGCAGATCGCCGTCCGTCGCGAGGCGCACAAGAGCGCGCGCCAGGGCGGCGTCGTCGGGCACCACCAGGCCGTCGACGCCGTCGGCCACCCGCTCCGCCACGCCCGACCCGGCCCGCGTCAGCACCGGCAGCCCGGCTGCCTGCGCCTCCAGCGCCGCGATGCCGAACGCCTCGTCCACCGCGGGTGCGACGAACACGTCGGCGCCGGCGTAGAGCTCGCGCAGGCCGTCGGCGCCGAGCGCACCGGGAAGCGAGACGACGTCCGACAACCCGTGCTCGGCGACGAACCGCCGGGCGCGCCCGAGTTCGGCTCCGTCACCGGCGAGCGTCACCCGGAGGCGGCCACGCCGGGGTTCGCCCGACCGCGGCACACCCGCCCGCTCGCCGTCCGCCGGCGGATCGCCCGCTCCCGGATCGCCCGCCCTCCGGCCGCCCACCCCCGGCACGCCCAGCCGTGTTTCGCCCGCCCCCGGGCCGCCGCCCGCGAACATCCCGTGCGCCCGGGCCACCGCCTCGAGGAACGGGAGCATGCGCTTCCGTGGCGCGAACCGCGCCGCCGAGACCACGTGCAGCTCGCCGGCCGTGGTCTCCCGAGGGCGGCCGGACCGCCATGCGGCAAGGTCCAGCCCGTTCGGCAGCACCACCACCTCGCCGTCGGCCCCGACGATCCGCCGCAGCGGCGCCGCCGTCAGCTCGCTCACCGCGGACCACAGCACCGGCCAGCGCGACCACCCGGCCACCGCGTCGGCGGCGGCGAACATCCGCCACGTGGGACCCCACACGCTGTGCACGGTCAGCACGGCGGGCAGCCCGAGCCGGGTGACGGACCGCAACGCGGCCTGGACCGTCGGCGCGAGCACACCCAGGTGCAGGTGGACGACGTCGGGCCGCGCGCCGCTCGCCATCAGCTCCCGCAACCGCCGGACCACGTGGGTCGTCGAGCGGGGATGAATCGGCCACCCTCCGGGCACGCGGGCGGCGATGCGGTGCACCGTCACGGCGGGGCGGGTGTCAGCCCCACCGCCCGATCCCCCAAGACGCTCGATGTTGCTCGCCACCCCGTGATCGCCCGGGGCGACGGGCGTGGTGGTGATCACCTCGACGCGGTGCCCGGCCATGTGCTGCCGCGCGACGAGCCGCGCAACCTGGACCTCGATGCCGCCCAGGAGCGGAGCGAAGGTGTCGGAGACATGCACGATCCGCACGGCGCCCGCCCTTCGCTCACTCCCACTCGATGGTGCCCGGCGGCTTGCTCGTCACGTCGAGGGTGACGCGGTTGATCTCGCGGACCTCGTTGGTGATCCGGGTCGAGATGACCGACAGGACGTCGTACGGGAGGCGGGTCCAGTCGGCCGTCATCGCGTCCTCGGAGCTCACCGGTCGCAGCACGATCGGGTGGCCGTACGTACGACCGTCGCCCTGGACCCCCACGGAGCGCACGTCCGCGAGCAGCACCACGGGGCACTGCCAGATCTCGCCGTCCAGCCCGGCCCGGGTCAGCTCCTCGCGGGCGATCGCGTCGGCGCGGCGCAGGATCTCCAGGTTGTGCTCGGTCACCTCGCCCACGATCCGGATGCCCAGCCCTGGGCCCGGGAACGGCTGCCGCGACACGATCTCCTCCGGCACGCCGAGCTCGCTCCCCACGGCCCGCACCTCGTCCTTGAACAGCGTCCGCAGCGGCTCGACCAGGGAGAAGGTCAGGTCGTCCGGCAGCCCGCCCACGTTGTGGTGCGACTTGATGTTGGCCGCGCCCTCACCACCGCCGGACTCCACCACGTCCGGGTACAGCGTGCCCTGGACCAGGAACTTCACTTCCTCGCCGTGCGCGCCGGCCTCGGCGACGATGTCCCGTTGCGCGTCCTCGAAGACGCGGATGAACTCGCGCCCGATGATCTTGCGCTTCTGCTCCGGGTCGGTCACGCCGGCGAGCGCCGCCAGGAACCGCTCCTTCTCGTGCCGGATGACGAGGTTCACGCCGGTCGCTGCGACGAAGTCGCGCTCGATCTGCTCCACCTCGCCGGCACGCATGAGTCCGTGGTCGACGTGCACGCAGGTGAGCTGGTCCCCCACGGCCTTCTGCACGAGCGCCGCGGCGACCGCGGAGTCGACCCCGCCGGACAGCGCACAGATCACGCGCGCGTCGCCGATCTGGGCCCGGATGGCCTCGACCTGCTCGGCCACGACGTTGTCCGCGGTCCAGTCCGGGGCCAGCCCCGCGCCGCCGTACAGGAAGTGCTCAAGGACGGCCTGGCCGTGCTCGGAGTGCTTGACCTCGGGGTGCCACTGCACGCCGAAGAGGCGCCGCTCGCGGTCCTCGAACGCGGCGACGGGAGCGCCGGCGCTGGTGGCGAGCACCTCGAAGCCCGGGGGCGCCGCCCGCACGGCGTCGCCATGGCTCATCCACGCGACCTGGTGCTCGGGGGTTCCGGCGAGCAGGACGCCCGTGGCGCACACGTCGACGTCGGTCCCACCGAACTCGCTCAGCCCGGTCTCGGCGACCTCCCCGCCGAGCGCCTGCGCCATGGCCTGGAAGCCGTAGCAGATGCCCATGACGGGCACGCCGGCGTCGAACAGCTTGGGGTCGACGACGGGGGCGCCGGGAGCGTAGACCGACGAGGGCCCGCCCGACAGGATGATCGCCGCGGGGTCCTTGGCGAGCATCTCGTCGACGGTGGCCGTGTGCGGCACGATCTCCGAGTACACCTTCGCCTCGCGCACGCGGCGGGCGATGAGCTGGGCGTACTGGGCGCCGAAGTCGACCACCAGCACCGGGCGGTGCTGGCGCGGTTCGGCGAGGGGCTGGTTCTCGGCGGCGGGCGTCGTCACCCGTAGATTCTAAGAGGTAGCGCGGGCCGGCGGGGCCGCTACGGGTGTGACCCGGCGCCGGGTCCTCTCATCCGGCCTCCCGGGTGCCCGACGGCGGCCGCGGTGGCGTCCCGCGGGGGCGTGGCCGGATGTGCTTCGGCCCGCGCGACGTCGCCTAGGCTCGGGGGCGTGAGCACCGCCGAGTCCGAGAGCCCGTCCGTTCCCACCGCCGAGGCCGCCGCCACCGCGATCCGCAAGGCGCGCGGCGCGATGACGCGATATCGCGTGCTGGCGATCGTGACCGGGGTGATGCTGCTGATCCTGGTGGTGGAGATGGGGATCAAGTACGTCCTGGGCGCGGTGGTGGACGTCGAGCCGATCATGCCGTTCATCTCGTGGGTGCCGTTCGCGCACGGCTGGATCTACGTGGTCTACCTCGTCACCGTGGCGGACCTGTGGTCGAAGATGCGCTGGGGCTTCGGTCGCCTGGTGACGATGGTGCTGGCAGGCGTGGTGCCGGTGATGTCGTTCGTGCTGGAGCGCAAGATCCACGCCGAGGCGGAGGCGAAACTCGCCGCCCTCGAGGAGCGCTTCGGGGCCTGAGTCCGGACGCGGCACCCAGATCGGTCACATCCGTCAGTTTTCCATCTCAACCGCGTAACGATCATTGACCTTAATCCCCAAGGTTTGGAAAGATAGTTCCACAGAGAACTTCACCCGAATCAGGGGGCGGTTATGGGTGATACGGCAACTATCCTCTATCTGACCATCGCGACCGCGGTGCTGGCGATCCCGGCGGCGATCCTGGTCTCGATCGCCACGGTGGCGTCGGGCTTCTCGGGGCTCCTGCGGCTGGGCTTCGGAGCCCTCCGGGCCGGGCTGATCCCGGAGCATCGATATGTTCGTGACCACGACATAGACCAGCTTTCCGCCGTTCGGGGCATTGCCGGGGTCACCCTGCTGGCCACGGCCGAGCTGATGCGCTCCAGAGCCCTCCCCGTCACCCTGCCGGCACCGATCCAGGACGCCGGGCTGCCGTCCTGGATCGGCATCCTCGCCCACGGGACGCTCTGGGCCGTGAGCTCGCTCGCAGCGGTCGCTCTTTTAATCTCCCTTGGCTCCCTCTTGATGTACAGGCGCCAAGTTCGTTACCCCCCGCCCGTGACACCCGAAGACGGGCGGGCGCGCTCCGTCCTCTCCCCCTTCCTCGCCCTGCGCGCCCCGGCGACGCTGGCCGTGGTCAGCATCCTGACCGTCGCCTACGTCATGATCCTGCCCCCGCTGTGGCCGGAGGGCGGGGCCGAACTTCCCGAGGCGCAGCTCCCGGAGCCGGGAACGCTCCTGCTCCTCGCCCTCCTCATGATCGTGGGGATCATCGGGCTGGTCCTGCTCGTCGGCGTCGTCGGCGTCGGGCTGCCGCTGGCCATCACCTTCCACTCCCGGGGCGCCGACGGCCACCCCGCGCTCCCGGCCCTCTGGGCACTCGCCCTGACCGGGCTCTACGCGGTGCGACGCGGCCCGGAGTGGTTCGCCGCGGCGGGCGAGGCCGTCGCCGGCCCCGCCTCCGGAACCCTCCCGGGCGGAGCCGACGGCGCGTACCTCGTCATGGCGGCGATGCCGGGCCTCACGGGCACACTCATCATCGTCGCGATCTCGGTGTGGGAGCTGGCGCGCCTGCACGCCGTGCACGGCATCGACCCGTGGACCCCGACCGCCGTCCTGGTCCCGGCAGGCGGCGCCGAGGCCGACAACCCGCTCGTCACCGACCCCCGTGCAGTGCCGGACCTGCGCTCGGACAACCCGCGCAAGCCCGACGCCGCCCGGATTCCCCGCTCTCTCCAGCGGAAGCTGTCGCAGGCCGGTCGGACGGTGAAGGGCTAGCTGTACCGGCCGTGCCCCGGACCCCCTGTCGTGCCGGCACGGCACTTTGATTGAATGCCCACGTGACCACGCACCCGTTCGACACCATCACCGCCGACCAGCTCCGTGCCGCCGGGAGCATGAAGTGGACGGCCTTCCCCGGCACGATCGGCGCGTGGGTGGCCGAGATGGACTTCGGCACCTCACCCGAGGTCACCAGCGCCCTGCACGACGCCGTCGACCGCGCCGCGTTCGGCTACCTCCCCCAGGCCCTGGTCACCGGGATGTCCGAGTCCTACGCCCGGTTCGCGGCGGACCGCTACGGCTGGACCGTGGACCCGGCCCGTGTTCGCCCGGTGTCCGACGTGCTCACCGCGCTCGAGGCGGTCATCACCCACTACTCGCGCCCGGGTTCGCCGATCATCCTGCCCACCCCGGCCTACATGCCGTTCCTCACCCTGCCCGGCACCCTGGGCCGCGACATCATCCAGGTCCCGATGTCCGTCACGGACACCCCGGAGGGCCCGCGCTACACCTATGACCTCGACGCGCTCGACGCCGCGTTCACCGCGGGCGGCCACCTCCTGGTGCTGTGCAACCCGCACAACCCGATCGGCCGCGTCCTGACGCCGGACGAGATGTACGCGATCGCGGAGGTCGTGGACCGCCACGACGGCCGCGTCTTCGCCGACGAGATCCACGCTCCGCTGACCTTCGCCCCCCACCGCCACGTCCCCTACGCCTCGCTGTCCGAGACCGCGGCCGGTCACACCGTCACGGCCACCTCCGCGTCGAAGGCGTGGAACCTGCCCGGCATGAAGTGCGCACAGCTCGTGCTGTCGAACGACGCGGACGTCAAGACCTGGAACGAGGTGGGTCGGCACGCCGAGATGCAGGCAGCGACGCTCGGCCTGGTCGCGACCACGGCCGCCTACGACCGCTCCCGCGACTGGCTGGACGACACCGTCGCCTACCTGGCGGGCAACTTCCGCACGCTGGTCGACGACGTCGCCGAGCACCTCCCGGACGTCATCGTCACGCCGCTGGAGGGCACCTACCTGTCCTGGCTGGACTGCCGCAAGCTGAACACCGGTGACACGGCGTCGCCGGCGGCGTTCTTCCGCGACCATGCCGGCGTCACGACGACCGACGGCGCCCTGTGCGGCGAGGCGGGCCAGGGCTTCGTCCGCCTCAACCTCGCCATGCCACGCCCGGTCCTCCGCGAGGCGCTGGAGGCGATGGGCGACGTGGCCGCACGCGGCTGACAGGCACGTCCTGGCGCCAGAACTCCATTCGACAGGACACATAGAGGCCAAGAGCATAAGGTGTCGGAAGATCAGCGAGGTGCGCAGGGGCGCGCCTCGCTGCTGCCGTTCCACAACTATGCACAGGAGAATGCCCTTGGCCCTCAACCGGAACACAGGCAGCGGCGATGCTTCGACGAATGACCTCGTGGGCTGTCAGGTCTTTGCCGACGAGACCAAGGCGAAGGAATTCACCATCGTCGCGGCGTTCGTGCCACCGCACAAAGTTCACGTTCTCAGATCGGCAATGCGTGGCCACCGAATGCGTGGGCAGCGGAGCATTCACTTCAACTCTGAACGGGACGCAGTCCGTAGAGCCGTTCTCCGCACACTCGTCGAGTTCGGCGTGACGTCAGCCATCTTCCGCGGAGCGACACGCAAAGGCCGCAACCCGCGAGAAGCGTGCGTGCGCGAGCTGGCACGGTACTCACGCCAGAACGGCTGTCGATCCCTTGTGCTCGACCTCGACGAGAGTGTGGTGGCGCAGGACCGGAGATGGTTACACGAAGAACTCTGCAAGACCGACGTGCGATATGACCACCTCCACCGCCACGAGGAGCCGCTGCTCTGGGTAGCAGACGCCATCGCATGGTGCTGGCAACGAGGCGGGCAGTGGCGCGTGGACATCGAATCGATGATCAACCTCGTCGACGTCGCGCCCTGAGAACTCCGCACAACGCGAAGCCCGGGTTACCCACCGTCCGGTAGGCTCCCGGGCTCACTTCTCGGGGCTATTGCCCCTCGCACGAACTACCGTACATCGCGGCCGGGAAAGTGCAAGTCTGACTGACGCCACCAGCGGAAGGGCCAACTCTCACGATCGCGGACCGGATGCGCAGACCTCAGGTCGCCGGAAGCCCCGCGATTCCTGTGTCCGGGTCCGTGGGCCCGCCGCCGCGCCGTCCGCCCGCCATCTCGTCGCGGACGAGCCGCACCCACAGCGCCACGGCGAAGCCGCCGAACACCCACCACTGCAGCGCGTAGAAGGCATTCTGCAGGTTGACCCCCGTGCCGCCGTCGATCATGGGGCGCGGTAGCTGCCCCAGCGCACCCTCGGTCTCCGAGTCCACGACGTAGGCCGAGTAGATGGGCCCGCCCCACTCCTGGACCAGCGCACCGAGCGCGATGCCGTGCACGACCGGCCAGGCGTCCGATCCCGCCGCGGCCGGTTCCGCCTCGATCGCGGCAGCCTCACTCGCGGCCTCTCCGGCCTGCAACCAGCCCGTCACGGTCACCTCGCCCGACGGCGGATCGTCCGCCGCGCCGGGCTCGTCCACCCAGCCGCGGACGACGGCGAGCACGGGCGCCCCGGACAGCTCGGCCCAGGACTCGCCGCCGGTGCCGTCGTCGGACACCCGGAGCGGGGTCAGGACCAGGTAGCCGACCTCGCCGGACGGCCCTGCCCGGCCGGCGACCAGTACCTGGCGGTGCGCCTCGAACTCCCCGGTCACCTCGACCTGCCGACCCACCAGCTCGCCGGGGAACGACGCCTGCGGCTCCAGCACCTCACCCAGCCCGGCCGGGCCGGCGGCCGCCTGCTCTCGCGCCTCCTGCGCGGCCGCGAGCTCCGCGCGCTCGAAGGCACGGTCGAGCTGCCACTTGCCGAGCCAGCCGCAGCCGCCCGCGGCCAGCAGGAACACCAGGAGCAGCACGATCATGCGCGGCTGCCGCGCCACCGCCCAGAAACTCACGTCCCCACGCTACCCGCACCACGTGGCCGCCCCGGAATCCCGCGGCGCGAACGAGGCCGAACTCACGCCCGGCCCCGCCCACGAGCCCACGAGCCCACGAGCCCACGAGCCCACGAGCCCACGAGCCCACGAGCCCACGAGCCCACGAAAAAGGGTCACCGCGACACGCCGGAACGAAACGGCTCCGATGCCCGGTTTCACCGAAAAGTCAAGAGGCCTCGGGACCTCGGACGTCAACCCTTCACCCCTGGCGAGCCACAGCGTCGTACGGTCGAATGAGAATCACGGCCGTCGGGGCCGTACCCCGGAGTCCGGACTCCAGTGGAAACAAGGAGCGTTTGATGACGACAGTGCCGGCCACCACCCCTCCAGAGACCACCACGCCGTCGCCCGCGGACGCCGCCCGCCCCGGGCACGCCGCGCCGTCCGGCACGGTTCGCGGCGCGACGCCCTGGACCGCCACCGGGGTCACCCGCCCGGACGACCAGGAGCTCGCCCGCCTGGACGCCTGGTGGCGCGCGGCGAACTACCTCTCGGTGGGCCAGATCTACCTGCTCGGCAACCCGCTGCTGCGCGAGCCCCTCACCCGTGACCACGTCAAGCCCCGCCTGCTGGGCCACTGGGGCACCACGCCGGGTCTGACCTTCCTGTACGCGCACCTGAACCGTGCGATCAGCGCCCGCCGGCAGCCCACCCTCTACCTCACGGGCCCGGGACACGGCGGACCGGGGCTGGTCGCGTCGGCGTACCTGGACGGCACGTACTCGGAGACGTACTCGGACATCACGCAGGACACCGAGGGCGTGAAGCGGCTGTTCCGGCAGTTCAGCTTTCCCGGCGGCATCCCGAGCCATGTCGCGCCGGAGACCCCCGGCTCGATCCACGAGGGCGGCGAGCTCGGCTATGCCCTGAGCCACGCGTACGGCGCGGTCTTCGACAACCCGGACCTGATGGTGGCGGCCGTGGTGGGCGACGGCGAGGCCGAGACCGGCCCTCTGGCCACCTCCTGGCACTCGAACAAGTTCGTGAACCCGGCCCACGACGGCGTCGTCCTGCCGATCCTGCACCTGAACGGCTACAAGATCGCGAACCCGACCGTGCTGGCCCGCATCGGCCAGGACGAGCTCGGCGCCCTGCTGACGGGGTACGGCCACAAGCCGTACTTCTTCGAGGTGCCGGACGACTCCGACGAGCCGCCGCTGGTGACGCACCGCCGGTTCGCCGGGCTGCTGGACGAGGTGCTGGACGACATCGCCGCGATCAAGGAGCGCGCGGCCGCCGGCGACGACACCCGGCCCGCCTGGCCGATGATCGTCTTCCGCACCCCGAAGGGCTGGACGGGTCCCGCCGAGATCGACGGCAAGAAGACGACCGGCTCCTGGCGTGCGCACCAGGTACCGCTCGCGAACGCCCGCGACACGGAGGAGCACCTGCGGGTGCTGGAACGGTGGCTGCGGTCGTACCGCCCGGAGGAGCTGTTCGACGACGACGGCGCGGTGCGGTCGGAGATCGCCGACCTGGCACCGCCCGGCGAGCTGCGCATGAGCGCCACCCCGTACGCGAACGGCGGCGTGCTGCTGCGTGACCTGCGGCTGCCGGACTTCAGGGACTGGGCGGTGGACGTCCCCGCACCGGGCGGGTCCACCGCGGAGGCGACGCGCGTGCTGGGTCAGTGGCTCACGGAGGTGATCCGGCACAACCCGGACAACTTCCGGATCTTCGGGCCGGACGAGGTGGCGTCGAACCGGCTGCAGGCCGTGTACGACGTCACGGACAAGCAGTGGGACGCCGAGCTCTACGGCCCCGAGGTGGACGAACATCTGGCGCGTGCCGGACGGGTCATGGAGATGCTCAGTGAGCACCAGTGCCAGGGCTGGCTGGAGGGCTACCTCCTGACGGGCCGGCACGGCCTGCTCACCAGCTACGAAGCCTTCATCCACATCGTCGACTCGATGTTCAACCAGCACGCCAAGTGGCTCAAGGTGACCAACCACATCCCGTGGCGGCGCCCGATCGCCTCCCTCAACTACCTGCTGTCGAGTCACGTGTGGCGGCAGGACCACAACGGGTTCAGCCATCAGGACCCGGGGTTCATCGACCACGTGGTGAACAAGAAGGCGGAGATCGTCCGCGTCTACCTGCCGCCGGACGCGAACACGCTGCTGTCCACCTACGACCACTGCCTCCGCGGCCGGCAGTACGTGAACGTCGTGGTGGCGGGCAAGCAGCCCACACCGAACTGGCTGCCGATGGATCAGGCGATCGAGCACTGCACGCGCGGCCTGGGGATCTGGGAGTGGGCGGGCACCGAGGTGCCGGGCACGAAGCCCGACGTCGTCCTCGCCGCGGCCGGTGACGTCCCGACGCTGGAGGTGCTGGCCGCGGCCGACATCCTGCGCAACGAGCTGCCGGACCTCAAGGTGCGGGTGATCAACGTCGTGGACCTGATGCGGCTGCAGGACTCGACGGAGCATCCGCACGGGCTCACGCACGCCGAGTTCGACGGCCTGTTCACGGACGACCGGCCGATCATCTTCGCGTACCACGGCTACCCGTGGCTCATCCACCGCCTCACCTACCGCCGCACCGGCCACGGGAACCTCCACGTGCGCGGGTACAAGGAGGAGGGCACGACGACCACCCCGTTCGACATGGTCATGCTCAACGACCTGGACCGGTATCACCTGGTGATCGACGTCATCGACCGGGTGCCGTCCCTGGGCTCGTCGCAGGCGGGCCTGCGCCAGCGGATGCAGGACGCGCGCCTGCGGGCCCGCGCCTGGACGCGCGAGCACGGCGAGGACCTCCCGGAGGTCCGGGACTGGGTCTGGCCGGGTGCGGGAGCGGCGGCCGAGCTGCCGGCCACGGCCGACACGGGTGGTGACAACGAGTAGCCCCGTCACCCGTGAGGCGGCGAGGCGGTCGCACAGGGCTGCCGCCTGCCGCCTCACCCACGGAGAACCACCCCTGAACTATTCGCTGCGGAGGCCTTCCACCGGGGAAAGCTGCGCGGCGCGCATGGCGGGGTAGACACCTGCAAGGATGCCGACCAGGACCGAGAGCCCGATGCCAATGCTGGCTGCGATCCAGTCTGGGTACGGTGGCGTTCGTTGAGCGGTTCCGTAGATGACGACGACGATCAGACCCAGGAATGCGCCCGCAGTCCCGCCGCCCAGGCCCAGGATCCCAGCCTCCAGCATGAACTGAGTGCGGATCTGCGCCGCGCGTGCCCCCACTGCGCGCCGCAACGCAATCTCCGAACGGCGTTCCAACACGGCGATGATCATCGTGTTCACGATCCCGATCGCGCCGACCAACAGAGCCACGGCCGCCAGCCCGAGCGCGAGCTGCTGGAAGGTCGTGTCCACGACCTTCTGCGCCGCGGCGAGCTGCGAGGGCGGCGACACGCTCACCGCACGCGGCATCGCCGGATTGACAGTGTCATCGAGCACCTCGGTCACCGCGTCCACCGTCCCGGACCTGGCCCGCACGTAGATCGTGCTGATCTCCAGGCTGGGATCCTGGCCCAGGATCCACTCCTCACCGAGCAGCGCCGCCGAATCCGCCTGTGGCACGAGGCCCGAGGGCTCCAGCACACCGATCACGGCATACCAGGTATCGTCGATCCAGATCCGCTGCCCTACCTCTTGCACACCCAGATGTTCCGCCGCCCGCGCCCCAAGCACGGTCGTGGGAAGCGACGCCGATGCGGCATCGAACCAGCTTCCTCGCGCCACGGTCAGATCCATCGCGTCGGCCAGTTCAGGCTGCACGGCAACAGCCGACAACCCGCCACCCATCGTCTCGGGCACGTACTCGTTACGGAACACCCCAACCTCCCCGAGGTTCCGCACCGCGGCGGCACCGAGCACGGGCCCCACCCGCTGGATCATCTCCGGCGCGGTCTCCGGCAACGGCACCGGCTGCCGATCCGGCCCCGTCCCGGGAGCCACCAGGAGTACGTTCGACCCCATCGCCTCCAACTCGGCACGCAGCGCGGCCTCATTCGTCGCGGTAATCCCCATGATCGCCACCAACGTCGCGATACCGATACCGATCCCCAACATCGACAGCAAAGACCGAGATGGACGAGACCGTGGCCCGAGCATCGCCGTCGCGAACGTGTCACGCAGGGCAAGCCGAGCCATCACGCCTCCCAACGGCCGGCAGGACGTTCTCATCCGACTCGATGCGCCCGTCACGAATCTTGATCCGACGCCGGAAACCCGCCGCAATGTTCTCGTCATGCGTGATCACCACAAGTGCGACATCGTCCAGGCGACGGAACAACGTGATGATTGACTGTCCTGTGGTCTGGTCCAACGCTCCGGTCGGCTCGTCAGCAAGGACGACGGCGGGCCGATGTGCGATAGCGCGCGCGATCGCGACGCGCTGCTGTTCACCACCGGACAACTGCGTGGGGCGGTGGTCGAGCCGCTCGGCCAGCCCGACCCTTTCCAACGCTTCGCTGGCCCGACGACGGCGTTCGGCGCGTGCCAACCCTGAGTACAGCATCCCGAGCTCCACGTTGCCCACCGCATCCACGTGCGGCAACAGATGGAACTGCTGGAACACGAAACCCAACGAGCGGGACCGCAGTTCAGACCGCTCACCGTCGGACATCGCGCCCGTCGAGCGATCATCGACCAGCACATCACCCATCGTGGGCTGATCCAGCGTGCCGAGGATCGACAGCATCGTCGACTTCCCGGAACCTGACGGCCCCACGATCGCAGCATGCTCGCCGTGCCCGACTGAAATGGACACATCCTTCAGGACCGTGAGGTCACCCGAGCCGGTCATGTATGTCTTGGACACCCCACGCAGCTCGATCGCGGGGCGTGTCGCATGCGGGTTCACGGAATCAGCACCTTGTCACCCTCGTCCAACTGCGCGCTCGTGACCTGGACCTTCGCCTCAGCCACCAGACCAACCTCGACCGGGACGAGCGTGCCGCTACCGGGCGACGAATCTGGCATCACCTTCTCCACCGCGTAGCCGCCCTCGGCCAACGCGACCAAAGCCGTCACGGGCACGATCAACGCGTCCTCGACGCTGTCCGTCGTCACCTCGATCCGAACTGCCGCACCAACGCTTCCCGACAGCTCGTCCTGATCCTCGATCTCCACCACGACCGTCGCCGACTCCGCAGACTCCCCCTCGCCACCACCAGCACCATCGACCGCGCCGTCACCGGATCCGCCGTCCGGATGAGATCCGTCGGTGGAGGCAATCTTGCCCGGCAGTTCCTGCCCATCCGGCAGCGTGACCGTCACCGAATCACCCACCGACAAGGATGCCTGCTGCGAACGGGTGACTTCCGCCTCCGCACTGATCGTCGCACCCGTCCACCGCAACACCTCACCCGACGCTGGCTCGCCAACCCGCACCGGAACCGACGCCACACGGATCTGCGAGGAGTCCACGATGACTACGTCCGCCGGTGAGACAAACTCGGCGCGTGCGACCGTGAAATCCCGCGCGGCCTCAGACACGTTCTTCTGCGCATCCTTGACCGCCGCCGCGAGGCTCGCGAGATCGGGGGCCTCCCCGGTTGCGCCCGCGCCGTCGCTCTCCCCGGTAGGTTCTGGTGACGATGAGCCGCCCTGCTGGGCAGCGGTGAGGGCCTTCTTCGCGTCCTCCAGCGCCGAAACCTCCGTGTCATACGCTTCCTGCGCGGCCTCGACGCGTTTCTTGCCCTCACTCGTCCTCGACGGCGGCTCATACCCCGCCGACTCGAACAACTTCGCCAGCGCACCACTCGTCCCAGGACCAAACACATCATCGGCCCTCGACTCGTCCAGCACGCCCGCAGCAGCCAGCGCACTGTTCAAAGACTGCACGTCCTTGCCACGGTCGCCGTACTGCAACGGACGCCACAACGGCACTTCGCCGCGCAGCAGAAACGTGGGGCGACCGTTCGACTCGAACAACCGCTCCCCACTCCTGATCGTCGCGCCACCTGAGGGAATCCACGTCAGAATCCCCTCGCTGACGCCGTTCAACGGCTCCGGCTCACCCCGCGACAACGTGCCGCTCAGCACCGTGCCTGCTGCCAACGACCCGCGAGACACGGGTGTGGTGCGCATCCCTCTCTCGGCTGCCTCCCCAGCCTCGGCGTTCTGCGGCTCGGTGAGCTGTTGCGCGGTGAACACAGCACCACTCCCCAACACCGCCACCGCCGCAGCAGCCATCACGACCTTCGAACGACGCCTCATGACAGAAGTCTCTACCATCCCAGCTCGGCGGCGCACTCATCGGGGTCGAGGTTCTGGCACTCTTTCACCACGTCGGAGAACGGTCCGTCCACAGCATCCGCGTAAGGTGTCAAGTCTCCCATTACCTCGAAACCAAAGAGAGGAACTTCCGCTTCAGGATCCGTATACCACTCAAGAGCCATCGGGCGACTGCACACTTCACCAAGCATGGCCGCTTCATCGAGCGACAGCCCTTCCGGCAGGATCACAGTCCCGATGTCAGCCTTGACGTCCAGCTTCGGATCAGCAACCGTTGAAACGCCCGCATCGCGCGCACATTCCGCCCATTCGACGCCGGCATCAAAGCGCTGCACGCCGGCCTCGGCCCACCCGTCATCCTCGTAGACCTCGGCGTCGTTGCTGTTGATGAACGCGTCCTTTGCACCTTCGTTATCCGCATGACAGTCCCGAATCTCGGCATCCCTATCGACACCATCGACTGCGATCGGCACGTCCGGACCAGCCTCCACAGCACCATCGATCATCATGTATGTCGCGCCAGCGATCTCCACATATCCATCCAGCCCATCAGTGCGCCCTGCGGCTGGCGACACCGTCAGCCCCAGCCCTTCAAGACAATCCGCATACTGCACGGTCGCTTCGTTGACGTAGCCCCCGTCAGTCGATCCGCCCTCCGCAGATCCAAGTGAGGCAACTCCCCCTTCAGGGCTCGCGGTGCACCCCACCACAACCGCGACCAGCCCCAGCACCAGCAAGACCGGAGCCACGCGAGATCGATATACCATCTTTCCTGAATACCCCTCGAATTTGCTCAATAGCTATCTTGGCGAATGCGAACTCCGACCCCCGGAACGCAACCGTCCGGGGGCCCGGAGCCAGCCATCGGTCAGCAAGCAGCGTAGTCGTTGCTCGCCTTGGTGAACCTGGCACTCGAAATCTTATTCGGCCAGTACTCGACGTTGTACCACTGGCCGTCGGCATCGTTGTAGTACCGGTACAATACTCGGCCGCTCAGAGAGCTGTAAGACTGCCCAGGCGCAAGCTTGACACGCTGGCCCAAGCTATACAGTCCAGTGTCGAAGGAGTAGCCGCTCGAGTCGAAGAACTGAGCACGGCAAGATGAATTGGTTCCATTACTGTGGACCGACTCCATATTGTTGTTCCAGCCGGACCCGAGGCTGGCGTAGTTGTAGATGTTGTACTGGAACCGTGCGGGAACCCCGCCGCTGTAGTTGGTACCCTTCCACGAGCAACCGTAGCCCGGCGAAGGACAATCGCTCAGAGCAGCCGTTGCCGTCGGCGCTGCAACCATGCCCACGCCAAGCATCATGACGCATGCCGCAAGCACGCTCACTACGCGCGCCACAGCGCGCGAAATCTCTCTTTCCATCAAGGTCTCCACGGTTCGTCGCTGTCGTCTTGAACGTGTTGATGAGTACATCTACGCGTCCCGGGCTTGCGTGGGGACGGTATCGAAGGAGCGAGTCAGGCGTCAAGTGATTTATCGTGTTTTCATGCCTAAAACCGTACAATATCGCGGGAAACCGGACTCCAGCCGACAGAGGTGAGGCCGCCAGGGATCTCCTGTCTTGACCGGCCCGTCCAATAGGAGACGGGCGGAGGCTGGCCACTCTGATAGTCCCGTGGTCCCGTCGGGAATCGAGGCGGAACTCACGCGTGGCCACCATCAGAGGTCAAGAGTCGTCAGGGCCCCGAACCTTCCGCCGTTCCCCCTAGTGGGTCGCGACGCCGTACGGTCGAGTGAGGGTTACGGCCAGCCGGGCCGAACCTCTGATATGCGGGCCTGCGCCAGCGGATGCAGGACGCGCGCCTGCGGGCCTGCGCCTGGACCGGGAGCACGGCGAGGACATCCCCGAGGTGCGGGACCGGGTCTGGCCGGGCGCCGGGGAGGCCGCGGCCTCCGTGTCGACAGCGGCCGACACGGGTGGTGACAACGAGTAGCCGTCGATCTCACACCACGGCGGTGCCCGTCACGTCACCGTCTGCCGCTAGGTTGGACGCAGATGGTCCGAGACATTCCCTGAGGAGCAGCACGTGACCGGCGCGACCCGCAGCATCGTCATCGCGTCACCGGAGGGTGAGAGCGGAAAGTCGACCGTGGCGCTGGGCGTCCTCGACCTGCTGGTCCGGCAGGGCCAGCGGGTCGGGGTCTACCGGCCCGTGTCCCGGGTCACCGGCGCCGGCAACGAACCGGCGCGGGACTACGTGCTCGAGATGCTCCTGGACCACGACGGCGTCGACGTCCCCTACGAGGACTCCGTCGGCGTCACCTACGCCGACCTGCACCTCGATCCCGACGACGCCATGGCGCGGATCGTGTCCCGCTTCCACGCGATGGCCGAACGATGCGACGCCGTCGTCGTGCTCGGAACCGACTACACGGACGTCGCCGGGGTGAACGAGCTCGCGTTCAACGCGAAGATCGCCGCGAACCTCGGCGCGCCCGTGCTGCTGGTGACCTCCGGCCGCGAGCGCACGCCGGACGAGGTGGTCACGCTCACCGACGCCGCGCTCGCCGAGCTCGCCGCGTACTACGCGCACGCCGTCGGGCTGGTGGTGAACCGGTGCGACACGCTGAACACGGTCGACGTGCGCAAGGCGGTGTCGGCGGCCCACCCGGACCTGCCCGTCTGGACCATCCCCGAGGACCCGTTCCTGTCGGCGCCGACCGTGGGCCAGCTCGTGGAGGCCGTCGACGGCGAGCTGGTGCTCGGCGACCCCGAGCTGCTCGGCCGTGAGGCGCTGGAGGTCCTCGTCGGCGCCATGAGCTTCGAGCACCTGCTCACGCACCTGTCCGACGGCGCCGTCGTCATCACGCCCGGCGACCGCAACGACGTCCTCACCGGCCTCCTGGCCGCGCATACGGCGCCGTCGTTCCCGTCCCTGGCCGGGATCGTGCTCAACGGCGGTTTCTTCCCCGAGGGCCGGGCCCGCGAGCTGCTGGAGGCCCTGCGGCCCCGGGTCCCGATCATCCGCACCGACCTCGGCACCTACCAGGCCGCCCGCGAGGCGTCCCAGGTCCGCGGGCGCGTCACCCGGGACTCGCAGCGCAAGATCGACGTCGCCCGCGCCCTGTTCGAGCGGTGCGTCGACGGCCGGACGCTCGCCGAGCGCCTCGACCTGCCCCGGCCCGACGTCGTCACCCCGCTCATGTTCGAGCACCAGCTCATCGAGCGGGCGCGGTCCCAGCGCCGGCACGTCGTGCTGCCCGAGGGGGACGACGACCGCATCCTGCGCGCCGCCTCCACCGTGCTCGCCCGCGGGATCGCGGACCTGACGATCCTCGGGGACGAGACGGCGATCCGCGGCCGCGCCGCCGAGCTCGGCCTGAACCTGGACGCCGCCCGCGTCCTGTCACCGTCCGGCGCCACGCCCGAGAGCGCCGAGATCCTGGAGCGGTTCGCGCAGGAGTACGCCCACCTGCGCGCGCACAAGGGCATGACCACGGAGCGCGCCCGCGAGATCGTCACCGACGTCTCCTACTTCGGCACGCTCATGGTGCACCTCGGCCTCGCCGACGGCATGGTCTCCGGCGCCGCCCACTCCACCGCGCACACGATCCGGCCGTCGTTCGAGATCATCAGGACCCGGCCCGACACGTCCTCGGTGTCGTCCGTGTTCTTCATGTGCCTGACCGACCGCGTCCTGGTGTACGGGGACTGCGCCGTCATCCCCGACCCCACCTCGGACGAGCTCGCCGACATCGCCGTCTCGTCCGCCGCCACCGCCGCGCAGTTCGGCGTCGAACCGCGGATCGCGATGCTCTCCTACTCCACCGGCACGTCCGGCTCCGGCGCCGACGTCGACAAGGTGCGCGCCGCCACCGAAACGGTGCGGCACCGCGCACCCGACCTGGTCGTCGAGGGCCCCATCCAGTACGACGCCGCCGTCGACGCCTCCGTCGCCGCGTCCAAGCTGCCCGGGTCCGACGTCGCCGGGCGCGCCACCGTCTTCGTCTTCCCCGACCTCAACACCGGCAACAACACCTACAAGGCCGTGCAGCGCTCGGCGGGCGCGGTCGCGGTCGGCCCCGTCCTGCAGGGCCTGAACAAGCCGGTCAACGACCTGTCCCGCGGCGCGCTCGTGCAGGACATCGTCAACACGGTCGCGATCACCGCCATCCAGGCCCAGAAGGAGAACTGAGTGACCACGGTCCTCGTCCTGAACTCCGGTTCGTCGTCGCTCAAGTACCAGCTCGTCGTCCCTGGCTCGGGCGAGGTACTCGCCGGAGGCGTCGTCGAGCGCATCGGCGAGGAGGCGGGCCGGATCACGCACGAGGTGGCCGGCCAGGAGGTGGTCCGCGAGCAGACGGTGGCGGAC
Organism: Myceligenerans xiligouense; assembly: GCF_003814695.1. GTDB lineage: Bacteria > Actinomycetota > Actinomycetes > Actinomycetales > Cellulomonadaceae > Myceligenerans > Myceligenerans xiligouense. Next base: position 3,948,478 of record NZ_RKQZ01000001.1, read on the forward strand.
CACGGGGCCGCGCTGCGGCTCGTCCTCGACCTGTTCGAGGAGGCCGGGCCGTCGCTGCGGGAGGCGGGGATCGTCGCCGTCGGGCACCGCGTGGTGCACGGCGGGACGTCGTTCTCCGCGCCGGTGGTGGTGGACGACGACGTCGTCGCCGCGGTCCGCGCCCTCGTCCCGCTCGCGCCGCTGCACAACCCGGGGAACGTGACCGGGATCGAGGTGGCCCGTGAGCTGCTCGACGTGCCGCACGTGGCGGTGTTCGACACGGCGTTCTTCGCGGACCTGCCACCCGCCGCCGCGACCTACGCGATCGACGTGAAGACGGCCGCGGAGCACGGGGTGCGGCGGTACGGGTTCCACGGGACGTCGCACCAGTTCGTGTCGTCGGCCGTGGCCGCGCATCCGGCGGTGAGGGCGGAACTCGCGGCCGCGGGGCGCGGACCGGAGACGCTGCGGCAGGTGGTGCTGCACCTGGGCAACGGCGCGTCGGCGTCGGCGGTGCTGGGCGGGCACGCCGTGGAGACGTCGATGGGCCTGACACCGCTGGAAGGCCTCGTCATGGGCACCCGGTCCGGCGACATCGACCCGGGCATCGTCTTCCACCTGCTGCGCTCCGGCGACCTGACCGTGGACTACGTCGACACCCTGCTGAACAAGCGCTCGGGGCTCCTGGGGCTGAGCGGGGTCAACGACATGCGCGAGCTCACCCGGCTCGTCGAGGCGGGGGACGACGGCGCCCGCCTGGCCCTGGACGTGTACCTGCACCGGCTGCGCAAGTATGTGGGCGCCTACGCGGCCGTGCTGGGCGGGATCGACGTCCTGGTGTTCACCGCCGGCGTGGGCGAGAACGCCGCGCACGTGCGCGCGGGGGTGGTGGACGGGCTGGGATTCCTCGGCCTCACGGTGGACGCCGCCCGCAACGAGGCCCGGTCCCGTGAGCCGCGGGTCGTCTCGCCGTCGGGCACGGGCCCGCTCGTCATGGTCGTGCCCACCAACGAGGAACTGGCCATCGCCCGCCAGGCGATCGCCCTGGTCGGCTGAGCGCGATCAGCGCAGCAGCGATTCCGCCGCGGCCTTCCAGCTCGCGGGGATCTCGCGGAGTTTCCAGGCGAAGAGCGCCTTGACGGGCGTGACGCTCTCGCTGCTCACGCCGACGCCGACCGCCTCCAGGCCCGCGTACCGGCAGGTGAACAAGGTCCGCCGGACGTGGAAGTCCTGCGTGACGACGACGACGGTGCGCACCCCGAACTCGTCGCGGGCGCGCCGGCAGGTGGCGTCCGTGTCGAACCCCTCGCGGTCGAGGACGAGGGCGTCGTCGGGAACACCGAGGGTCAGCGCGTAGGCGCGCATGGAACCGGGCTCGTCGTAGAGCTCGCCGCCGGGGAGCGGGTGCGCGTCGCCCGAGAGGATGACCTGGTCCGCGCGACCGGACCGGTACAGCGCCGCCCCCGCCTCGACACGGCGGCGCAGATAGGTCGACGGCGTCCCGTCGGGCCTCAGTCCGGCACCGAGCACGACGACGGCGTCCGCCTCGGGAGCGTCGCCGGGGGCGACCACCCGTGAGTGGCCCACCGCCTGGACCCAGAAGACGGGCAGCGCGATCGGCAGCGTGATGACGCCGACGGCGATCGCGACGACGTCGAACACCCGGCGCACGCGCCGGAGGTGGGGGTCAACAGGTATGGCCACGATGGCAACCTACCCGTTCCCCGTCGTCCGCTCCCGCTTAGGCTCCCTGCGTGACCATCCTCATCGACCCCCCGGCGTGGCCGGCACACGGGACCGTGTTCTCGCACCTGGTGTCCGACACGTCGCTGATCGAGCTGCGCACGTTCGCCCGCGGGGCCGGGGTGCCGGACCGCGCGTTCGACCTCGACCACTACGACATCGCCGCATTCCGCCACGACGACCTGGTCGCCGCGGGCGCCGTGCCGGTCGAGGGCGGCGAGCTGGCCCGCCGCCTGCTCGCCTCGGGACTCCGCGTCCGGGGAGGAGAGCGCGCCGGCAGCAAGCGCGAGGCGTTGCTCGCCCGCTGGGACGCGCTGCGCCCGACGCCGTCCGGCGCGTGGCATACCGTCGGCGTGGCGCTGGACGCCCGGTGGCGCGAGCCCCACCGCGCCTATCACACCGCGTTCCACCTGGCCTTCGCCCTCGACGCGCTGGACCTCCTGCTGGCCGACGCGGCCGTGCGGGGTGAGCCCGTCCCGGGACCGCTCGCGTGGCGCGCGCGGGTCGCCCTGTGGTTCCACGACGCCGTGCACGACGGGGCCACCCCGGCCGACGAGGAAGCCTCGGCGGCCCTGGTCCACGACCTCCTCGGCCCCCTGGGCGGGGACCCGGACGAGATCGCCCGCCTGGTACTGGTGACCGCCGGGCACGCACCCGACCCGGACGACCTCGCCGGCTGCCTGGTGAGCGATGCGGACCTGGCGATCCTTGGCAGCGGGTCCGGCGACTACGTGCGCTACGCCCACCAGGTCCGCGCCGAGTACGCCCACGTTCCCGACGCCCTGTTCCGTCAAGGCCGAGCCCGAGTGCTCGAGTCCCTCCTCGCCACCGACGACCTCTTCCGCACACCGTGGGGCCGGACCCGCTGGCAGGCGCGAGCGGCGACGAACCTCGCCACGGAACTCACGACGCTCACCCCGTAGACCACGACCCCGACGGAGGGCCCGAGTCGTCCGCCACGGCTTCAGCAGCCCGGCCGACAACAACAGGCAGCCGTGACGCTCACCCGTCCTTCGCCGAGACGTCCGCAGCAGCAATCGGAGGTTCGACGTCGGCAGCGCCCGACGGGCCGTCGCCGCCGCTCGCGGCGGCAGGGGCGCTCCTCGTCGGCGCTTCCGTCTCCGGCTCGCGCCGCGCCAGCAGCCGGCCGGCGAACACGCCCAACCCCAGGAGCACGAGAACGCCGACCGTGATCGCCACACCGATCGTCACATTGTTGATCAGTGTCTGACGCTCGGCCTCCGCCTGGTCGATCAGTGCCTGGCGCTCCGCCTCCGCCTTGGCCTCGGCTTCCGCCTGGGCGATGGCGTCGAGTTCCTCCTGCGACAGTGCGCTGGCGACCGCGTCCATGGTCGCCACCTCTCCGCCAGTCGATTCCCAGGTGACTGTCGTGCCTTCCACCGCTCCGTTGGTCTCGCTCACCGGCCCGGGGAACGTGATCGCCATCCGGTAGTAGAGGTCGCCGAACATTTCCGCCGACTCCGGGTCGGTCCCGAGATCTTCCAGCCCCTGATGGCTGAGTTCGCCGGTGAGGACGAACTCGTCGCCCTGCCGCTCGATCTCGACCTGGGCGATCTCCGCCAGGTCCTCCAGCGAGGCGTCCTCCACGAGGTGCCGATAGCCCGTGTATCCGTCCTTCGCGTACGGCTCGGTCGGGAAACTCTTCGAGAGGTTGGTCTCACCGTCGGCGAAGGCCTCGAGCATCTCGTCGGGCGTCGTGTCCAGCTCCTCCATGACACTGTCGGAGTAGCCGACGATGATCTGGCCGGAGAGCGTGTCGTCGGCGCTCAGAGTCAGGTCAGCCTCCATCCGGACGCATCCGGTCAGAGCGAGCACAACTGCGAGCAGAATGACGCCGAAACCGACGCGTGGTGTCGTCTTCACCCGCCGGACTCTACGAAGTCGCCCCGGATGTCATGGGGTCGGTCCAGGTGGAGATATCCGATCGTTATGCGACATCGCCTATTGACCTGGATCAATACACCGCAGTCGGCCGACGCGTGCACGCCACCGATCTCAGAGGTCGATCAGTCCGGCCTGGTAGGCGCGCACCACCGCCTGGGTCCGGTCCCGGGCGCCGAGCTTCGACAGCGCCGACGAGACGTGGGTACGGATCGTCTCCACGCCCACCACCAACGACGCCGCGATCTCCGCGTTCGTCAGGCCCTCCGCGACCAGCCCGAGGACCTCACGCTCCCGGGCGGTCAGTTCCGCCGCTCCCCCGGCCGCGCGGGGTCGCGCGCGGACCAGGCGCCGGACGGCGTCCGGGAACAGCAGGCTCTGCCCCACGGCCACCGTGCGCACCGCCTGGACCATCTCGTCGGCGCCCGCGCGCTTGAGGAGGAAGCCGGACGCGCCCGCCTGCAGCGCGTCGAGCACGTAGTCGTCGTGCTCGAAGGTGGTCACGACGAGCACGCGCGGCGGCGCGGGCAGGCGCAGCACCAGCTCCGTGGCGCGGATCCCGTCCACGCCGGGCATGCGCACATCCATGCACACCACGTCCGGCCGCAGGTCCCGGGTGAGCGAGACCGCCTCGGCGCCGTCGCCCGCCTCGCCCACGACCTCCAGGTCCGGCTCCCCGTCGAGGATGAGCCGCATCCCGCCCCGCACCAGCGGCTCGTCGTCGGCGAGCAGCACCCGCACGAGGTCAGCCATTCCGCTCCTCCTCGGGCCGGCCCGCCGCTCGCGCGCCCCGAGTCGTGGCGTCACCGGAACGGGATCGCCGCGCCCGGACGTCGCGCGGTGTCCGCGCTCCCTCCGCGCCCGGGGCCGGCTCGGTCAGGCGTGGCAGGCGCACGGACAGGAGCCAGCGGCCGGCGTCGTCCCCGGACCCGTCGCCGCGCGGCACGACGCCCGCCTCCACGTCCCCGCCGAACAGCGACACGCGCTCCCGGATCCCCGCCAGCCCGCGGCCGCCGCCGCGCCCGTCGCGCGGCCCCGATCCGGGCGCCACGGCATTGCTCACCTGCACGATCACCTCGTCCTCCGTGGGCCTGACGGCGACCCGCACCTCACCGGGCGCACCGTGCCGGCGCGCGTTCGTGAGCCCTTCGGTCACGATGCGGACCACAGTACGGTGCAGCAGCGGCGGAAGAGTGGGCGGCAGGTCGACGTCGGCCGCGACGTCGAGCCCGGAACGCCGGTGCTGCTCGACGACGTCGGCCACGCCGCCCGCCGGCGACGGCGACCGGTCGTCCCGGAGGACCCCCAGCAGCGCGTCCAGCTCGGCCAGGGCGCCGCGCGACACCTCCTCGATCGCGGCGAGCGCGGCGGCTGCCTGCTCGGGGCGCGTGGTGGCGACCCGCCGGCCGGCGGCGGCCTGGACGGACACGACGGTCAGGGCGTGGCCGATGCCGTCGTGCAGTTCGCGGGCCAGGAGCGTGTGCTCCGCCTCCTTGCGCTGCCGGGCGAGCGCGACCTCCAGCCGGTCGGCCGCCGTCGGGCCGAGGAATCGGCCGACCAGCCGCTCCGCCAGCGCCCCGACCGGCCAGGCCGCGGCGAACAGGATGATCGCGGCGACCGCGCAGCCGAGCACGACCACGCTCCGTCCCGCCGCTCCCTGGGCGACGGGAACCGGTGACCCGATCGACTGCCCGAGCGCCGCTTCCAGACCGATCACCACCGTCGCCGGCACCAGGCCGAACAGGCAGAAGGCGACGACGAGCCCGGCCAGGAGATGGAACGCGACCCACGCCGCGGTCCGGACCCGATGGGTCCAGGTCGCCGTGCCGGGGATGACGAGATCGCCGTCGTGCCGCAGCAGGCTCCGGGCGGCGGTCGACTCGAGTTCCCGGGCTCCCGGGACGAGCCCCAGCGCGAACGCCACGACCAGGCTCACCGCCCCGACGAGGACGTCCCGGGCATATCCGCGGTCCGCTGCGAACAGCGTCCCCACCAGGGCGGTCCGCAGGACGTAGAACACGACGAGCACGACGGCCAGCCCGATCGCGGCCCCGAGCATCGCCCACGCGAACCGCCGCACCAAGACCATGGTCACTCCGCCATCCTCCCTTATCAGAACGCCGTTCATCAGGGTCTCGCAGACCTTTCGGAGCCCGATGAGTGCCTGCGAGGCCCTGCTGAACGAGACTCAGTGGGCGTCCGCCGTGATCGGCGAGCGGCGGTGTGCCACGTAACCCCAGACAGCGAGCGCCAGGGCCGGGCCCCAGTACCAGCACGGGAACGCGATGGCGCTCAGGAGGAAGTCGCCCAGGCCGCGCCCCGCGAACGCGAGCAGCATGGGCACGGCGGTGAAGGTCAGCGTCGCGGCGACGAAGCCGCCGGGGACGGCGGCGGCCGCGATCGGCACGGGCTTCCCCGCCAGGCCAGGCACCCACCGGGGGAACACCTCGCCCCACGGACGGATCAGCCCGAGCGTGAGCACGAACCCGGCCCAGGCGCCGCCCGACAGGAGGAGGCCCCACACGCGCATGCTCAGGTCGAGACTCTCCCCGGCCAGCATGGGCCACGGCGTCAGCCAGGTGAGCCTGACCAGCGCGTACGGGAGCGGCCCGGTGGCGGCGACGATGGTGATGGCCTTCCGGTGGCGCAGTACCCAGGCGGTGGCGCGGGTGGCACCGCCCCCGGCGGCGAACGCGCGGGTGGCGACCGCGGCCCAGGCGGTGGCGACGGTCAGGAGCAGGAGGACGACGCCGACCACGCCCGCGTCCGCGGCCACGGCGCGGGCAGAGCTCACGAGGGCGTCCAGGAGCGCGGGGCCCGCGACGACGGCACCGGCGACGGCGAGCGCGGACACGGGAAGCCCGACGGTCCACCGTGCCCGCGGATACTTGCGCACCACCTGCACGATCAGGACGACCATCATGACCGGCACGCAGAAGGCGATCAGGTAGCCCACCACGGACAGCGTTCCCATGCTGCCCATGGCGAGGCCGAACACCGCCACCTGCGCCGCCCCCGCCGCGACGAGCGCGGGGCGGTTCAGTGCGCCCGCGAGCCCCGCGATCCCGGCCGCGACGCCGATCAGGGCGGCGACGGTGTGGAGCACGGTGGCGAACCCGGCGCCGGCGTGGTCGGCGATCAAGGCGTTCCCGGGGCCGGTGTAGAAGCCGGGCAGCAGGCCCGCCAGCCAGCCCGCGCCCAGGAGGGCGGCGAGGCCGCTGAGGACGGTGGCGCCGGCCAGGACGCGGTCGGGGCGGTTCCCCGTGGTCCGGTCGACGGATCCGGCGGTGCCGGTGGCGCCGGTGGCCCTGGTGGCGCCGGTGGTGATTTCGGTACGCGACATGGCGTTCCTCCGATCTGGAAGGTGTACGCCTTGAGGCTCTCGTCTCCGGGCCGGGCCGCCCTCCCCCGATCGGGGGATCCGCTGGTGACGACCGGGGGACCTCGCCCGCGGCCGCCGTCGTCAGGGGATCCGGAGCTTGCGCATTCCCTCCAGCGCGGCGCTGAGGATGCGGCTCGGGGCAGCGCCCTCGAGCGCGAACACCGTCTCGATGCCGAGGCCGCGGCCCGCACCCCGGGCGGTCACGACGGTCCGGGTCTGGGTCATGGCCTCGACGGACGACCTGCCGTGCCGGCGTCCCAGCCCGGACGCCTTCCAGCCGCCGGTCGGGGCGCCGACGGAGCCCCAGGTCAGCACGTAGCCGTCATTGATCGACACGGATCCCGCCTCGATCTGGTCGGCGACCTTCCGGGCGCGGGCGGTGTCGCCTGACCACACCGACATGTGCAGGCCGTACTCGGAGTCGTTCATGACGGCGACCGCCTCGTCGTCGGACCGCACCCGGGTCACCGAGACCACGGGGCCGAAGGTCTCCTCCCGGGCCACGAGTGCGTCGGACGGCACGTCGTCGAGCACGGTCGGGGCGTAGAAGTAGGGACCGACGTCGGAGCGGTGCACGCCGCCCGCCAGGACGACGGCGCCGCGCGCGATGGCGTCGTCGACATGCGCGCTGACCTTGGTCAGCTGTGCGGCGGAGGTGAGCGAGCCGACGTCGGCCGTGTAGTCGAGGCCGGCACCGAGCCGCAGGTTCCGCACGTCGCGCACGAGCTTGGCGACGAACTCGTCGGCGACGGCCTCGTGCACCACGATCCGCTCGGCGGACAGGCACAGCTGACCGGTGCTCGCGAAGCACGCGCGGACGACGCCGGGCAGTGCGGTGTCGACGTCGACGTCGTCCGCGATGTAGATGGCGTTCTTGCCCCCGAGTTCCAGGGTGGCTCCGACGAGTCGTTCGCCCGCGCGGGCGGCGACCTTGCGGCCGGCCTCGGTGGAACCGGTGAACGCGACGTGGTCCGCGGCGTCGACCAGTGCCTCGCCGGTCTCGCGACCGCCCGCCACGACCTGGAACAGCCCCGCGGGCAGGCCCGCCTCCTCGAGCGCCTCCGCCGCCCACAGCGCGGTCAGCGTGGTCTGCGGGTCGGGTTTGACGACGACGGCGTTCCCCGCCACCAGAGCCGGCAGCGCCTCCGACAGCACCAGGGTGAGCGGGTAGTTCCACGGCGCGATCGCCCCGACCACGCCGACCGGGCGACGCTGCACGCGCACGCCCGTGACGAGCGGGATCATGCCCGCGGGGCGGTCCGTGGACAGGTAGCGGCGGGCCTTCACGGCGTAGTGGCGGGCCACCTGGGCGATGTCGCCGACCTCGTCGAACGCGGACCGCCGGGCCTTGCCGGTCTCGAGCTGGATCAGGTCGAGGACCTCGGACTGGCGCACCAGAACGATTCGAGCGAGATTATCGAGCACGCGGCTGCGGACCGAGAGGTCGGTCCGCGCCCAGACCCGCTGGGCGAGGCGCCCGCGCTCGACGGCCGCGGTGACGTCCGCGGACGACGACACGGGGATCGTCGCGAGCGGTCCCCCCGTGAACGGGCAGGTCGACCGGTGTGTCCCGGCGCTCTGCGACGAGGAGATGCGCGCGACGAGCGGCGCGACGAGCTCGGGTTCCAGGAGGTACGTGGACTCGGGACGCTCGGGGTCGAAGACGGATCCGACAGCAGCTTCACCCGGTGTCTCGTCGATCATGCGGGCCACCATACGCGTAAAACGAGCCAGCACACAGGGGCGGAGCGATGAAAATTTCTGTCACGAATTCACCCGATGCTCCCGGAACGCCTCGAACCTCGTTCGTCAGCACGCGCACGCACGACGAAGGGGCGCACACGGGGCAGTGTGCGCCCCTTCTCCGGCCGGCCGGACGCCGGGCGTCTCAGCGCGGCTGGTACGGCGAGACGACGACCTCGACCCGCTGGAACTCCTTGAGGTCGCTGTAGCCCGTGGTCGCCATCGCCCGGCGCAGGGCGCCGACCAGGTTCAGCGTGCCGTCGGCCTGGCGGCCCGGCCCGAAGAGGATCTCCTCCAGCGTGCCGACGGTTCCGACCTCGACCCGCTCACCGCGCGGAAGCTGCGCGTGATGCGCCTCCGGGCCCCAGTGCCACCCGCGCCCCGGGGCGTCGCTGGACCGGGCGAGGGCCGCGCCCAGCATGACGGCGTCGGCCCCGCAGGCGACCGCCTTGACGATGTCCCCCGAGTGACCCACGCCGCCGTCGGCGATGACATGCACGTACCGGCCCCCGGACTCGTCGAGGTAGTCGCGACGCGCGGCGGCGACGTCGGCCACGGCGGTGGCCATCGGCGCGTGGATGCCGAGCGAGACGCGGGTGGTGTGGGCGGCGCCGCCGCCGAACCCGACCAGCACGCCGGCCGCACCCGTGCGCATCAGGTGCAGGGCCGCCGTGTAGGTGGAGGCACCGCCGACGACGACGGGCACGTCCAGCTCGTAGATGAACCGCTTGAGGTTGAGCGGCTCCGCGTTGCCCGAGACGTGCTCGGCCGAGACCGTGGTGCCGCGGATGACGAACAGGTCGACACCGGCGTCGACCACGGTCTTGTAGTACTCCTGCGTGCGCTGCGGCGTCAGGGCGCCCGCCACGGTGACACCCGCGCGGCGGATCTCCCGCAGGCGCTCGGTGATGAGGTCCGGCTTGATCGGCTCGGCGTAGATCTCCTGCATGCGCGCGGTGGCGCGCTCCACCGGAAGGGTCGCGATCTCCTCCAGGAGCGCCTCCGGGTTCTCGTAGCGCGTCCACAGGCCCTCGAGGTCGAGGACGCCGAGGCCGCCGTTCTCACCCAGGGCGACCGCCGAGGCCGGGCTCATCACGGAGTCCATCGGTGCCGCGACGATCGGCAGGTCGAAGTGGTAGGCGTCGATCTGCCAGCCGACGGAAACGTCCTCGGGGTCACGCGTACGGCGGGAGGGCACCACGGCGATGTCGTCGAAGGAGAACGCGCGCCGCCCTCGCTTGCCACGTCCGATCTCGGTCTCGTTGCTCACCCCGGCAGCCTAACCAACACGGTCCCGCTCGGAGGGCCGCAACCGTCATGTGGCACGGTGTCACCTGCGCGTCGTTCGGTGTCCGTGTCAGTCACCAGTGGCATGGTTCGTGATGAGTTCGGAGACCGCACGAGTGGAGGGAGCGCACCATGGACATCGGACCTGGCTGGATCCGCCGGCCGCTGCTCGGCTTCGACACGGAGACCACCGGTGTCGACGTGACCGGTGACCGCGTCGTCACCGCCGCCCTCGTGCACCGTGTGCCCGGAGTCAGTACGGACGTGCGCACCTGGCTCATCGACCCGGGCGTCGAGATCCCCGAGGAGGCCGCGGCGATCCACGGCATCACCACCGAGCACGCGCGGGCGCACGGGCAGCAGCCCGCCGCGGCGCTGGAGGAGATCGCCGCCGAGCTCGCCCGGCACCTGGCGCAGGGAGTGCCCGTCGTCGCGTACAACGCCGCGTTCGACCTGTCCCTGCTGGACCACGAGCTCGTCCGGCACGGCCTGCCGACACTGCCGGACCGGCTCGGGCACTCCGTGGGCCCGGTCATCGACCCGCTCGTCATCGACCGCTGGAAGGACCGGTTCCGCCCGGGCAAGCGCCGGCTCGGCGACCTGTCCGAGGTGTACGGCATCATGTCCGACGGCGACCTGCACACCGCCGAGGTGGACGTGCTCGCCACCCTCGACCTCCTGGCGGCCCTGGTGGCCCGCTACCCCGAACTCGACGAGACGCACCTGATCGAACTGCACCAGTCGCAGGCCGGAGCGCACGCCGCCTGGGCCGACGGGTTCAACTCCTGGCGCGTGGAGCAGGGCCTGGAAGGCCCGGGCGCCTCCCGCGTCTGGCCGGTCCAGGCGGCGAGCTGAGCGACGTCGTCCCCCGCCGCCCGCGTACGATCCGGCGCATGAGCCAGACCGACGTGACAGCGGGCTTCGCCGAGATCACGGACGACGACGTCGAGGACGTCGTCGCGCTGTGGCACGCCTGCGGCCTGACACGCCCGTGGAACGACCCGCACGTCGACGTCGCCGACGCCCGGAGCGGCCCGACGTCGACGGTCCTGGTCCTCCGGGACGCCGACGCCGGGCGCGGGGGCGTCGTCGCCTCCGTCATGGCGGGGCTCGACGGCCATCGCGGGTGGTTGTACTACGTCGCGGTGTCGCCGGACCGCCAGGGAAGCGGACTGGGCCGGGCCGCCGTGGCCGCCGGCGAGGACTGGCTCCGCGCCGCCGGCGCACGAAAGGTGCAGCTCATGGTGCGCACCACGAACTCCGCCGTCGTCGACTTCTACGAGAGGCTCGGCTACACCGACCAGGAGACCACGGTGCTCGGCCGCTGGTTCTGATCAGCGGCCGGTGTAGTTCGGCGCCTCGACGGTCATCTGCACGTCGTGCGGGTGGCTCTCCTGCAGCGACGCGGAGGTGATCCGCACGAACCGGCCCTTGGCCTGCAGCTCGGGCACCGTCCGCGCGCCCGTGTAGAACATGGTCTGGTGCAGGCCGCCCACGAGCTGGTGCGCCACGGTGGCGAGCGTGCCCTTGTACGGCACCCGCCCCTCGACGCCCTCGGGGACGATCATGTCGTCGCTGGCGACCTCGGCCTGGAAGTACCGGTCCTTCGAGTAGGACTTCTTGCCGCGGGACGACATCGCGCCCATCGAGCCCATGCCACGGTACGACTTGAACTGCTTGCCGTTGACCAGGATGGTCTCCCCCGGCGCCTCCTCGGTGCCGGCCAGCATCGAGCCCAGCATCACGGCCTCGGCACCCGCCACGATGGCCTTGCCGATCTCGCCCGAGTGCCGCATCCCGCCGTCGGCGATCACCGGCACGCCCGCCTCGCGCGCGGCCAGGGACGCCTCGTACACCGCGGTCACCTGCGGCACGCCGACGCCCGTGACGACCCGCGTGGTGCAGATCGAGCCGGGCCCCACGCCCACCTTCACCGCGTCCGCCCCGGCCTCCACGAACGAGCGCGCGCCCTCCCGCGTCGCGACGTTCCCGCCGATCACCTGCACGTCCCTGGTCGCCGGGTCGGTCTTGAGCCGCTTGACCATGTCCAGCAGCAACCGGACGTTCCCGTGCGCGGTGTCCGCCACGAGCACGTCGACACCGGCGTCGATCAGGGTGGTGGCGCGGGTCCACGCGTCGCCGAAGTACCCGATCGCGGCACCCACCAGCAGGCGGCCCTGCCCGTCCTTGGACGCGCGCGGGAACTGCTCCGACTTCACGAAGTCCTTCACGGTGATGAGGCCGGTGAGCCGCCCGTCGCCGTCGACCAGCGGAAGCCGCTCCACCTTGTTCTGCCGCAGCAGCGCGGTGGCGTCCTCACGGGCGATCCCCTCCGGCCCGGTGACCAGGCCGCTGGAGGTCATGACCTCGTCGACCTTGGTGGTGCCCCACTCCGCGACCGGGGTGAACCGCAGGTCGCGGTTGGTGACGATGCCGATGAGCCGGTTGCCGGCGTCCACCACCGGGAAGCCGGAGATCCGGTACTCCCCCGCGAGCTGGTCGAGCTCCTCGAGCGTGGCGTCCGGACCGATGGTGACCGGATTCGAGATGATCCCGGTCTGCGTCCGCTTCACCATGTCCACCTGGAGCGCCTGGTCCTCGATGGACAGGTTGCGGTGCAGCACCCCGATGCCGCCCTGACGAGCCATCGCGATCGCCATGCGCGACTCGGTGACGGTGTCCATCGCCGCCGACACCAGCGGCACGCGGATGGAGATCTCCCTCGTCAGGCGAGAGGTCGTGTCGATGTCCGACGGGGCCAGGTCGGAGTAGCCAGGAAGCAGCAACACGTCGTCGTACGTGAGGCCGAGGAAACCGAACGGGTCGTGCGCTTGGGGTGCGGTGGGCTCCATGTCAGGAGTCTACGGTGCGAGCCCCCGCAATATTCCGTGGCCGGTGATCCGGGGGACGTCGCCTCCGTCACCCCCGGACCTCACCTGAGGACCGCAAGGACCTCGTGGAGCAGGCCGTTGAACGAGCGGACCCGCTGGACCGTGGGGCCGAAGGGGACGTCAACCGCCGCCGCGTCCGCCCGCATCCCGACGAGGAGCGGCAGGTCCGGGTACGCCTCGTGCACCGCGTGCACGACGTCGAGCGCGGGCCGGGTCTGCGTGGTGGCGAGCACGACGGCGGCCGGGCGCACCATCGTCACCAGTTCCACCGACCGGTGCGTACTGGCGGGGCCCGTGACGATCCGCGCCATGGTCCCCTTCGCCGCCAGCGACGCGGCAAGGGCGTGCGCCGGGAGCGGGACGAGCTCGTCCGGGGCGGCGAACACCAGCACGATCTTGCGCATCCGGCTCGGGTGGTTCGCGGGCGGCCCGCCGGCCTCGACCATCTCCCGCTCGAACTCCTCGGTGTACTCCCGGAGGCTGGCCAGCGCTGCCGCGGCGAGCACCATCTCCGGCACCTCGCCCGGCCCGGCGAGCACGGTCCGTACCGCGACCTGGTCGAACGCCGGCTCGACGAGCTCCGTCCACCACACGGCCGGGTCGTCCTCGGGGCTGAGTCGCAGCAGCGCGTCGCATGCCGTGCGGCTGTACTTGATGGCGGCGTCCACCAGCGCCGACACCCGGCTCGACCAGGACGTCCCGCCCACGGCACGCGAGCGACCGGGCTCGCGCTGCGACCCGCCGCCGCCCGGCAGGGCGCGCAGGTGGCCACGGCGGGAACCCTCGTGCTCCGGATGACCCGGCGCGGCCGGGTCGGCGCCCGTCCGCGCCGGGGGCGGCGCGTCCGCCCCGGCGTCCGCCCCCGGCGCCGCGAGTTCGTCCCCGGTGCCCCTGTCGGCACCGCCGTCCCCCGCCGCCCGGTCGGACGCCGCCGACCGGCCGTCACGCTGCGAGAACTCGGCCGACTCGTCCGACTGGACGGTGGCGAGCTCCTCCTCGCTCGCCTCGATCGCGGCGCGGGCCGCGTCGCCGGGCGCGTGGCCCTCAAGGGTGAGCCGCCGCATGACCAGCAGTCTTGCCACGTCGTCGGGCGTGTACCGGCGGTGTGAGCCCGCTGTGCGACCTGACGGGCCCAGCCCGTAGCGACGGTCCCAGGTACGCAGGGTCGCGGGTGCGACCCCGAGGCGTTTGGCCACCGCTGCGACAGCCAGCCCGGGGCTCGACGGGCGGGGCCCGCCCTGACTCTGGGCAGGCCGCGTCGATGTCATGACTCCGATTCTGCCGAGCCGCGCAAACGTTCGCCACCGATCCGCCCGGTGTGCCGCTTATCTCCGCATGTTTCAGGGCGATCTCGGTCAAACCTCGTCAGGGGTGGCGCGATTCGCCATGAAGCGAACAGGTAGCGCTGGCGCAAAAATGCCCCTTGAACAACTTCTGCACAACTTGTAGGTTGTTCGTCATGACGGAGATCTCGAGACTCCCCGGCCCGGTCATGGAGCTGTGGGAGTGGCAGTACCAGGGGGCATGCCGCGAGGCGGACGACACGCTGTTCTTCCACCCGGAGGGGGAACGCGGGTCCACGCGCCGACGTCGAGCCGAAGCAGCCAAGGCCATCTGCCGGTCGTGCCCGGTGATGATGCAGTGCCGCGAGCAGTCGCTGCGCGTGCGTGAGCCTTACGGGGTGTGGGGAGGCCTGAGCGAGGACGAGCGATCCGCCATCCTCGCGGGCAAGACACGCCCAGCCTGACGCGTTTCGCGTCAGAAGGTGCGCGCGTGTGACACCACCGCGATGTCGCGGACGCGCGTGCACTCCGAGCGAGACGGTTGCCGCTGTGATCCGTCACGCAATCATCCCGCTCACGGCCGAGCACGAACGAGCAGGCCGCCCTCAGGGGGCAGGGACCACGCCGGCAGGGACACCACGACCGGCAACGGCCTCTCGCACGACGGGCCCCGCACACCGAGGTGTGCGGGGCCCGTCGTGATGCGGCGAGGGCTGTCTCAGCCCGCGACCACGGCGAGGATGTCGCGCGAGGAGAGGACCAGGTAGTCCTCGCCCGCGTACTTCACCTCGGTGCCGCCGTACTTGGAGTACAGGACCTTGTCGCCCACGGCGACGTCGACCGGCACGCGGTTTCCGTTGTCGGAAACTCGGCCCGGGCCCACGGCCAGGACCTCGCCCTCCTGGGGCTTCTCCTTGGCGGTGTCCGGGATGACCAGGCCGGAAGCGGTCGTGGTCTCAGCCTCGAGGGCCTTGACGACGATCCGGTCCTCGAGCGGCTTGATGGGGACCGACACGTCGGACCTCCTCTTTCTGCGAGCAGATCAAAGATCAGCTACGTTGACGGGTTTGCTCGAGTGTTCGGCGGGGCCGCCGTCGTCGCGGGTGCCGGCGGGCACGGAACATCTCGCGGCATCGCCGCGCCGGCCCGGAGGGACGTGCGGCGATGACACCCCAAATCTAGGTCGGGGCTAGCACTCGGTCAAGGCGAGTGCTAGATCCATCGAGAACGCCCCGCGCCGGAGCGGCGCCCGCACCTCGTGAAGAAGCAGTGGAATTTGCGCAATCAAGAAAATTCTTCCCCAGGGTCTCGCCATGAGCAGGCCAAACGTGGAAAGATCTGCCCATGGATGCGGCGATTCTGAGCAAACTTCTCAGCCCTGCCGGCCGGGCGCTGCTTGGCGCACTCCCGCCCTACGACGAGCGATCCGCCATGCGCACCTCCACGAAGCTCCGTGAGCAAGGTGTCGCACCCGACCTCGCTGCGGCCGCTCTCACCCAGTCCCGCCTGCGCAGCAAGGCACGGACCAAGTTCGGCGAGCTCGCCGAGCAGATGTTGTTCACCGCCGACGGCCTCGAGCAGGCCACACGTCTCCGGGTGGCGTCGCTGCACGCCGATCGTTTCACCAGCGCGGGCGTCACCCACATCGCGGACCTCACGAGTGGCATCGGCGCTGACGCGATGGCGTTCGCCGGGGCGGGCCTGCGCGTCCTGGCCACGGACGTCGACGAGGTCACGGCACGGATCGCCGCCTGGAACCTGCGCCAGTTCCCCGAGGCCGAGGCCCGCCATGCCGACGGCCTCGCCCTCGATCTGCGCGCCGAACACATCGACGGTATCTACGCCGACCCGGCCCGCCGCACGCGCGGGCCACGCGGCAGCCGCCGGGTCTTCGACCCGCGCAGCTACGAGCCGCCGCTCGACAGCGTGTTCGCCCTCCGCGGCGTCGTCCCCGCCCTGGGCATCAAGGTGGGTCCGGGCATTCCCCACGAGGGCCTGCCGGAGGACGCCGAGGCGCAGTGGGTCTCCATCGACAACGACGTCGTCGAGGCCGGCCTGTGGTTCGGCCCGCTCGCTCCGCGAGGCCCGGGCCGCAGCGCGCTCGTGGTGCGCACGACCGTCGACGGTGACGGCAAGGAGCACACCAGCACACGCGTACTGCGCGCCTCGGATCACCCGGACGGCGCGGCGCTCGAGGCACCCACCGGCGGCGTCGGGGAGTACCTCTACGAACCCGACGGCGCGGTCATCCGGGCCGGCCTCGTCGCGCACGCCGCCGCCGAGCTCGGCGGGCGCCTGATCGACCCGACGATCGCCTACGTCACGACGGACGCCCCCGCGCCCCGGCCTCCGGCCCCCGACGCCACCGCATCCGGCGCCACGTCCCCCGGAGCTCGTGGCGACGCCGCGGCGGCCCTCGACGCCGCGGGCCCCGCACCGATCGCGACCGGCTACCGGGTCCTGGACACGCTCCCGTTCGGACTCAAGCGCCTCAAGGCGTACCTGCGGGAGCGGAACGTCGGACGGCTGACGATCAAGAAGCGGGGCACCGCCGTCGTGCCCGAACAACTTCGCAAGCAGCTCGTGCTCACCGGGACCGAGGAAGCGACGATCGTGCTCACGCGGGTCGCGGGCGCCCAGACGGTCCTGCTGGTCGAGCCGCTCCGGGGCGGGGCATGACCGGCCCCGCGCCCGTGCCCTTCGGCACGTCACGGCGTTCCAGCATCGGCCTCGAGTGGGAGGTCGGGCTCGTCGACGTCGGTTCCGGTGCGATGGCTCAGGTGGCACCGCAGGTGATCGAGGAGCTCTCGCCCGAGGGCAGGGATCCGCGCATCAAACCCGAGCTGATGCGGAACACCGTCGAGATCGCCACGGGAGTGTGCGACGACGTCGGCGCCGTGGGCGCCGAGCTCAGCGAGCTCCTCGACCGGGTCACGATCGCGGCCGGCGTGCACGGCGCCGCGGTCCTCGGCGGCGCCATGCACCCGCTCGCGCACTGGGAGGACCAGCTCGTCACCGAGAAGGAGCGCTACACCCGCCTGGTGGATCGCATCCAGGTGTTCGTGCGGCAGCTCGTGACGTGGGGACTCCACGTGCACGTGGGGGTGGAGCGGCGCGACAAGGTGCTCGCGCTCGTTCAGGGCATGCTCACCTACGCACCGCACCTGCAGGCGTTGTCGGCCTCGTCGCCGTACTGGGGCGGGGTCGACACGGGGTACGCGTCGACCCGGGCCATGCTGTTCCAGCAGATCCCCACGGCGGGACTGCCGCACCAGTTCACCGAGTGGCACGAGGTGGAGTCGTACGCCGAGGACATGCGCCGCGTGGGCGTGGCGCAGGAGTTCAACGAGATCCACTGGGACGTGCGTCCGTCGCCGGCGTACGGGACGATCGAGGTCCGCATCTGCGACGGGCCGACGAACGTCACCGAGGCGATGGCCCTGGCCGCACTGACGCACTGCCTGGTGGAACACCTGTCCACCGAGCTGGACCACGGACGCGAGCTGCCGATCCTGCAACCATGGTTCGTCAAGGAGAACAAGTGGCGGGCGGCCCGGTACGGCATGGACGCGACGATCATCACCTCGGCCGACGGCGACCAGCTCGCGGTGTCCGACGCCGTCGCGAAGGTGCTGGTGGAACTCGAGCCGACGGCGGAGCGGCTGGGTTGCGCCGAGCACCTCGCCGCGGTCGGCGACATCGTCCGGGGCGGCGCCTCCTACCAGCGCCAGCGCGCTGCGGCGAACGCGTCGGGAGGCGACCTGGAGGCCGTGGTGCGCTCGATGCTCGCCGAGATGGAGGCCGGCCGGCCGCTCCCGGCGCCCTGACGGCACCCAACCGGACCGCACCCCGCCGGGTCACGGGCGGGCCGGCACGTCCCCGCGGACGTGCCGGGCCTGCCGCGATCCGGGCCGGCACGTCACGGCCCGGCGTCGT
The DNA here is from genome assembly GCF_003814695.1 of Myceligenerans xiligouense. Classification (GTDB taxonomy): domain Bacteria; phylum Actinomycetota; class Actinomycetes; order Actinomycetales; family Cellulomonadaceae; genus Myceligenerans; species Myceligenerans xiligouense. Next base: position 3,966,624 of record NZ_RKQZ01000001.1, read on the forward strand.
GCGGCCCGGCGTCGTGCGGCCCGGCGTCGTGCGGCCCGGCGTCGTGCGGCCCGGCGTCGTGCGGCCCGGCCGGTGGGCCGGAACCTCAGAGAACCTGGGCGACCTCGTCCAGGTCGAAGCGGGGCAGGCGCGGGTGGTCCGTGCCCTCGCCCTCGCTCACGCCCGCGGCGATCATCATGAACGACTTGTAGCCGGTGTCGGCGAAGAACTCGGCGTCCACGCCGTCGAAGTCCATCCCGTTCATCGGGCGGAGCGACAGGCCCACGGAGCGCAGGGCGACGATCAGGTACCCGGCCTGGATCAGCGCGTTCGAGCGTGCCATGTCGTCACGCATCTCGGCGGCGGGCGCGAGCTGCTCCCTGATCCCCGGGTAGACCGGGAAGAGGCGCGGCAGGTGCTCGTGGAATTCGGCGTCGTGGGCGAGCACGAGGGTCGCCGGGGCGGCCTCCACCTTGGACCTGTTGCCGTCGGGCACGTGCTTCAGCAGCCGGTCCTTCGCCTCGGGCGAGCGCGCGACGACGAAACGCAGGGGGAGGTTGTTCATCGCCGTCGGCCCGAACTTCGCCAGGTCCCAGGCTGCTCGGAGGTGGGCGTCGGTCACCTCGTCGTCGGTCCAGTTCGTGACGGAGCGCGCGGTGCGGAACAGACGGTCGGCGGCGGCGTCGTCGATGGCGAGCGGCGCGGCGGCCTCGAGTGTCTCGATCATGCCCGCCGCAACACCGCCCGGCACGGATTTAGTTCAAGTTTCAATCGTGATCCCTCGCACACCCCGCCGTCAGCACCACGGCCGCGGCGGCAGTGGGCGGCCCGCGCGGACTAGCCTGGCCCCATGACGTCTTCCGGCGACCCGCTCGTCCTCGGTATCGAGTCCTCCTGCGACGAGACCGGGGTGGCCCTCGTCCGCGGCAACGACCTGCTGTTCGACGCCGTCGCGTCCTCCATGGAGGAGCACGCGCGCTACGGCGGGATCATTCCCGAGGTCGCCAGCCGCGCCCACCTGGAGGCGATGATCCCCACGATCGAGCGCGCGCTCGATGAGGCCGGCGTGAGCCTCTCGGACGTCGACGCCGTCGCCGTCACCGCCGGGCCAGGCCTGGTGGGCCCGCTGACCATCGGGGCGTCCGCCGCGAAGGCGCTGTCGATCGGCCTGAACAAGCCGCTGTACGGGGTGAACCACGTCATCGGCCACGCCTGCGTCGACCAGCTCGTCCACGGCGAGTTCCCCGACCGGGTCATGGCCCTCGTCGTCTCGGGCGGCCACTCCTCCCTGCTCCTCGTGGACGACGTCGCCACGGACGTCACCGAGCTGGGCTCCACCCTGGACGACGCCGCCGGCGAGGCCTTCGACAAGGTGGGCCGCCTCCTCGGGCTCCCGTACCCCGGCGGCCCGCACGTCGACCGGCTCGCGCGCGAGGGTGACCCGACGGCGATCCGCTTCCCCCGTGGCCTCACCGCGCCGAAGGACCAGGAACGACACGCGCACAACTTCAGCTTCTCCGGCCTGAAGACGGCCGTGGCCCGCTGGGTCGAGGCGCGCACCGACGCCGGACAGTCCGTTCCCGTCGAGGACGTGTGCGCCTCGTTCGCGGAGTCGGTCGCCGACGTGCTCACCGCCAAGACCATCGCGGCCTGCCGGCGGCACGACGTCGACACGCTCGTCATCGGCGGCGGCTTCTCCGCGAACTCGCAGCTCCGCGAGATGGCCGCGAAGCGGTGCGCCGAGGTCGGGATCGAGCTGCGCATCCCGCCGATCCGCTACTGCACGGACAACGGCGCGATGATCGCCGCCCTGGGTTCCGCCGTGGTCCGCGCGGGCGTCGCCCCGAGCACCCTGGACATCCCGGTCGACTCCTCGATGCCGCTGGAGACGATCACGGTCTGACGGTGCGGTCGGTCCGTCGTCAATGCTGTCGGTCCCTCGGAGAGCCGACCTCGTCGACAGCGGACCGGCCGCCGGACAGGGTCGCCACCTCGCGGGTCGGGTCGTTGGACCACTGGGACCAGGAGCCGGGGTACAGCGCCGCCGGCACCCCGGCGGCCGCGAGCGCCGCGATCTGGTGTGACGCGGTGACGCCGGAGCCGCAGTACACCCCGACGCCGACACCGGCGAGCTCCTCACCGACGAGTTCCTCACCGGGAGACTCCTCACCGTCAGGCTCCTCACCGGCGGACTCCTCACGCGCCCCCGCCGCATCACCCTCGCCGGGCCCGGCGGCATGGCCCGCGTCCGGCGGGACGATGCCCAGTTCGGCGAACCGCTCCCGCAGCCTGGCCTCGTCGAGGAACCGCCCGTCCAGGTCCAGGTTCCCCGTCGTGGGTGCGGACAGCGCTCCGGGGATGTGTCCCGCCTGGGGGTCCACCGGTTCCACCTCGCCCCGGTAGCGCTCCCCGGCCCGCGCGTCGAGCAGCACGCCCTCACCGTCGGCCAGCGCGGCGGCGTCGTCGGCGTCGAGCACGGGCATCCCGCCGGGCCGCGCGACGAAGTCTCCCGGCTCGGCGGTCACGGTGCCGACCTCGAGCGCGCGGCCGCCCGCGGTCCAGGCGTCGAGCCCGCCGTCGAGGATGCGGACGTCGTCCAGCCCGAAGTAGCGCAGCAGCCACCAGGCGCGGGCCGCGGAGGTGCCGCCGACGCCGTCGTACACGACCACGCGCGAGTCCCGGCCCACGCCCCACCGGCGGGCGGAGTCCTGGAAGGCGGCCGCGGACGGCAGGGGGTGGCGCCCGGCGGCCGGGGAGGCGGGCGCGGCAAGCTCGGTCTCCAGGTCCACGTACACGGCCCCGGGAAGATGCCCGGCGCGGTACCGCTCGGCGCCGTCGGTCATGCCGAGGGCCCAGCGCACGTCGAGCAGCACCGGGGTCCCCGTCCGGGGATCCGCGTGCGTCCCGGCCGTGACCTGGAGATCGGCCGCCAGCTCGGCGGCCTCGACCAGCACCTGTTCCCTCACGTCTCGATCCCTTTGCCTCAGGCGGCGTCGCCGTCGTCGGTGACGGCGCGCGGCTCGGCCCGCAGGTCCAGGCGCATCGTGTAGGCGTCCTTGTCCTCGGGCTGGTAGTAGCGCTTGCGCACGGACAGTACCTCGAAGCCGGAGCGGCGGTACATCGCCAGGGCGGGCTCGTTGTCGACCCGCACCTCCAGGAGCACGGCCTGCGCCTTCAGCTTCCGCGCCTGCGCGATCAGCGCGTCCATCAGCAGCCGGCCCACGCCGCTGCGCTGCTGGTCCTTGGCCACGCCGATGGTCATGATCTGCGCGTCGTCGCCGTCGAACCAGAGGCCGGCGTACCCGACCACGGGGTCGGGCCCGATCGTGCCCGGCTCGTCCATGGTGGCGACGATGTACCAGCGCCCCAGCGCGGCGAGCTCGTCGGCGAGCATCCCGTAGGTCCAGGCACCGGACCCGAACAGGTCGCGCTCCAGCCACAGGACACGATCGAAGTCGGAACTGCGCAGCGGGCGAACCTGGAACTCGGGCATATCACCAGCCTAAGCGTGCCTAGCCCCGGGCGGGAAGTTTTCGCCCGGCGGGTTCCTGCACGTCGGGACGGCGCAGGTACAGCGGCTCGGTCGGCAGGTCCGCGCCCGCGTCGCGGCGTGCGAGCGCGAGCCGGGCGAGCACGGTCGCGTCGGGCAGGAGGGGGGCGTCGTCGTCGAGCGGCAGGACGTCGGGATACAGGGCAGCCCCTTCGCCGACGACGACGGTCCGGGCGCCGCGCGTCCCCGCCGGGACCTCGCCGCGGGTGGTGCCGCCCGGGGCACCCGCACCCGCCGACCCGGCGGACGCGGCAGCCGACCCGCCGAGCTGTGCTTCGGCCACCGCCGCCGGCCGGCCGACGTCGGGCCCCGCGAGCCTGTCGACCACCGGGACGCCGTGCGGTCCCTCGTGCGCGACGACGCGGTACCGCGCCCAGTAGACCTCCTTGCGGCGGGCGTCCGACGCGACCAGCACCTCGTCGTCGGGGTTCAGCCCGAGATCGCTCACCGCCTGGACCGCGAGCGCGTCGATGCTCGGCACGCCGAGCACCGGGATCGCGAGCGCGAGCGCCAGCGTCCGGGCGGTGACCAGCCCGACCCGCAGTCCGGTGAAGGGCGCGGGGCCCGTCCCGGCGACGACGGCGGTGACCTCGGTCCGGTCGACGCCGGCGTCGCCCAGCACCTGGGTGATCAGCGGGGCGAGGGACTCGGCATGTCGGCGGCGCTCGCCGGAGGAGCGGGCGGCGAGGCGACCGCCGCTCTCGCTCACGAGCGAGACGGTCACGGCGGCGGAGGTGTCGATGGCGAGGACGGGCACGAGCCAAGCGTAGTTCGGGCCGCTCGGGGCCAGAAGCGCCGCCGGGGGGTCAGGGCGTCGAGGGCTGGAAGTCGTCGGGCGTCCGGATGCGGTCGCGGATCCAGAGCCCGGCCTCCTTGAGGTTCCCGGTCCCGAACGACCCGGCCGCGCAGCTTCCCTGCGTGAGGACCGCCCCCGACCGGTGGTCGTCGGAGAAGTTCCAGTTCACCCAGCTGATCTTCTTCGACGCCGCGAGGTCGAGGTACCGCTGGGACATGGCGAAGTCGTTGGCGCCCTCGCCCGCGTAGTCCTGGGTGCCGAACTCCGTGACGAACATCGGGATCCGGTCGGCGGCGCGGGAGAGCGTGTTCAGGTATTCCTGTCCGTGCGACGCGGCGTAGAAGTGGAACGTGTACATCACGTTCGAGGCGTCGACCGGGTCGTTCACGATCTCCGACTCGTCCGACCCCTCGGAGACGCCCAGCGAGGACCATCCTCGGGTGCCCAGCAGGACGACGGCGTCCGGGTCCTTCTCGCGGATCACGGGGATGATCTGCTCGTGGTAGCTCTTGATCGACTGCCACGACACGCCGTTGGGCTCGTTCGCGACCTCGTAGATGATGTTGTTCTTGCCGCCGTGCCGCTCGGCCACGGCACTGAAGAAGGTCTTGGCGCGCTCGAGGTTCACGTTCGGGTCGCCCGGGTCGAGCATGTGCCAGTCGACGACGGCGTACATGCCGCGTGCCGTGAGCATGTCGATGTAGGTGTGGACCAGGTCGGTGAACCCCTCCGGGTCGGTCTCGTAGCCACCTTCCTGCACATAGGTGGAGATCCGCACGACGTCGGCGTTCCAGTCGTGGGCGAGGGTGTCGAGCGAGGCGCCGGTCACGCACTGGGAGTACCACTGGGTTCCGTGCGTGCTCATGCCGCGGAGCTGGATCCGCGTGCCGTCCTCGTTGCACAGCCCGACGCCGCACACGTGGAGCTGGCCGTTCGCCGCGACGGGAGTGGCGGGATCCGGATCGGGTTCCGTGGGCGTGGGTGTGGGGGTCGGTGTCGGGTCACCGGTCGGGTCCGGAGCCGGCCCGCCGTCGCAGGTGCCGTCGTGCGTCCAGAGCGCGGGCGTCGACGCCGGGTCCCAGCCCGTGCCGGGATACGCCGTGTGGGTCGTCGTCGCCGTGTAGCCGCCGCCCTCGTACGTGACCCGGTCGCCCACGGCGTAGGTGGTTCCCTCCGCCCACGCCGGGGCGGCACAGTCGACGGCGAAGGCCGGGGCGGGCAGGCCGGGAACGAGCGCCGTCCCCACGGCCAGCATCGCGGCCGCGGCGATCGCGGCGAGTATCGAGCTGCGGCGAATGACCACGGGAGACCACCTCGGTTCGTGTCCGGAGCCGGAGCAGGCTGCGCCGCCTGCTGCTCGTCGGACGCTAACAGGGCCGGTGGCCGGGCGGATATGAGGGATTGCCACATGCGAGCCGGCCGGCGCACGCCGGCCGCTCCACCGCCTCGGGCCGCCGACGGCGGCGGCGTCAGAGCCGCAGCCCGGCCCAGCGCTCCCCCACACCGCGGACCGTCGCGCGACGCACGCCGGAGTCCGGGTCGTCCGGGTCCGGGTCTCCGCCGCGCGGCCGCACCAGGTCGATCTCCAGCCGGTCCTCGGTGAGCGTCTCGGCGAGCCCGCGCCCCCACTCGACCACGGTCACGGACTCCTCCAGCGACGAGTCCAGGTCCAGCGCGTCGAGCTCGTCCAGGCCCCCGAGCCGATAGGCGTCCACGTGCACGAGCGCCGGGCCGCGGGTGCCGTCCTCGCGCGGCAGCGGCGGGTGCTCACGCGCGATGATGAAGGTCGGCGACGCGACCTGGCCGCGCACGTGGAGCCCGCCGCCGAGCCCCTGGGTCAGGGTCGTCTTGCCCGCGCCCAGATCACCCGTGAGGATCACGAGGTCCCCGGCGCGTACCAGCCCGGCGAGCCGCGCACCGAACGCGCGGGTCGCGTCGGCGTCGGGCAGTTCGAGGGCGATCGTCTCCGTCGTCGTCCCGTTCACGACCATGTTCCCTTTCCGGCGAGCGCGCCGAGGCTCGCGTCGTCTGCTCCTACTTCCTGGGCGCCGACGTACACGCGCGGCATGCGCGCGGCGACGCGGGTGACGATCTCGTAGCTGATGGTGCCGGCGGCCTGCGCCCAGTCCTCGGCATTGGGCGCCCCGGCGTGCTCGACGCCGTCGGCCTGTCCGAACAGCGTGACGACGTCGCCCGCCTGCTCGGTCGCGTACGGGCCGAGGTCGACCATGATCTGGTCCATGCACACCCGGCCCGCGACCCGCACGACGCGCGCGGAGCCCGGCCCGGCCTCGCGCGACGCGACGTCGCCCACGCCCCCACCGACCAGGACGGGACCACCCGGCCCGAGCGCCCCGCCGCTGGCGTGGCGCGGGATGCCGTCCGCGTACCCGAGCGGGATCACGCCGAGCGTGGTGTCCTGCGACGTCGTGTAGTGCAGCCCGTAGGAGACCCCGCTGCCCGCGGGGACGCGCTTCACGGTCGCGAGCCGCGCCTCCACGGTCATCGCGGGACGCAGTCCGTACGTGCTCGGGACGCTGATCTGCGGCACGGGCGTCAGGCCGTACATCGCGATGCCGGTCCGTACGAGGTCCCAGGCCGTGTCGGGCCGGGTGAGGGTGGCGGCGGAGTTGGCGAGATGCCGCACCTCGGGCGTGAACCCGGCTTCCTCGACGGCGGTCACCGTGTCCTCGAACGTCTTCACCTGGGCGTCGATACTGGGGTGGCCGGGCTCGTCGGCGCAGGCGAAGTGCGACATGACGCCGGTGACCTCGACCAGGCCCCGCAGGTCGGCGGCACGCCGCAGCACGCCGGGCAGGTCGTCCACGGTGACGCCGTTGCGGCCGAGCCCGGTGTCGACCTTGAGGTGCACGCGCGCGGGACGTCCGGCGGAGCGGGCGGCGTCCGCCGCCGCGTCAAGACCCCAGGGTGCCGCCACGCCGATGTCGATGTCGGCGAGCAGCACGTCCTCCAGAGGCGCGCCGGGTGCGTAGAGCCAGGTGAGGATGCGTGCGTCGGCGGGGGTGACGCCGGCCCGCCGCAGCCGCAGCGCCTCGCCGACCTGCGCGGCCCCGAGCCACGTCGCGCCACCGGCGAGCGCCGCCCGGGCGACGGGCAGCAGCCCGTGTCCGTAGGCGTCACCCTTGACCACGGCCATGAGGGCGGCGCCCGAGGCGGCACGACGCAGGGCCCGCACGTTGTCGCGGACGGCGGTCAGGTCGACGACGGCGCGCGCAGGGTACTCGGGATCGAACCCGGGAAGAACGCCGAGGGGCGGGGTGGTGCTCACACCCGCGATTCTCGCACTGCCGCCCGGCCGACGGCTCCTCGGACCGCGACCACGCCGTTCTGCGTGATGGGAGCGCAGCTACACCGCCAGGACGGCGTGCTCGTCCGCCGCCGGCGCGTGAGCGCGGGGCCGTCGTCCGCCCCCGGCGCGTTAGCGTGAG